>DATEQW010000025.1:0-32004 GCA_035272245.1 Candidatus Sulfotelmatobacter sp. | reverse complement strand
CTGGGCGCGGAAGAGAGCTACTGGCTGGGTGCCGAATCGGCGCGTACGGCTTTGGCTGCCGCTCTCGCCGAAATGATCTCGGAAAATGAAATCAGCGAAGCTCGTGCGCTTCAGCTGGCCCATGGTTATCTGCATGACAATGCCGTGAAGTTGTACGCAGGCAAAATTCACTAAGCGAGTCTTATATTCAGAGAGTGTGCGGGTGCGAATCGAATGGCGACCAAAGTGAAATCCAAAGCTTCAGCTCGAAAGAAAGCAAAAAACGCGAAGTCCCACTCGCGCGCGCAACGCGCCGTCACCAAACACGCGGCCAGCAAGACGCCGTTGCAATACGTTCCGTGGCGCACGATTCCGCTCGAGGATCTTAATCCGCTGTTGCAGCGGCAATTCGTGGTCGGACAGGAAATTATGTTGGCGCGGGTACTCCTGAAAAAGGGATGTATCGTCCCGGAGCACAGCCATCACAACGAACAAGTGACCTACATCCTGGATGGCGCGCTGAAATTCTGGATCGACGGCACGGAAATCGTCGTGCACGCCGGCGAGGTGCTCTGCATTCCGGCCAACATGCCGCACAAGGCCGAGGCACTGGAAGACACGGTGGACCTGGATGTCTTTACGCCTCCCCGCGCGGACTGGATCAATAAGAGCGACCAATATTTGCGGGGAGAGAAATAACCCGCCACTCCATGCCGCTTTCCGCCACTTCTGATCGCGACTCGCATAAGCAAGATCCTCAGCCGCGCCTGCCGAAGGCCACGTTTACTTTCCGCTGTATCGGCTGCGGGGCGGTGACCTCGAACGCTGCTCAGGATTTTCGTTGCTCGCAATGCAACAACTTGCTGGAGATTACGGATCATTCCTGGAAGTTATCCGGCCTAAGCGCTTCCGCGTTGAAATCCGTATGGCGGGAACGCCGTTCTTCCAACGCGGCGCTCGATCTCAGCGGCGTGTGGCGATTCCGCGAACTTCTGCCCATACCGGAATCCGAGCGACATGTGGTCAGCCTCCAAGAAGGCAACACTCCTCTCTACGACCTTCCGCAATCCTCGCGCAGCACTGGTGTTCCGCGGCTCTACGCGAAACATCAAGGGATGAACCCCACCGGCTCGTTCAAAGATACCGGGATGACGGTGGCTTCCACCTTCGCACGCCAGGCTGGATACCGCTGGGTTGCGTGTGCTTCCACCGGGAATACGTCGGCGTCCATGGCCGCCTATGCGGCGCGCGGAGGCATGCGCAGCGTGGTCCTTGTGCCGGAGGGGAAGATTTCCTGGAGCAAACTTTCGCAAGCGCTCGACTACGGCGCTCTGACCTGCCAACTTCGAACGGACTTCGACGGCTGCCTTCGCCTGCTCCAGGAACTTGTGCGCCGCGCCCCCGTCTATCAGCTGAATTCGATCAACCCGTTTCGCCTGGAAGGGCAGAAGACGATCGCGTTTGAATTGCTGGAGCAACTCGACTGGCAACCGCCCGACCACATCATTGTGCCCGGCGGGAACCTGGGCAATAGTTCGGCCATCGGCAAGGCCTTGCTGGAAATGCGAGAGATCGAACTCATTCCCCGTCTGCCCAAGTTATCGGTGATCCAAGCCGAAGGTGCCAATGCCTTGGTTCGCACGTTACGCGAGGGGGGAGGGAAGCAGTTGGTCCGGGTACAGGCGGAGACTCGTGCCACCGCGATCCGCATCGGCAATCCGGCTTCTTGGGAAAAAGCTGTAAAAGTAATTCAAGCCACTAGCGGAGCCTGTGAGCAGGTGAGCGAGGTAGAGATCGCGCAGGCCAAGGCAGAAATCGGCGCGGAAGGAATTGGCTGCGAACCCGCTTCAGCGGTCACTCTAGCCGGCTTAAAGAAATTCGTGCGAACGGGCTTTGTAATGCCTGATGAATCCGTGGTGCTGGTTCTAACCGGAAACCTGCTTAAGGATCCGGATTTCACCATGGAATTCCATCGCGGCGATCTTTTTTCGGGCACCGAACACAAGGGCGACAGCGACTTGTTGAACCCCTTGCGCCATCCCCCCGTCGTCCTCGATGCGACGTTGGAAGCTGTAATTCAAACCTTGGAACGGGCGGAAAAATCCGATCCCACGCACCCGAATGTCTAGCAAGAAGAGAAAGAATCCATCCGCATTGCATTTGGCTCTTCCAGGAACCTCGGCCAACCTCGGGCCGGCCTTCGATGCCGCCGCGCTGGCGATGGACCTCTACATCACCATCGATGCGCGACCCGCAGCTGACTTTTCCATTCGCGCCACCGGACGCGATCCGGAGATCTGCCAGGAATTGGAGAATCATCTCATTCTCACTACCTACCGGGAGATCCTCCAAACTTGCACTGCGGAAGTTATTCCGCTCTCACTTCGCATCAGAAATAACATTCCTATCGGGAAAGGCTGCGGATCTTCAGCCGCGGCACGCTTGGCTGGAATCGCATTAGCGAATCACTTCGGTCGAATGCGCTGGACGGATTCTCAGATCATCGGCGAAGCCTCCCGTCGCGAGCAGCATCCCGATAACGCCTCCGCCTGTTGGATAGGAGGTCTCACGGTGGCGCGCATGTCGGGAGAAGCAGAAGCGCAAGTGGTCAGCATCCAGCCGAAAGGGAAGTGGCCGCTACTACTTGCTGTGCCCGATCAGGCCCTGTCCACGAAAGAAGCCCGCCGCGCTCTTCCCGAGCAGTACTCTCGTGGGGATGCCGTGGTCAACATCCAGAACTCCATGCTCCTGCTGGCCGCTTTTATGCAGGGGCGTCACGACTTGCTCGCGTCGGCGCTCGAAGACCGCATCCATCAACCTTATCGCGCCCCGCTGTGCCCGCTCTTGCCTTGCCTGCAGGAGTTGACCGGGAAACCGGGGATTCTCGGCTCGGCCCTGAGCGGAGCCGGCCCATCGGTCGTGGTTTTTCTGGATCCTCGCGTGTCGGCGCAGAAGACGAAAAGACTTGTCGCTTCCCATATTGATACCAAAGGATTCCCCGCGGAACTCCTTCTGACTTCCATCACTCCGCGCGGCGCCCGAGGCTAGACTTCGACCGCTACTCAGCAACTAACCAAAAGCGTACCATCCTAGCGGCTCGCCGGGGGCACGATGCCGTTCATGCGGAGATATACCACCATCTGCCCGTAGTGGTCGAAACAGTGCGCCGCTACGCTAGTTGCCATGCCGAGGCGCGTGATGGACCCTTCACCGAACGGGCTCTTCAGCGGTTCCACCACATTCTTCTCGTTAATGGTCAGAATCGCCTTGTGCACATAGGTAAATGAGTCCTTCAGATAGGTAAGGATCTCGGCTTTAGTCTTCACCGAAGCAGGCCCGGATTCATCGCCAACATCCACGGGAGGTTTTTCGCTTAGTATTGCCGCGCCAAAAATATAGTTGACCGCTGCCACATGCTTTATTTGCTCACCGTAAGTGCGCACTCCTTTGAACTCGCCATTCGTCGGCGCGAATCCGAATTTGTCTTCTGGCATCGCGTCTGCCGCCGGAACAAACTCATGCTCGACATTGGTTACGCTTCGGTCCAACACTTGGGTAACGGTCCGATGCTCGTCTTTCGCCTTCATTCCCTGGGCCGCACCGAGAACGGCCAGCGCCAGAATTGAAACTACGAAACAGCTTAATCGCGTCTTCATATTCATAATGGTTCCTCTCGTTTTGAATCCAAAGTGAACGGCCACTGCTGGCTTTTCCAGGCGCGAATCATGTAAATCGCCAGGCCAGCCAACAGTATCACCACCGCATACCTTATTTCTTTCTGCCAGTTCACTCGATTGAACAGAATAAAGATAAACCCCGCGATCGCGACGAGCGCCGGCACGGGATACAGCCACATGCGGAAGGGACGCACCACATCCGGTCGTGTCACTCGGAATACCATCAATCCAATCGCCTGTACCAGAAACTGCAGAATCAAGCGAATGACCACCAAAGCTGCGATCGCGTCCCTAAGCCGCAGGAAGCAGAAAGCTGCAGCAACCACTCCGAGTGACAGCAGTGAAACATGGGGGAAGCGGTATACGGGGTGCACCTTGGCGAATGCCTTGAAATAGTTTCCATCCAGCGCCGCCGCATACGGAACCCTCGAATACCCCAGCATTAGTGAGAAGACCGATGCAAAGGCGGTCACCATTACAAGCCCGGTCACTAACCGCGCCGCCCATGGCCCATAAATCCTCTGCATAAACAATGAGACAACGTACAATCCGCTATTGCTCTGTCCCGCCTGGAGCATCTCCCGCCAGGGAACTACTGCCAGAATGCACAGGTTCATCAGTAGATATAGACAGGCCACGATCAGAATGGAAAGCAGCAAAGCCCTTGGAATGTTCCGCGTCGGATCTTTTATTTCATCGCCCAGGTAGCAGACATTGTAGTAGCCCCAGTAATCATAAGTAGCCACCAGGAGGGCTCCGCCCAACCCGGTAAAGAACCCGCGCGACAGCGTGAATGCGCCTGGTGGGAAATCAAACGCACGAGCCGCATTGAAGTGCGTCAGCCCGGCGAAAATAATCCATCCGATGGTTCCCATGACCCCCAGCCACAATATTTCCGTGAGGCGGCCAATCACGGTGATCTGGCGATAGAGAAGCAACACCGTGAAGAAGCAGATAATGACCGCGAGCGCAGTCCCCGGAGTCACCACCCAGCTCACCTGCAGTGATCCGGCCCACGGGATGGGCAATGCCGCAGTGTGGGCGGCTAATACCGTTTCCAGGCCGGGCCAGTAATAGGCCGCGTAGCCAGCCAGGCCGATGCACCCAGTAGCAATCGAAAGCGGCGCGCTGAAGGAAAGCTGCCAGATAAATAGAAAAGAAATCAGCCGCCCCCATTTCCGCGGCCCATAAATCTCGTTCAGGTAGCGATAGGGTCCGCCCGACCCCGGCAGGGCTGCGCCAAGTTCCGCAGACACCAGCCCATCGCACACAGCCAACAACGCGCCCACCACCCACCCCAGCATGGCTTGGGGCCCGCCCATCGCGCTCAACACCAATGGCATGGTGATGAACGGCCCCACACCGATCATGTCGATCATGTTGAGCGCGGTCGCGCTCCCCAGACCCATCCCGCGGATCAGGCCATGCGAATTCGAATCGTTTTGAGAGGGAGACTGCATTTTTTCGGTAACACCGGTACCGTCACTGCAGTTATGGAAGAAGCAACACCCTGCCGCTGACCTGCCGTCTTTCAAATGCCGCATGCGCCTGAGCGGCGTCCGCCAGCGCATACGTGCGATCAATCCGTATCGAGAGTTCCCCCTGTTTTAGCCAGGCCACGAACTGTTCCACATAGCGAGGATATTCTTTGAAATACGGGCTTCCGTTCGTGCGAGTCAGAAACAACGACCCCTTTTCCTGCAGGGTCATAAGGTCAAACGGAGGCACGTATCCGCTGGACTGGCCGTAGATCACGAGATATCCTCCGGGAGCCAAGCTATTGAGGCTGGCCTCGAATGTATCTTTACCGACGCCGTCGTAAACAACATTCACTCCGCGGCCGTCCGTGATCCGCCTTGCTTCCTTGGCAATATCAATCTCCTTGGAAATGATGACCTCGTCAGCCCCAGCGTCTCTAACAAATTGCGCCTTCTCTTGAGACGATGTAACTCCGATTACCCTGCCCCCGCGCATCTTTGCCATCTGACAAAGCAGAAGTCCGATTCCTCCAGCCGCGGCATGGATCAGGCACCAATCTCCTTGCTTTACTGGGTAGGCGAAATGTGTAAACGCGTAAGCCAGGAATCCCTGATTCATGCCCGCGGCCGCTCGCTCAATCCCGATTCCGTCGGGTACTGGAGTGAGCCATGCCGCCGGGGCGAGAGCATGCGTGGCGTACGAATCTCCTACGAAAACGACGCGATCTCCCACTTTAATATTGCGAACCTCGGGACCGAGTTCTTGCACGACTCCGACTCCCTGGCTACCCAGAGTCGCTGGCAGATCCGGTTCCGCCGCGCGGCCACGCCGGTAGAACGCTTGTCCGACAAGTTCACCGCGCCGCTTCTGAACGTCAAGAAAGTTAACGCTGGCGGCCTCAACTCTTATCAACGCTTGCCCCGGACCGGGAGTCGGTGTCGGAACTTCTTCCCACCGCATGACATCGGGACCACCATAGGAATGAATGCGGATCGCGTGCATTGTTTGTCGTTCTCCATAGATTTTTACTTCTCGCGAATGAAGCTCTCACTCAGAGGACGGAAAGATGCTGGGATGCTGCCGTCGTCCACGTCCACGCACACATGGACGTATTTATCGGTGTTTTCGAGCAACTGCACTTCGACTATGTATTTCCTCCCGTCGACTTCAACTTCGTAGGCCTCCGCGTCCCGCAATTCGGTGATAAGACTCGCACAGGATTTCGCACTCCACTTCTTGACCTCAGCATCTAGAACAGGCCGCCATGGCTCTCGACGGTTCATATACCAAGGACCTCACAGCTTTAGTAACTCCGACAAGCCACTAGCCGCTTATCAGTGCTTCTCATGCCCGGCGCTCAATAGATTCACAAAAAGCCGCACCGCTCCCGGCACTCCCGCCGGCAACTGACGGAAGAAGGCGTATCCCGTGTAGATATACGTCCCCTTGCCATACTTTGCCTTCAGCAGCCCGCCCTTCTGCTCGTCCTCGCCTGGATCATGGCAGGATAACAGTGGTTTGAAATGATCATCCCATTTATCCATGAAGTAGAGCCCACGTTCCTGCACCCAGCCGTCAAAATCGCCCGCCGTGATCGGGTTCGGAGAGTGAAACACTTCATCGTCAGGCGCCAGAATCTCGACCGCTGCTTCTTCCACCGAAACCCGTGCGCGGCTCAGCTCCGCGGAATACGGAGTGAAGTGTCCGCTATTAAAATCTCCGACGCCAGTGTTGTACTGCACCACCAGCGTTCCGCCGGCCGCAACAAAATCAAGTAGTCTCTTGTTATTGGCCGCCACATCTTTCTGCGTGTCGTAGGCGCGAATTCCCAGCACGATGGTTCCGTACTCGCCGAGATCGTCGCTCGCAAGTTTCTCCGGCGAGATTAAACTTACGTTCATTCCCACCTGCTGCAGCACGGTTGGAATATCATCGCCGGCGCCCATGATATAGCCGATCTTCAAATCATGCGGCGCCTTCACGTCGACGATACTCACTCTCTGTACCGCGGGCTGATAGTAGTAGAAGCTGCCGAGATCCTCGCGAGTCACCAGCGTGTACCCTTCGCTGAACTTCTCGCCGTCTACCTCCAGCAGGGCGCGAACCCGCGCTCGACTCTCGTGCAGACCAGCGGGAAACACCTTGAACTCAACGTCCTGCTTTTCCCCACGCCGTTTGAACTCGACGGCCGCTTGCGCGGGCTCCGATCGCCAACCGGTTGGCAGTTCCAAGCGCAGCGTGCCGCGCGCGTCACGCGTGAGATTATCGGTCACGCCCACCTTTACGGTCGAAGTGCTTCCGTTGTGGGTCGAGATCACCTGCGTACCCGGCTCCAGAGCCACGGAGAATGCCGCAACCACGGCCAGCGGACGCGCGCGTTCCTTCCCCTCCTCGTCCACGAATCGCGCCACCACGGTTGCGCTAATGCCGTTCTTTCCCGGTGCTCCGCCCGCATTCGCCACCGAATACTCCACCCGCGCTCGCAGTGCAGGCGGAGGAAACGGCAGCGTCGCGTATCTTTCATTATCGACGTGATTAATACTGTCCATATCGGGATTATCGCGGTGCCAGTAGGGCCGGGTATATTCCGGATTCTTGGGCACATGCAATCGAAAGACGGCGCTGATATCCTCTCCCGGTTTGATCGCAACCCGTCTGGTCTTGTCAGAAATCGTCCCCCACCCTTCGGGTACTTCCACCTTCACCCCATCAATGGAGACCGGTTGGTTCGATCCATTATGGAAGTTCACCGCGACCAGAAATTCTTGTCCCGGCGAAACTGTCGTCATCGCGTCGGTTTCTTTTTTCGGGGACTCCTTCACAGGCTCACCATCCGATCCCACGCGAGAAACCACCGTTGCCTCCAGCGTTATCTGCAGAGCGTCATTGAGTGCCATCTCTGCCTGCTCGCGCTTCTCGTCAAGCCGTGTCAGCAGATCAGACTTCACACCAGCGCCAACGTTCGCCTTTTCGACCTCGTCGTAAGCTCGCCTTAATCCGACTACGACATCCGTAAGCGGCTTCGCAGTCGCAGCGAGATCATTTCTTTTCGCACTCCCATCCGCTTTTGCAACATCGTTGGCAACTTGTGTCAGTTCGCGGCGCAACTGTGGAAGTTTCGATTCTTCCGCCCCCAACCTCGCAGCCAGTCCCGGCAACGTTGTATCGAGCCCATCGAAAAAATCTTTTTCGTGCCCATCTTTGTCCAGTTTCGCTGGGTGCACCGAATCGACCAGCTTATAGAAAGTGAAGCGATCTCCGGCGTCGACGTTCCAATTCGCAGCGCCTTGCGAAAGCTGATGCCGTAGACCCTGCATCGCGAATTGGACATATGACATTCCCAAGTCGGGGCTAGGCTCGCCGGTATTCAGTCGTACCGTCCAGTTCGCATCGGGGCAGGTCATCGCTCCAAAGCCACACACATTGCCGATATACAGCTTCTGCGCCTGCCACGGTTGAAGTCCCTGCGCGATCTGTTCGGGGAAGCGTTTCGGATCGGCTGCGGCTCGGAACGCTTCTTGCGTCAGAATGCTCGATGCCTGATGGTGACCGTGTCCATCGCGCTCGGTGCCAGAAAACCGCGCCACCAGTACATCTGGACGGAAAGTCCGAATTACGCGCACCATATCCGCCAGCGCAACGTCGTGTCCGCCCCACTTGGAAAAGGTCTCATCAGCACTCTTCGAAAAGCCGAAATCGGCTACGCGCGAAAACCGTTCCTGCACTCCGTAGTATTCGTCCGCTGCGAGCAACTCCAGCGTTCGGAGCACGCCCAGCACATCTGACAAATTACTGCCTACCTTGTTTTGCCCGCCCTCACCACGGTTCAGCGTCATCAACAGCACGCTCGCGCCTCGGCCACGCGACTCCAATGTCAGCATTCCGCCATCTTCATCATCCGGATGCGCCACGGTCTGCATCAGGGCCGCCGTCGTGCTCAACCGCCGCAGTGTCATGCGGAGGCCGACCAGTCCCTGATCTTGCGGAAGTGCGGCAGGGGATCCCTGGTAAGGAAGTTCCTGGAAGTTTGTGATCCGGGTTTCGCGAATCGTCGGGCGATTCCCCGCGTTATCTGACATCGCGACCGGATGTGCCGCGTTCTCGCCGGTTCGTCGCGCCGAAGCCAGCAGTAGAACAGGAACCAAGAACAAGAAGGCTATAAAAAACGCTCGGAGGACTGAAGTTTGAACCGAGGGCTGGATTGGCCGCAGCGAGCGGCCCGAGAGGTGGCTGCGTTCCGGAAAGTTCACCCTACAAGGATGGGGCCTACCCCTGCTCCGACGCAAATTCTTTCCCCGTCTGCCGGAGACAGCCAACCCTAGAAACCAGGACCCGAAAAACGATTCTTACTGCTCTCGCCCTTCCTTTAACGTCTCCTGGCAAGTGCTTGCCGCTGTCAGCACCTCATTGAAAGCCGTTTCCTTCCGCAAACCCTTGAGCAGCGGATCTCCCAACAAGGCGGAATAGGCGCAGTAATTCTGCTGCACGGCTGCCTTCAACAGACGCAAGGCAGCATCTTTCTGCCCGCAGTAGGCCATCAGAGCTCCCACGTGATACCACGCCTCCGGGTCGGCTTCCGTCATGACCGAGGCTTCTTCATCGCGCACAATCTTGTCCATATCTCCCGGCCGCTGAGACTGCGTGCACGCTACCAGCAATTCCCGGTGGTAAGTCGGAGACTTCGCCACGTTCCTGGCCGCTTCACGGGCCTGAGGCAAATTTCCAGCAGCCAGATAGACATACGGCGTTGCCCAGGCTGCCCACTCCGACCCTGCATCCAGGTGCACAAAGTCCATGGCGCGGTCTGTCTGGCCGAGTTCCATAAATGCCCACGCGCAGGATCGGAAAGTGAAGTTCCCGGGATCCAACGACCGCGCCGTGTTGCACTCCTGCGTCGCCTTCTCCTGCATGCCGGCATAACGCAGCACGTAGCTGAGCGCGAAGTGCGCGTCTCCGCTCTGCGGCCTCCGCCGCACCAGATCCATAGCCGCGTCGTAGGCGCGGCCCAGTTCGCCTCGTTCCACGCGGTTGACAATCAGATTGCTCGCGGCCGCCACCCGGTTTGGATCCAAAGCCAGCGCTCGTTCATAGGCGGCATTCGAGCGCTGGAACATCGACTCGCCGCCTCCGCCATAGAGCGAATCGAAGTAATACCGCTGTCCCAGCGCTTCCCAGGCTGGAGCATAGTTCCGGTCCTCTCCTACCACGTGTTCGAGTACCGCAATCGCATCCTTGTTCGGTCCAGGATCATGTGGCAGAGCAAGACTGTGCAAGTAGAGGTCGTAGGCTTCCTGACTCTGGGGCCGCGAGGCCGCGCTCAATGCACCCGCGGCTACTCCCAGCGCTGGCAGCAGACCTTGCTGCACCTGCGTGCTCAATTGTGACTGCAGAGAAATCAAATCGTTCACCGATGCGGTCGCCGTCCCTTGCCATAAGAGCCGGTCGTTGCCCACGTCGATCGCCTCAAGTGTGACCGTCAACTGTTCGCCTTGCCGCAGGAAGTGTCCGGTGAGCAGGCGACCAACGCGCAGTTGCTGCCCCACTTTGTGCGGATCAAGATCCAATTCGACATACTTGCGCGTCACGGACGAGGGGCGCACCTCGAGTGACCGGGAATAGCTCAACACGCTGGTCAATTCGTCAGCCAGGGCGAAGCGCAAGTAGTCGACGCTGACGTCGCCATTCATGTTCTGCAAAGGAAGCACCGCGATCGCATCCTTCAACTCCGCATTGGCCACTTCCCGGTGTTTCAGCCAGTAGGCGCCGACGGCCGACAACACGGTGAATAGTAGGGCCAGCGTTCCCAGCAACAGCCAGAACTGCCACCGGCTCCCCTTATGGCCAAATGTCTTGCTAGCGACCCGGAGTTTCTTAGTGTGCAGGCCACTCTTCACCAGCCCGGATTCAGTCTGATGTTTCAGTACCTGCAGGTCGGCCTTCATCTGGGTGGCGCTCTGGTACCGCTCCTTGCGGTCCTTCTCCATCGCCTTGCCGATGATGCCTTCCAGCTCCACCGGCACCTTCGGATTTAATTCTGCGGGTGGAACCGGCTTCTCATGCAGTACCGCGTCCAGCGTCATCAAGGAATTCTTGCCGGTAAACGGCTTCTTCCCGGTCGCCATTTCATACATGACAACGCCAAACGAAAACAGGTCGCTGCGGAAGTCGATTTCTTCGCTGCGCGCCTGCTCCGGGGACATGTAGACCGCCGTCCCGGGAATCACCCCGACAGCGGTTAACGAATTGTCTGCCGCCGCTCCATCGCTGTCGGTTCCGACGTTGTGCACCAGCTTGGCCAGACCGAAATCCAATACCTTCACTTGACCAGTCGGGGTCAGGAAAATGTTTGCCGGCTTGATATCCCGATGCACAATTCCCTTGGCATGCGACGCTGCCAGGGCGTCTGCGACCTGAATACTGATATCAAGCAGCTTTTCCGTCTCGATGGGATGGCCGGAGATGCATTGCTTCAGGCTTTCGCCCTCCAGTTTCTCCATCACAATGAAGGGATGCCCGCCGTTATCTTCGATACCATGGATCGTGCAGATGTTGGGATGATTCAGCAGGGACGCGGCCCTCGCCTCTCGCCCGAATCGTTCCAGCGATTTGGGGTCACCTACTAGATTTTCTGGGATGAACTTCAGCGCGACGTGCCGCCCGAGTTTCAGGTCCTCGGCCTCGTAGACCACGCCCATACCACCGCCCCCAAGCTTGCCCAGGATGCGATAGTGGGACACGGTCTGACCGATCATGAAAACACGACACTCCCGACCGCGGTAATGTTAGGCTCCGCCAGTGATCTGGGTCAACTGGAAGCGCGCCGAGATAGGTTGGATGCCGCGTTGTGCCCGTCAGGCAGCCAGTTCCAAATCGAGTTTATTTCCCGAAGTGACAACGGCCGTGCCCTTCTGTGCAGCCGAATCGAGCTGGACGGTGTCAACGACGACTACTATGAACCTAGAAACCCGAAAAATCAGGGTAGCTCTTATGGCGCAAGAATTCAGAACTTCTTCTCTCGAGCTGCAAAACGCCATCCGCGCCCGTGCCGAGGAACTCTACCGGCAAGGCGGAGGTGCGGAGGGTCATGACGTCGAAAACTGGTGCCGGGCGGAAGCCGAAATCATGCGCGAAACCACTGCCGCTTTTGCCCGCCCTGCGGTCGTGATTAATGTCGAAGGAGTGGTCTACACCGGGGAGTACGATACTGCCTCCGCCGAGGGCTACCTTCCCGGAGAGTGGAAAGTCGGAGATCGCGTCCCGGTTCGATTGGAAGGCGACAAGCTCTTTCTTCGCCGCCCCAATGGCCGCGAACTGGAAACCTGCGTGGTCAAGCGAATCGGTTAGAGCCTAGAAACGCGCCCTTGTCATCCTGAGCGAAGCGAAGGACCTCTGCAACTCGCCCCGACCGCCTAACTATCCCTGATACAACCCTGCCGACGCCCCTACCCACTGCATATTCTTGTTATGATCCACGCCCATCATCAAACCGCGCCCCATGCGGATAATCGTCAGCACCGCCTGTAACTCCTCTTGCCATACGTACATCACCCGCACCTCCGCTTTTGTGCCGCCAAACGGAGTCTCGATGATCGGCTCAAAGTGCAGCCTCTCTTGCAGGATATAGTCCGCCCGCTTCGCCGGCGGAATCGCATCGATATCTTCCTTTTTCGGCGCAATCACCACGCCCAAGCCAGCGAAAGAGTACAGTGGCTTTAGGGCGTAGTTCTGCAGATCGTCAGGAACCCGATCCAGCCGGTCCAGAAACCACGTTTTCGGCACCGACTCGTGCCGCAGGTACGGAATAGAAAACTTGCTGATACGAAAATACCAGTTCGGATGTCCGGCCCACTCCACGTTAAGATCGTCCCGCCAGTCGAACCCCAGCTTCACTCCCTTACGCTGCAATTCGTCCACGATCGCCCTGTTGTAGATCCGCCGGATCGGCACCCGGCCTCCGTTTCGTTCGTAGTAAAGCTGCGACCCCTGCTTCTTGATCGTTTCAATATCGACCGTCCGCACGCCAAGCATCTTTTCTGTCAGCAGAAAATCTGGCAGGGTCTTCTGTTCTTGTGGATGAATCTCCATCAGGATGACGTTCTCTGGATCGTGCGCGCCCACGATTGCACGCCGCAAAAGTTCGCGGTAGGACTTCTCATCCAGCCCACCCAAAAAGAACTGCAGGTGTTCGCCTCCGTGAGCCCCGGGCCGTGAGTCGGAAGCTACCATCGCTTCCAGTCCGTACACGTCGATGTAGCTTTGCGCCAGCGTCACCTGATACGCGTAGAGGGAAGGGAAGGCCTGCAACTCCACCAGCTTCGGCTGCAGCTCGCCGCGGGCATCGCGAACCAGCCCAAAATCCACTTGCACAAAGAGTGGATGCGCCGGCTCATTCGGGACCCTGAATTCCGCTGGAATCGATCCATCTGACTTTGCTCGATACTCTGGGCTCTCCACCAGTTGGCGGATCAGTTCTTTCCCGTCCTCCGCCATCTGGTCCAACAAGCTCTTAGGAAAGAAGCAAGGAGTCTCCGACAACCGGAACTGCACTTGTACTCCGCACGCGTCCTCAATCCGCCGCAGAAAGGCCTGATATTTTTCGGGAGTAAATGCGGCGTTGAACTGTTTGCGGAGGGTGGGAATCATGGCCGGGAAGCCATAGTGCTTAAGCGTCTACTCACGAATCTCCATAGTGCGAATCAGCCCGCCTTCGATCGTGTACACATGCTCGACCATCCGATCCAGCAAGACCTCTCCAGAAAGATTGCGAGCCACCTGGTGAACTCCGACGACCACCCGGCCCGCCTCATCCAGATCGAATTTCACCGGCTCTACATGCGGGTCGATCAAGCCCCACTGCCGGGTCCAGTATTCGCGAACGCCAGCGTGACCATGAACCATGCCATCCTCCATCCCATTCGGCCACGCTACGTCGGGTTGCATGGTTGCCAGGCAGGAGTCGATGTCGCGGGCGTTAAAGGCCGCATACGCTTTCCTGAGCAACACCACCTTGGATTCTTCGACAATCACTATGAGCTGCCAGCCTTTACGCTTCGATCAGAAACTTCCCATCCTGCATGATCTGTTCGTCGTCCACCCAGATGTTGAACTTCCGCCCTACCACGTCAATATGCGTCGACGAATCCCACTCCGCTCCCGTGTGCGCGCCATAGGGATTTCCAAAGGCAATGTGCACTCCAGGATATTTTTCATCCTGCAGAATCTGCCCAATCACATCTTTCAAATCGATGTTGGTTCCGATGGCGAACTCGCCCACACGGTCGCTATTCTCGTCTGTGTGCGTGTACTTCCAGAAATCATCTTCTAGTTCGCGATTTTCCGAGTGCGCCTCCGTCAGCCGGTTTTTCTTCATGTGAACCGTCAGCGGCGTTTGCTGCAGACTTCCAAATTTCGTGCACAGGTAATCGCCCACCACGCCATCGATCACAAACGTTCCATTCACCTCGCCCGGCGTCGTAAAGATTTCTCCCCCGGGCAGGTTCCCCCACTTTTCCGGCGAGATAATCCCGCTGGTCTTCAACCATCGGTAGTTGGGATTCAAATCCGCGGTCAGATCGGTGCCGGCCGCGGTCTTCGCCCGAACCCGCGTCGCCTTCCGCACCATCTCCACAACTTTCGTGCTGAGCCGGTCCACCTTCTGAAAATCCGCCCGCATGCCTTCCAGCATGATTTGCCGGTTGATATTGACCATGTGCGCGTGCCGGATCTTCCGCCGGTTCACCACATCCGTCATCTGCATGCGCGACCGGAGTTCGTTTCTTTGCGCCCACACCGCAAAAATCGAAACCTGACTGGTCTCCAAATCCGCGACAATTTCCGCTGGCAAATCTTTCAGGGGCCGCTCGGCCAGATCCTCCAGCACCCACACGTGGTGCGGTGAACCGAGCCTCTCCAACTCGGCCACGATCGCCGCCGCAATCTCCAGCGTGGCCTCATCCGTAATTACACAGACCTTTTCGTCGGGCTGCACGCGCAGACAAACTCCGACAGCATTGCGAGCGCCGGGGCTAAACTCCGGATCGAAGGAAATATTATGGGTGCCCCATCCTTGTCGCGTTTTGTGCGGCAGAGCCTGCCCTGAGCCTGCCGAAGGGGTGGGGATTTTGACTTGCTCTGCAGGAATGGTCATTACCCTACTTTTCTAACAGAAGCGGCCTCATCTTCCGTCAAGCCCACCTCCGTCTCTTCCATAATGTAATCGACAACTTTCTTCAAATCGCCGGTTTCCTGGTAGACGCGCAACTGCCGGTCCGCTCCGCTCCCTCGCTCCAGCATGGTGTGGATGTACTCCAGTTCTTCACGTGAGTCCAGTTCATCGACCACATCGTCCACAAAGTCCAGATACTCGCGGATTAAATCCCGCGCCGGCACTTCGGTCTGTTTGCCAAAGTCGATCAGCTTCCCGTCCATTCCGTACCGCGCCGCCCGCCACTTGTTTTCCATGAGCAGCGCCCGGCGGTACAAACGAAATCCCTGGTTCGCTGTGTGCAGCTTGTACAGCTTCGCCACCGTCGCCTGAATCAGCGCGGCCAGTGCGATCGTCTCATCGGCGCGCATCGGAATATCGCATACCCGGAACTCGATCGTATTGAAGAACGGATGCGGTCGGATGTCCCACCAGATTTTTTTCGCGTTATCGATGCAGTTGGTCTTGATCAAGAGCTTGATAAAGTTCTCGTACTCGCCCCAACTGGGAAAATAATCTGGAATGTTGGTCCGGGGAAATTTGTCAAACACTTTGCAACGGTAGGATTTCAGACCGGTATTCATGCCCAGCCAGAACGGGGAATTCGTCGACAGCGCCAGCAGATGCGGCAGAAAATACCGTGCGTGATTCATCATGTGGATCGCCGTCTCGCGATCCTCAATCCCGATGTGCACGTGCAACCCAAAAATGAGGTTAGCCCGTGCCACCAACTGCATATCTTCAACAAGATTCTTGTAACGATCGTCGGGATTGATGTCCTGCGTTCGCCAGTCCGAAAACGGATGCGTCGCCACCGAAGCCAGCCGCAGCCCATTCTCCTTGGCCAGCCGAATAATATCGCGTCGCAGCATTTTCACTTCCGCTTTGGCTTCCTTAATGTTCTTGCAAACCCCGGTGCCCACCTCCACCACCGACTGATGCATCTCCGCCTTCACCCGCTCCTGCAGCAGCAACTTGCCCTTTTCCAGGATCTCGGCGTGAATGTGCGACCGCAGATCCCGTGTCTCCGGATCGATCGTCTGATATTCCTCTTCAATCCCTATGGTGAAAGTAGGTGTCATCTGTTTCTTCTCTTCTTGTCATTCCGGGCGAGGCGAGGAACCTTTCCCCGGCAGCGCCGCTACCCCGCCGGTCCCCATCCCTTCGCGCCCTACGCGAAGAGTATGCAAAACAAGTCCTAACAGTATAGCAATGGCCCGGTGAATATTGGTTAGAAGCTGTGGTGAGCCTGGAACCACGAGAGCCAGAGAAAAAGGCCTAACAGAATGAGCATCACGCCGCTCAGGCAAATGCTTACCACGGAGAGCAGGCTGCGCATCCAATGCCCAGGCGAGAATGTCCGGAATAACATGACGATCGCGGCTACTTGACCGATGAGCATCGCGGCAATACCCCACACGACGAATAGTTCGGTCACACCGCCGGCCACCGCACCGATCCCAGTAGCCTTCTGTCTTGAAAGCGTGCGGCCAAGGCCGATCACGATGGGGAGCCAAGGCGTCCACGCCAGCGCCAAGCCCCATAAAAAGCGCTTTTTCTTTAGCCCGTCCTCCACCTACTTTGCTGCTTTCCCGCGCTTTCGCTCGGCGACCCACTTCGGCTCGCCCTTGCGGGCGGATTTCTCAGCCGGAGGCTTACCTGCGAGAAACGCCGCCCAGCGCAACTCCCGCGCGGGATCCTCCCCGGTGACCGCCATCCTCACCGCCATCTCCGCCACAGCATTCACAATCCAGTCAAAATTCTCCTGCCCCACAGAGGTAATCTCCGCGTCCGGCGCCGGATTCAGAAAATCGATTGCATAGGGCACGCCGCCCTCCACGGCAAATTCCACCGTGTTCAGGTCGTACCCGAGCACCCGGCACAACGTCAGCGCATCTTTCTCGATCCGCTCCTTCAGCGCCACCGACGATGGCGGCGGATTCCCCTTCACATACCGCTCATGATGGGGCGCACGTGGGTCGTATTTCATGATGTGCACTTTCTCCTGCCCTACCACGTAGCACCGGTAGTACTCCTCAAACACCACGCCGTGCTGCAGCGTCATGCACAAATCTCCGGTCTGGTTGTAATGCTCAAAGAATTCTTCCGGAGAGTGCACGTGGTACACATGCTTCCATCCGCCGCCGGAATAAGGTTTCAGGAAAGCAGGGAAGCCGACATAATCAAACAACTCCTGCCAGTTCAAGGGATAGATCAGGTTGCGCATCGACTTGTCAGTCGTGCCTTCCGGATGCTTGTTGTGCGGCAGGATCACCGTCGGCGGAATGGCCACACCCAGCTTATGTGCCAGGGCGTAATTAAAGAACTTGTCATCCGCCGTCCACCAGAACGGATTGTTCACCACAATCGTCCCGTGGAGCGCCGCATTTTTCAGATAAGCCCGATAGAACGGAATATCCTGCGAGATACGGTCAATGATGACGTCGTACTTCTTCGGCTCATCCATCCGGATCCCGCCAATCTTCACAAACTCTGCCGTAACGCCCTCGACCCTCATCGAGTTGATCTTCTCCACCACCGCCGGCGGAAACGTGTTCTCCATCCCAAACAAAATCCCAATTCTTCTCAGCAATGCGCACCTCCCTTTCAATTGGACAACGTGCTATTGGCCACCCGAGTCTTGGCTCGTTTCTTTCTCTCGAGCAGCGCCAGAGAAAGGAGTTCAAGAGCAGCGCCTCCGCAAAATGCAAGCATCAGCGCAGAGAAGAAGCGCATGTCCACAGCCTTAGCATGCAGGAACTCCCGTTCTGTTAACTGACGGACGATGATGCCGTGATTACTTATCACCGGCTTTCCGTCGATTCGGTTAGGGGCTCCTTCGAAACGCCAAGCCGACACTAGCATCAAGAGCGCATAGGCCATCAGGATTGCCGCAATGAAATCCGCGGTCCGCTGCGCCCTCGGTTCAAACGCAGTGAACATCGGGGTCTTACCGCGGGCGCCGGTCCGGTCCTTTGCATCGAAGATGGCCAATGCGTCAATCGCGAAAATCGCCAAATACACCCCCCACAATATCGGCCATCGATCAAGAAAATCGAGGTCGAAGTACGTCGCGACATGAATCGTGGCGACGGCAGTGAGCAATGCCAAAGAAAGCACAAACCAGTACGGAGAGAATCGGCCCATCATTGTCCAACCACCAACCGGCTCGATCGATCGAGCACCCTCAAAAATATTTCTCCGCCATCCTCAGCCACAGCGGCCAATCATGCTTCGAATTATCTCCAAAAATATCCAGCCAGTGCGGCACGGCCTTCCCACTCAAAATCGCCGAGAGTTTCACATTCTGGTCCAGACACATATCCCAATCGGCCGATCCCAGCACGATCTTCATCTGCCGGTAGCGGCTCAGGAACCAATCGTCGTTCTGATTCGGCAAATAGTCCGGCGGGCAGTTGAAGTAACAGTCATCGTCGTAATAGCCGTCCAAAAACTGATGGATATCGAATGCCCCGCTCATGCTCACACAATGAGTAACCACATCCGGATGCTTCAGGGCAAAGTTAACCGCATGGTACGCGCCAAAACTGCAACCGGTCACCGCCAGCCGAGGGGTCTGATTCTTCCACCGAATAAACGGCAGCAGTTCATGCAGAATGTACCGTTCGTACTGCAGATGCCGTAGCACACGCACCTTGGGATGCACGCCCTTGTTGTACCAACTCTCGGTATCGACGCCGTCCGGGCAAAACACCTGCAGCTCGCCGCGTTCGATTTTTGCCGCCAGCACGCCAATCATTCCGCGGTCCTCATATTCGAAAAACTTTCCCATGGATGTGGGAAAAACCAGCAGCGGAGTGCCAGCATGCCCGAAAACCAGAGCGTCCATGTCCCGATTCAGTTCCTGGCTGTATCCCTTGTGGTATTCGCGATTCATTTTTTCGAAGGTCCCGCGGAGACGTATCTTACCTGAACCGAAGACAGGAAGGACCAACTTTGTGCTGAACCATCGGCCTCTCGGAGCCATCCAAATGATATCGTGATACGAGATATGTTGCGGCGTTTCCCCAAACTGGTTCCGCGCTCGGCGCCCGTGATCCTGGTGGTGCTCACTCTTGCTGCGGCCACGGGGTTCGCCGCGGTGGGCCATCTGGTCTCCCGCTACACCGCGAATCAACAGGCACGGGGCCGCAAGCTGTACGAGCTAGGTTTGGCCGATGCGAGGGCCGCCCGTTACGACGATGCCATCGCGGCATTTCGGGCTGCGCTTACTTGCGATCCCACTAACTCCCAGTATCAGCTCAGTCTGGCTCGCGCTTTGCGCGACAGCAATGACCCGCGCCGCCTCGACGAGGCCGAGTCCTATCTCCTCGCTCTTTGGCAGCGTGCTCCGCAGGATGCCGCCGTTAATCTGGCTCTCGCCCGCGTTGCCGCTCACCGCAGATCCATTGAGGACGCTACGCGTTACTACCACAATGCCATGTACGGCGTCTGGGCCTCTGACTCTGACGCGAATCGTAACAAAGCTCGGCTAGAACTCATCCAGTTCCTGCTTTCAAAGAATGCCCGCGCCCAGGCTGACTCAGAACTCATTGCTCTGTCTGCTGCATTGCCTGCAGATCCCGGAGCGCATCTCCAAGCCGCCCAACTATTCGAGCAGGCCCAGGACTTCTCCGGGGCACAGGCGCAGTATGAAGAAGTGTTGCGAGTCGATCCCACTAACTCGGCTGCTTTGGCCGGAGCGGGCGAAACCGCCTACCGTTCCGGCAACTACGTTTTCGCTGAGCATTATCTCCGGCTGGCAATGAACGCCAATCCCGACGATGCCGCGTCCCGTGAGCTTCTCGCCTCCACGAATTTGGTTCTTGGGGCCAATCCTTTTCACAGTCACATCTCTGACGCAGAACGCAACCGGAGGATTACCGCCGCCTTCAGCCAAGCCGAAGAACGCCTCACGCAGTGCGCAGAGAAGCTGCACGTCGATCTTAAGGTCGCTGCCAATCCGCCGGCATCCGCCCTTCCGGCACTCCAGGGTCGCTGGCTGCTTGCCAAGCCCGACCTCGCGCAACTGCGCTCTCCTGCGGAGACAGATCTCCCAGACGCGATCATGGACGTCGTCTTTCAAATCGAACAGCAGACTGCCGCTACGTGCGGTCCACCGCAGGGGCTCGACTTGGCGCTCTTGCTGATTTCCAGGAAACGAGAGGCTGCCAGCCAATGAGCAACCCCGGTTCTCCCGGCGTGGATTCTTCCTCACCTTCGGAATCCACAACTGTGGCGCGAGTCGCGCCTTCCCGCCGCCTGTTTTCAACGCTCGAAGGCGTCTTCAACGAGGAAGTATTTTTCCTCATTCTCTCGGTCTTTATCGGAATCTTCTCCGGGCTTGCGGTGGTCTGCTTCCGTCTTGCCATCGACTGGATTCATCTCGCCCTGCTGGGTCCGCTTCCGCAAACCCACAGTTGGCGACTGTTCGCCGTACCGTCCATCGCCGGGTTGGTGGTCGCTATCCTGGTGTTGCACGTCTTTCCTGGGATCCGCGGCAGCGGCGTGAATCAGACGAAATCTGCGCTTTACATCTTCAACGGGTTCATTCCGTTTCGCACGGCCGTTGGAAAGTTCATCTGTTCAGGCATCGCCATCGGCTCAGGACAATCCCTTGGCCCGGAAGATCCTTCTCTGCAAATTGGAGCGAGCATCGCCTCCGCTCTTGGACGTCAACTGGAGATCTCCCGCGAAAAACATCGGCTCATGGCTCCCGTCGGAGCCGCTGCCGGCCTTGCGGCCGCCTTCAATGCGCCTATTTCTGCTGTGCTCTTCGTCATCGAAGAAGTCATCGGGCGATGGAGCGCCGGCATCCTCGGTTCAGTGGTGCTTTCCGCCGTCGCCAGCGTTGTGATCGTGCGCTCATTTCTCGGCAGCGAACCGCTGTTCCGGATCCCGGTCACTACCTTCAAGCGCCCCAGTGAACTCCTTGCCTACGCGGTCCTCGGAATTGTCGGGGGTCTGGCTTCGGTCGCGTTTGCTAAGTCGGTGGGTTATCTGCGTCCCCGCCTCAAAGCTCTGCCGCGCTGGACGCAATACTTTCAGCCTGCACTTGCCGGACTGCTCATCGGCCTGATCGGCTTCCTTGGCTTTCCGCAGGTGATGGGCGCTGGCTACGATTCCATGGACCAGGCCATGCACGGCCAATATGCGTGGAAAGTCCTGGCCCTCCTCGCGGTCCTTAAGATTCTTGCCACCACGGTGTCTTTCGTCAGCGGAACTCCCGGTGGAATGTTTGCGCCTACCCTCTTCATCGGAGCCATGCTGGGAGGCGCGGTGGGCGATATTGAGCGCCTCTTTTTCCCCCAGCTCACCGGATCCACCGGCACCTATGTCTTGGTCGGCATGGGCGTTCTCTTCGCCGGATTTCTCCGCGCTCCCATGACTTCGGTATTCATGGTTCTCGAAGTCAGCGGCAACTACGAAATCATCGTCCCCGTCATTGTGGCCAATACCTTTTCCTACCTGGTTTCGCGAAGCCTGCAGACGATCCCGATTTTCGACATGCTCACTCGCCAGGACGGGCTCATCCTCCCTTCGCTCGAAGAGGATCGGGAAGAAGCCATCCTGCGGGTCGAAGATGCCATGCTGGCCACGCCCGCCACCATCCTGAGCGCGCAAGACTATGTGGACGCGAACTTCCACCGCGCGGAAAATTCGCCGGACTCCTCGTTCCTCGTGCGCATGCACCCCAGCGGCTGGGGTGCCATAGGCCGTGACCAACTCCAGCGCCTTTACCGGGAAGGGAAGGGCGAACTCACATTGGCCTCCGTGCTGCCGGCGCAGTCACTTCCCAGCCTCTATCCCGATCTTCCACTCGATTCCGCGCTGCGCTACGTGAACGACTACCCACTCATTCCTGTCGTCAATCGCGCGGATTCTCGCCGTCTGGAAGGTGTGATCTCCCGCGACTCGGTTTTTAAGAAATACGGGAGCCGACGCGCGATTGAAGTCTCGAGCCAAGTCTGACTCGATTCATTTCCCGTCGATGCGCTTGTAGCCCGTGTACTTTATGATCTCTCGGATGTGGACCCCTCCCGACCGGAACTGCAGCGTATCGTCCGACCGTGTGTACGCGGGAAACCAGTAATGGTCGTCCACCTGTTGGCGATAGGTCACAAACATCGGATGGAGCTCCGGCCGCTCGTGTTTCTTCACTTGCACTTTCTCCGGTCCGCTCTTGCCACACACTTTCACGATCTGAAAATCCCGCGCGTCCACCCAGATCCTTCCCTGAAAATAGCGGCGCCCCTTTTCTTCGTTCTTCGGCTCCACATGGAATAGATAGGTGTCAAGGTCGTCCACATGCTGCTGCCCGGAGTACGTCAGGTTGTATAGAGCTAGATCGTCGGTTGCCAGCACGAGTGGCATGATGGAACGAATATCCTCCATGTCTTCCTGCGTGAGCTGAATCCCGCGCAAAGAAGGCTGTGCCGCGAACGTTACTTGCTCTTGCCGCCTGCCCTTGGCGTCATAAGAAACGTTGGTCACTTCGTGAAACTCACCCGTGACACTGGTGCCCACCAGAGTCTGCATCAGCACATCCTGCTTGTAGGCGTAGTGAAGTCGGGCTTCTTTCGTAACCGCTTCGGCCGCGCCAAACTTCTGGATCACGTCCTGCGAACTCATGGTTTTTGGCGGCGCTGGATCCAGCTCGCCGTTGCCTGCTTCGCAGTTTGTCTGTCCCCGCGCCGTCATCGGCAACAGCAGAAAAAAAATAAGCAAGGCCGCGATCGGTACGGAATCCGCTACGGATGTTGCCCGCAGGATCAAGCCAACCGCTTTCATATCGTCTGACCTCCGGCGCGGAAACCATACACCTGCGCCCGAAAGGGTGCAAATCTGCCCCGGAAATCCTCTGCCAGTGCGTTTTTCCGGCCTTTTCCATATTTTCCACATATATGCAAACCCTTGCTCTTCGGCGTGTTCCCAGCCGTCCTAAGTTGAATCCCAGCCCCTCCGGTTTGGTATGGTGATTGCCCCTACCAACGTCGGAAGCCGTGCCATTCGCGGAGTTCCACATTGTCCCCCTCGAGAGGACCAACTTATGAAGACCCTAATCGTCGCATTTTGTTTGCTTTGCGCTACTGCTGCCGTCGGGCAGACGGCGAGCGTTCTCAGCAACAATCCCCAACCCACGGTCCTGCCGGACCATCCCCAGCACGCCTCCGAGCATGCCATGGCTACGGAGACCAGCCTCTTCGGAGCTACCTCTGCCTACACCTATGCCCAGGGCGAGCGTCCGCTATGGGAGTTCGGATCATCCGACAAGCACGAAGTTCCTCTGGGTGATGTCGCCCGCGCGTATCGCAAGGGTCACGTCATCGACCGAAAAGCCGTGAAAAGCTTGAACAGCGACTAATCGACCGATGTGCAGTTGTTTGGTGTGAGTCCGGCTTTTGGTTTTACTGAAAAGCGCGAGCCGCGAAAGACAAAAGGTTATTCGCCAGTGCCCACCATCAGCACGGGCGTCGTTGGCGCTGGCGAACCTGCTTCATTCTCCACCGTAATCGCAAACGCCTTGGCCTCTGCTCCGGCAGGCAGTGGAGGATTCACCATGGTCGCGCTCCCGTGAGCATCGGGCTTGAACACTCCAGCGGGTATTGGGGCTCCGCTGGTCGGAATCAACCACAACTCGTAAGCCTTCTGTGGCGGCAGCGCGGGCATGTTGCTGGCCAGGAAAACCAGGCTGTTGCGCCTCCTCAAGTAAAAAGCTTTGCCCTGTGGTTGTGGCGGAGTTTTTGCCGCTACCAGCGTCACGCGCTGCGCCTCTGGCTCGATAATCGGAGCCGCGATCTTACGTAACTCTTCCAACTGCCGCGCGTTCTCCGCTACCGTGGAGCTCGTTGAGGCCAGCATCTCCTTTAAGGCAAAATTCTCGCGCCACAGCGACAGCGCGAAGACGAACACCGCCGCCGTCGCAGCCCACCCCAACCATCCCCACCATGTACGGCGGGTTCCAGCCGGTGTCGCAGCGATTCGTGGTTCTTGAGCGATCGCTTCCAGCAACCTCTTTCGCGCTCGTTGCGGCGGCCTCGGTCCCGCTGCCGATAAGGCTAGCAGAGCCGTATCGCCGCGCAGTTGTTCCAGTTCCAGCCGGCACGACGCACAGTTGGCCAGATGCTGCTCGAGTTTTCCCCGGTCCTCTCCCGTCAACGCATCCAGCGCGTATAAGGCGAGATCTTCGGCGTATTGTTCGTGCTCACTCATCCAGTTTGAAATGCCTTGCGCAGGGCGATTAATCCTGCGCGAATCCGTGTCTTGATCGTACCCAGCGGTTCTCCCGTTTTATTTGCGATCTCGGAATGGCTCATGCCCTCCCAGTACGCCAGCTCCAGCGCGCTGCGCTGCGCCGGTACCATCGCGCTCATCACGCCGCGCACCTTTTCCGCAGCTCGGGCACGTTCAGCCTCACCAGCCAAGTCCGGTGCTACCGACAGCACTACATTTTCGATATCAGTTTCTGGACGACGCTTTCTGAGGGAGTCGATGGCCCGGTTGCGCGTGACCACCGCCAACCAGCTTCCTAAATTTCCGCGAGCCGCATCGAACGCGCTGGGGTTGCGCCACAATTGCAGGAAGACTTCTTGCAACACGTCTTCCGCGGCTCCCGTGTCACCAAGCACTCTTAGAGCAACTGCATACACCACGGAAGAGTAGCGGTCATAAAGCTCCGCCATCGCTCCCTGATCGCCGGTCTTCAGGCCGGTAACAATGGCCAGATCCGCCGGAGTATCTTGTCGTTGCTGGCTCGACAAACGCTATCGCTCTTCCTTGATAGATATACGTATCCGCAGCCTCAGCGGATTGCCATCTCCTAAGCAGGCGCGGGACAATCGGATCACTGCATAGCCGCAAAAGGCTGTGGCCGAAAACATAGCAGCCAGACACAGCCTCCGGCAAGTTCGTAGAAGAGCGAGGCGATCCTATCCGGCTACTGGCTGAGCTTAATGGCAAGCTGCCGCTCTGGCTGCGTCATCTGGCCCCAAAGTTTCTGGAGATCGTCCTGCAGTACCTGGTTGTCGGGCTGCTTGTGCAGGGCGCGCGCGAACCATAGATAGGCGGTCGGCAAATCGCGCGGGGTGCAGGTGCCAGTGGAGTAGAGGACTCCCATAGAAATCATCGCTTTCAAATTGGTCCCCGCCGCCGTCTTCAAAAGCCGCACTCCCCGGTCGCAGTCCTGGCGCACGCCCCGCCCATAGATATAGCGTTCCGCCTCGGCTGTGGTATCAACCGGCGTAGCCGGCGTCGGCTTGGGCTCTCGCACTCTTGGTTTACTGGACACGGCGGGCGGGGGAATGTTCGCCGGAGCCTCGGAGTCCGCAGCTGGTGCCTGGGAATTTTCCGTCGACCCCGAATCGGTGGGCTTTCCCGCACTCGCATCTGGAGGGGGATTGGCTGGAACAGCGCTTTGCGACGGCGTCGTCGCCGCGGTGCCAGCCGGAGCACTACTCGACGGAGCAGCGGTCGATGGAGCAGCGGTCGACGGAGATACACCCGGCGCCGTCGCTGGCTGCGTGCTCGCGTCCGTTCCGCTTGCAGGGGCCGCACCCGCCGCGGGCGCAGCCGCATTACTCGCGCCATCTGGCGTCACAGGTGAAGGAGTCGTAGCAGTGGGACTCGCCGCCGCACCCGCTACCGTCGCGGAATCCGCGGGATTCTGCGAAGGCTGCGCCGCTGCCGGCTTCCTGTCGTTCGTTAGCCAGTCGAATCCGCCCTGTTTCCAGCGCAGGTATCCAAATCCTGCCACCAGTGCAAGGGCGATGACCACAGCAGCTAGCTTCCCCCAACCCCGCTTCGGCTCGTCTTCGTCATCTTCGAGCAGATAGTCCACATTGCGCGAAGATCCTCCCCACGAATCGTTTCCGCGCCCGTGCCCGTGGTGCGATCCCTGCTGGTCCCCACTTCGTCCATCTGCCGGCTTGTTCAAGCCAAGAAAAGAAGGCCCAGTAATCACTGGGCTGGAATTGACCGGCGCTGCGTGGCGCTCCGCAGGTGCAGGAACGGCTTCGGTTGCAGACCGCGCTGCATTACTCGGAATGCGCGTCTCTGCGGACCGGGGAGCTGGCGCTGCTTCAGCTTTCGCTTCCTCGGGCGTTGCGCGCCCCACGCCAGAAGCTTGCGTGTTCGCTACCAGCGGTGCTCCGCACATCCCGCAAAAGCGGTTGCTCTCGGAATTCTCGTTCCCGCATCGTCCGCAGCGCACTTACCCTCCTTGACCTACTCCTTTAGATTAACTCCATACCCACTGGTCTCGCGAGTACGATGCGAATTCCAGCCTCACCGTCTAGGATTCGCCCCGCCGCCCCTATCAAGTTCGGTTCCAGCGCAAACGGGTAAATGACAGCTGGGAAGCGACGGGCGCTTTTCATGCTATGCTTCGCAAAACTGCACATCGCTATTCTAGGACGAACCGTGCTGGTTGAACTGCGGTTGGAAAATTACGCGGTCATCGACAATGCTGCCATCGAGTTTGCTTCGGGGTTGAACCTTCTAACCGGGGAAACCGGCGCCGGCAAGTCGATTCTCATCGACGCTCTCGCGCTGCTGCTGGGTGAGAAAGCTTCCAGTGAAGTGATCCGCACAGGTGCCGAGCGAGCGGTAGTGTCGGCGGTGTTCGAGTCTCAGGACGGCACGGAAGACTCGATCGCAAACGTGCTCGAACGCAACGGATTGGACGAATCCGAAGATGGCTCCCTCATTGTCCGGCGCGAGATTGCTCCCGGCGGAAAAGGCCGCGTGTTCGTCAACAATCAAGCTGCCACCGTCGCGGTACTCCGGCAACTTGCCCCGCACTTGGCCGTCATTCACGCGCAGAATGAGTCGATCCTGTCTTTCGATCCGCCTGCCCGCCTGGAGCTGCTTGATGGATTTGCCGGAAGCCAGCTTGAGCCGGTGGCCGCGGCCTACGCAGAGTGGCATGAAATCCGCGACCGCATTGCAGAACTGGAACAGGGCGAACAAGATCGCCTGCGTTTGGTGGATCTCTGGCAATTTCAGAAGCGCGAGATCGAAGAAGCCAAGCCGCAAGCTGGCGAGGACGAGCAACTGGAAACCGAGAAGCGCGTCCTCGCGAACGCTGAAAAAATCTATAACGCTGCCATGCAAGCCTTCGATCTGCTCTATGAGGGCGATGGTTCCACATCTGCATCCTTGCGCTCGGCCCAGAAGCAGATTGAAGAACTGGCTCGCTATGAGCCCAAGTTTCAGGAAGCGCTTGCGGCTCTCGAGACCGCTCGCATCAGCGTGGAAGATGTCGGCGCCACGGTGCGGGACTATGCTGGCGGAATCCACGCCTCCCCCGAACATCTGGTAGAAGTGGAAGACCGCCTGGCGCTGCTCGACCGCCTCAAGCGCAAGTACGGTCCGACGCTCGACGATGTAATCCATTTCGGCGCCGAAGTAGCCCGCAAGCTTTCCGAGCTCGAAAACAAAGATGAAATTCTGCGCGACTTGCGCGCTGAACTCTCGAAGGCTGGCACCGAATACTTGCGCACCGCTCGAGCGCTATCGAAAAAACGCCAGGACGCAGCCCGCAAACTGGAAAAACTGGTCGAAGCGGAAATCAACGATCTGGCCATGAAGTCGACTTTTCGCATCGACATCGCCACGTCCGACGAAGAAGGGAACTGGTCTGCAACCGGAATCGATCAAGTCATCTACATGATCGCGACCAACCCCGGCGAGCCCGTGCGCCAGTTGGAGCACATCGCCTCGGGAGGAGAACTATCCCGCGTGATGCTCGCGTTGAAAGTGAGCGTGGAAGAAGGTGTGACGAAGGCGCCCTCGTGCGCGAAACCGAAGAGCACCCGCGACGCCGCGCAACGCACCATGGTCTTCGACGAAATCGACACGGGCATTGGCGGCCGCGCCGCCGAAGCCGTGGGCAAGAAACTGAAGTTCCTGGCCAAATCAAATCAGGTCCTCTGCGTGACCCACCTGCCTCAGATCGCCACCTTTGCCGACCACCATTACGTCATTGAAAAGAAGGAACGTAATGGCCGCACTCGCACCACGATCCGCGTCGTGTCCGGCGAAGAGCGCACGGAGGAAGTGGCACGTATGCTGAGCGGCGCAAAATTAACCGACACCTCGCGCAAACACGCCGAGCAAATGATCAAAGCGAATGGGTAAGACCTAACGTGGCGCTCCAACCGTTCGCTGCGCCCAATCCCCACCCGCTGCTAATCCCCGCTGTTTCTGTGGCTTACGTTGACCAGAAGGATGCTTTCCAGTAATTTATAAGTACCGGGAGAGTACGAATCGTGTAACCTGACCATATTCCTGTCGCGCCCTGTTTTGCATCGCAAACGGTCTGGGGAAGATCATAGTTAGTGGGGAGTGGAAGAGTGCCAAATAGCCAGGGAAAGACGTTGCTTTTACTGAAGCCGCGGGGCTTCTGCGCCGGCGTGGTCCGCGCCATTGATGTCGTCCGCATCGCGCTCGAGGCCTTCGGGCCGCCGATCTACGTCCGCAAAGAGATCGTCCACAACAGCTTTGTGGTCGACGAACTTCGCGGCAAGGGCGCCATCTTCGTTGATAGCGAGGACGAAGTCCCCAACGGCGAGCGCGTCATCTACAGCGCGCACGGTGTCTCCCCTGAAGTACGCGAGCACAGCGCGCGCCGCGGCCTGCGCGTCATCGATGCCACCTGCCCCCTCGTCACCAAAGTTCACGTCGAAGCCGTAAAGTTCGCCAAGGAAGGCTATTCGCTCATCTTGATCGGACACCACGACCACGATGAAGTGATTGGAACTCTCGGTGAAGCTCCACTCGTGACCCAGGTCGTCGGCAATCCCGAGCAAGTCAAGACGCTGACTGTTCCCGATCCCAATCGTGTCGCTTATCTCACGCAGACAACCCTCAGCCTCGACGAAACCAAGGACATCATCGCCGCACTCAAGAAAAAGTTCCCCAACATCAAAGGCCCGGCTGCGCAGGATATTTGCTATGCCACGGAAAACCGGCAGGTTGCGGTGAAACAGGTAGCGTCGGAATCCGATCTCCTGCTGGTCGTGGGCTCGGAAAACAGTTCAAACTCCAATCGTCTGGTCGAGGTGGCGCGCAACTTGGGTACTAACGCTCATCTCATCGACAGCTATCGGGATATCGAGTCCCAATGGCTGCATGACGTGAAAACGATCGCGCTGACGGCGGGTGCGTCCGCGCCCGAATGCCTGGTGGAGGAGACGATGAACTTTCTCGCCACCAAAGGTTTCGACAACGTGCAGGAACTCGAAGTGATGCCGGAGAACGTCCGCTTCGGGCTGCCGCCGGAGATTGTCGAAGCTATTGCCGCCGCTCCGGCCAGCGCTACCGCGGATTAACGGAGCCACATTCATGGATACAAACTCCCCCGACGCCAACATAGCCTCCGCTCCACAACTTCGTTTTGGCAAGATCGACGGCTTGTTCAGCCGTGTCTCGGCTGCCGTCAATAATGCCCGGAAGTTTCTTTTCTCTCAGCAGGACGACGAGGGCTACTGGTGCGGCGAACTCGAAGCCGACACCACCCTCGAGTCCGATTACATTCTGCTCCATACTCTGCTCGGCACAGGCGACGCTGACCGCTTCCAGCGTGCCGCAAACTGGATCGTCCGCCATCAAAATGAAGACGGGGGATGGAGCATTTATGCCGCGGGTCCATCGAATGTAAGCGCGTCCGTAAAAGCCTACTTTGGATTGAAGTTGGCGGGATACACTGCCGACCACCCCGTACTGCAGCGCGCCCGCAAGAAAATTCTCGAACTCGGCGGAGTCACCGAGGTCAATACATTTACCAAGATCTATCTCTGTTTCTTCGGCCAATACGATTACGATGCGGTTCCCGCAATTCCTCCCGAAATCGTCCTTTTTCCTAACTGGTTCTGGTTCAACATCTACGAGATTTCCTCGTGGTCTCGAGCCATCCTGGTACCGCTTTCCATCTGCTATGCCAAGAAACCTTTCAAAAAGATTCCCCGCGAAATGGGCGTCGAAGAACTATTCGTCGGCGGCATGCTGAAGTCACGCATGCATCTTCGCTGGTCGAAAAAGCTGGTTTCGTGGCGAAACTTCTTTCTCTGTCTCGACCGCCTGACCCATTGGCTGGAGCGGGTGCACGTCCGGCCTCTTCGCTCGATCGCTCTGAAACAGGCCGAGAAGTGGATGCTCGAGCGCTTCGAGATGAGCGATGGCCTCGGCGCCATTTATCCCTCAATGATGAACGCCATCATTGCCTTGCGCTGCCAGGGATACTCTCTCGACGATCCGCAGGTGATCCGCGCTCTCGATGAGTTCGAAAAGCTGGGCATCGAAGAGGGCGACACGTTCCGCATGCAGCCGTGCATGTCTCCCGTATGGGATACGGCCTACGCTATGTTCGCCTTGGGTGAAGCCGGAGTGCCAGCCAACGACCCGCGCATGGTGAAGTGCGCCGACTGGATTCTGCAGAAGCAAGTCCGCAATCCCGGCGACTGGCAGGTGAAAAACAAGAAGGGCAAACCGGGCGGATGGTACTTCGAGTTTAACAATGAGTTCTATCCGGATGTCGATGATACGGCAATGGTTTGCCTGGCGCTAAGCCGTGTAGAACATCCCAACGGTCGCTACCAGCGCGAATCAGTGCAGCGCGCCATCGACTGGATCCTCTCTATGCAGTGTAAAAACGGCGGCTGGGCTTCGTTCGACAAAGACAATGATCGCATGGTCTTTCAGTACGTCCCCTTCGCCGACCACAACGCCATGCTCGATCCGCCCACGGTCGACATCACCGGCCGCATTCTCGAGATGATGGCGACCTACGGTTACGATCAAAACCATCCTGCCGTGAAGCGCGCGCTTCAATTCATTCGCAAGGAGCAGGAACCCGACGGCAGTTGGTTCGGACGCTGGGGCGTGAATTATATCTATGGTACTGCGCTCGTCCTCCGCGGCCTCGAAGCCATCGGCATCGATAACCACGAGCCCTGCGTCCAGCAGGGAGCCGAGTGGCTCCGCATGGTACAGAATCCCGATGGCGGCTGGGGCGAGAGCGTTGGATCGTATGACGATCCAACCCAGCGCGGCGTGGGCTCGAGTACGCCTTCGCAGACTGCCTGGGCAATTCTTGGACTGCTTGCCGTAGGCGATACTCGCAGCGATTCAGTGGCCCGCGGAGTTGCTTACCTTTTGCGTACCCAGAAAGATGACGGCTCTTGGGACGAGGAATATTTCACCGGTACAGGTTTTCCGCGAGTGTTTTATCTGAAGTATCACCTCTACCGGCAGTATTTTCCGCTGCTCGCGCTAACCACTTACGCCAAGGTAATGGAGAAGGCTGAAAATTAGTTCTCAGTTCCCAGTTCTCAGCTTTTCCGTCCGGGTTCACTGAGAACTGAGAACTGAGAACTGCCTTTTGAAAGCTTTCATCACAGGCGCAACCGGATTCCTCGGCTCCCATGTGGCCCGCGTCTTAGCTGGCCAAGGGGCGGATTTGCGCCTGCTCGTCCGCCCGACGAGCAATCTAAAGAATCTCGAAGGCCTTAAGGCCGAAACCGCGACCGGCGACCTACGCAATCCCGCGTCTCTGGAAAAGGCCATGTCCGGCTGTGAGGTTGTATTTCACGTAGCCGCGGACTACCGGTTGTGGGTGCAGGATCCCGCCGAAATGTACCGCTCGAACGTGGAAGGCACGCGTGCGAT
>DATEQW010000024.1:0-12855 GCA_035272245.1 Candidatus Sulfotelmatobacter sp. | reverse complement strand
CGGCCAGGCTCATAACCAGATGAACCGCGCGATCGCAGAGTACCAGCAGCTGGGGTACACCGTTTGTGGAACGATCACAACGCACCTTGAAGCGATTGACCCTTCAGCGAAATCATCACTCGGCAGTCTGCGCATCGTCTCTAAGGTGGCAATCCAGTCACTCTGGGACAGAGTTCGCTTGCTGTTCAGCCTGTACCGCGACGGCTGGTCTTTGGACGACGTAAGCGCCCGTATCGTTGTCGCAGCTGCTCTACGTCCCAAGTGCCCTCCTGCCGGATGGCTGGTCACCACGCTTCAACAGGACACGGTGATCATTGGAACGCTGGAACTGCTAGCTAGGTGGCCGCAATAGCTGACTGGGCCGTCGGTTATCGACCGTCACTTGTCATTCAGAGCTGAAGGCCGATGGCAAGTGCCGAACGCGCGCAGTTGCCAGCTTAAGTTACGTAATGGGTGGTCGGCAAAACGAGAAGTTGGCCCGTAACGGACTTCCAGGAGATCTCCTCGAAGCCGACCTCGGGCTCACTTCGGCGGCTTGTAGGCGTGAAACGGCCAAGTGTTCGATGTAGTAGCATCGTCTTCAGGGGGTGCCCCTTGGAAGACCAGATAATCGAGGCGATTGGCAGGTTCGATTACCCGCCAGTGACCTACGATTTCCTTGCTGGGTGCGAGCTTTCCTTCCCTAGCATGATCGATCTCGATCACTACCTCCAAGACCTGCTCCTCAGCGGCGCCGAGGACAAGCTCAAAGACGGCCTATCGGGAATCCTCTATTGGGGCTACTACCGAACCCCATATCGGGACTACCGCGTAGCGAAGTTCCGGACGGAGATTACTAACGCGAAGCTCCACCCTGCGAGCACGGTCGTTCGAATGCTCGATGGCAGCAGCCTAGCTACCCTCCGTGACTTACGCTTGCCGCAGTTCAGTCAGATGGCGTTCGTAACGAAGTTCCGGACATTCCTTGATCCGGAGCGTTATTGTGTCCTCGACAGCAAGATCGGGAAACTGAAGTTCCTCTCCTGTAGATTGAAGCGCCAGAGAACGTACATCCCAATTAACACGCACAATGAGGAAGTATATCGACTCTGGGTCGATACCTGTGGCTCCATTGCGGCACGTCTCCAGCGAAAGCTGCGTCCTGTAGACGTCGAGCGTAGCTTCTTCTACCTCCTTGATCACAACAAGGCCGCAATCGCTGACGAGTATCTGTCGTCAGCCGCATAGATGGATGGCTTCCAGAGCACTTTGAGAACAGCCCCACCCTCCGCCAAAATCGGGCGAAACGGTTGCCACCCGCCGCCGGGGTAACATTTGCATACGCCTTCGGCTATCGGGGAAGAGTCTCTCAGGAGCCTTATACTGGTTAACGTGAATGCCTCTTACCGCTGAAAATCACTATGTCCCGTGCCTCTACCTTAAGCATTTCGCCAGCCCGGATGGCACGCTCTACCGGTATCGGACCTTGGTCTCGAACCCGCATGTCCCGACTTGGAAGCGGGTCCACGTCAGCGGAGTCGGATACCAGACCCATCTATACACGCGGGTTGTTCTGGGCGCCGAGACCGACGACATCGAGAGGTGGCTAGAACGCGAGTTCGACACACCAGCCACAGCACCGATCCGTAAAGCCATCGAAGATGAGCGGCTCAGAAAGGCCGACTGGCAGACGCTGATTCGCTTCGTGGCAGCGCAGATCGTCCGCACTCCTGCTTTCCTGGCAGAGAACTTACCTCTCTGGAATCAGATGATGCCCACCGTCTTGAATGAGGTACTCCAGGATCTTCGCCGTGAACTTGAGCGGGCAAGACAATCGGGCGGACGGCTCCCTCTGACCAACGTCCCGAACACTGAGTACTTGCCATTACGCGTGAAGCGCCAACCAGACGGGGATTCAGTGAAGATTAGTGTTCATACTCTTGTAGGGCGTGGCGTTTGGCTGCATTCCATGAAGTACTTGCTGACGGACAGCGACAGCGTCAAGGCTCTACTGGATCACAGATGGTCAATCCTTTGCGCTCCAGATGATCTGAACTGGTTCAGCAGTGACGATCCCGTTGTCAGGCTGAATTACCACAGCGAAGACAAGTACGACTTCGATGGCGGTTGGGGGAGCAAAGGAACAGAAATCTTCCTTCCGCTCAGCCCACGTCATCTCCTGTACACCCGAATCGGCTACCGACCACCGGAGCGGGGATTTGTCCTACCCCGAGTGGCAGCAGAGTTCATTCGGCGAGCAATCGCTGAACATGCACACCGGAACATGTTCTCGAATTTGCCTAATGAGGACATTCCCAAGCTACGCCCGCGCCACGTAGATGCCGAGATTTTCAGGAAGGAGCGGGAGGGGTGGAGAAAGTGGCATGAAGATCAAACGAAGGCTGAGGAAGAGCTCACGTCGGAGTAGTCAAGCGCAACATAGACACTTCTGATCAAACAGGTGTTGTTGCTCAAACGCTTACCCATTGAAACGCACCCGAAGGGCGCGAGGGCGCATTTGAGCTGAGATCACTGATTCGTAAGCGCAACCAGACCAATCAGTTACAGACTAAACTCCTTACTTCGGGACCAGGGGGTCGGAGGTTCAAATCCTCTCTCCCCGACCATATTTAGTTGATTCGGTTGACTCAATTCTCGCGGTTTCCGCAAGTTTCTGATTCCAAACACTGAGTTTTGTGTCCCAGTTGTGTCCTGCGGTTTCCATGTTTCCGCGGGGACAGCACGAGGAATTGGACGAGACATCCGCGGGCGTGCTGTCTACATGCCGTCCCTCTGCTAGTGTCCCGTCGCAACCAATTCATGACTCTCCTCCCATATGAGTCCACGACATCGAGGGCGATAGCCTCCCGCTCCGCCGGGGCCGTCATGTAAACCTTGGTGGTGATCTTCTGGCTGCCGAAATAGAAAATATTTCTCGGCTTCAAACCGCGGCTGGCGATCTCTTCTGGTCTAACGTTTGAACGCGAACAGTGCATGGGCCGGGGTCGAACGACTCCATGTTCCTTTCGACCGGGTGGATGCCACAGCGCACCCAGCAGGGTGATTGTGCGGTTGCGATCGTCAAGAAGTTGGCCAGCACCGTACTCGACAGCCTGTGTGTCTGAGAACCGGCGGCAAAATCCAGAATCCTTGCATGCTTCTGACGGTGACTCAAATCACGGTGGACACGTTCACGCTGGACTATTGTGAAAAGTGCAGGTGACCCTATGCCGGGTCCGTCCGCCATTGAAAGGCTAGAAGGGCTAGCCCCGAAACAGCTGCGTGCAGCAATAGCGGATTTCTTGCCCAAGAACGCCTCGCCAGAAACACGGGTCAATGCCATAGAGTTTGCGCTGCGAAGTCCGGCAAGCAAAGATTTGCGGGAGGCGATGGCGAGATGGATCGTGGACGAAATTGTCCCGGTCGACAGACTAGTTCCGAACACCTACGTCAAGTGGCGTCCGCCAGTTAGAGACGCGATGATGTTTGTCGTAATGCATCTTTCGCCGTCGCGCCTTGCTCCCAAACTGCTTGAGCAACTCGAACTTTCCTCGAACCCTCCGGCCGAAGTGCGTTTGCTGCGCTTGATTGCGAAAGTGCCCGGCCTGCAGAAGCTGGGTCAAGTGATAGCCCGCAACCGGAATCTTCGCCCGGCGCTGCGCAATGCCCTGGCTCGACTGGAGAATGGTATTCGCGATGTGCAGCCCGAGGATGTGGTCTCGATTATTCGACACGAGCTGGGAGCGAAGGTCGAAAAATACTCCGTCGAAATCAAACCCCGCATTCTTTCGGAGGCCAGTGTCAGTGCGGTGGTGCGCTTCACCTGGCGAAATCCTGAGAGCGCGCGGCGGGAAAGGGGAGTATTCAAGGTTCTCAAGCCTCACATCCCCGAATACTTCTCGGAAGACATGGATTACTTGCGCGGGCTGGCGCAATATTTTGGCGACCGGAAACATAATTATGGATTTGCCGGGCAAGTAATCCCCGATACCTTCAAGAAAGTTCGACGCCTGCTGCGGCACGAAGTCAACTTTGTACGAGAGCAAAAGACCCTGCTCGAGGCAGGGAATCTGTATCGGTCGATGAAGGGTGTTCGCGTGCCCCGGCTGATTCGGCCGCTGAGTACGTCCAGAATCACGGCGCTCACTGAGGAGCGGGGAATCAAGGTCACTAATGCGGCAGCCCGCCTGCCCGTTGGACGTCGCAAGAAAATTGCTGAACAACTGATCGAGGCGCTGATCGCAGTGCCCCTTCTGGCGGCCCAGGAAGATGCCATCTTTCATGGTGACCCTCACGCAGGGAATTTGCTTTATGACAATCGATCCGGCGAACTAACGATCATCGATTGGGCGCTAAGAGAACGCTTGAGCCGCGACCAGCGCCGTCATCTCGCGCTCCTGTTTCTGATGGTGAGTTTGCGGGACCCGGTGGGTACTTGCAACGAAGTTCTGGCGCTCAGTCAGCCGCGCATCCGAATTGCTTCGGCCAAAGGACGAGCGATCGAAGAGCTGGTGAGGCGATTCATCGACGAGCTACCTGTGGCGCGTCTGCCCAGCGGGGCGGATGCAATGAGATTGCTCGAACGCGCTGCTATCAAGGGAATTAAATTTCCTGGGCCGTTGATTATGTTATCCAAGGTCATGTTCACCCTCGATGGAATCCTGCAAGATGTTGGTGGTTCTGGCAGCGGCATGGGTTTCACCATCGCCCGACATGTTGCGCAACATTGGATAGCGAATCGCAAAGAGTTCCGTTCGCCATTGATGGCAAAGGATTGGATCACGCTTCAATGCAGTGCGTTGCTCTACACCAGCCGTCTATGGCTGCAAAGTGAGCAGGCAATTGTGAATCGATTGCTGCCAGAAGGTGCGACCGCCCCAGTCTTGCCAGCCTAAGCCAACAGATGCCGATGAGGATCGTTGTGTGCGCGGTCGTTCCAATTCATCTCTGCAGCGGCAGGAATATAGCTCATCGCTCGTTCAGCCAGTGCCGTGATGGTCAGGCTGGGATTCACTCCAAGGTTGGCTGACACTACAGAGCCGTCGCAGATGTACATATTCTTATAGTTGAATATACGTTGGTGAGAATCCACCACACCATGGCTGGGAGAATCGGCGATCACACAACCTCCGATGCAGTGCGCAGTGCCTGGAACATTGAAAAGAATTTCCGGAAGCATGCTCATCGCGAAGCCTCCCGTCAGTTTTGCAAATTGCTTCGCAAACTCGTTGGCTTTCGGAATGTAGGTGGGCACCTTCTCACCCCGACTGACGAGAAACTTCCTGAAGGGCCAGAACAAGGGGCGCTCCCAGCGCATCTCAATCTCTCCCTCGAGCGCCTGCATGCAGAGCAGAATGACAAATTCTCGCGCCCAGCCCAACGGTTGCAAGACTCGTACAGTCTTGAACGGGTGCCGGAGCATCGACGTAAAAACATTCTTCAGCCAAAGTGCGATACGCCGCGGACCCGGCTGCCCATCTGTCAGGATGGTGGTGAGAAATCCCATGGCGTCGGAGCCCTTTGGATAGCGGACGGCTTCGATGTGCGTGTGTTCGTCGATGTAGATACCGGAGCCGATGGCAATGCCCTGCGACACGTCTTCGGAGTAACCGGGCATACGTACTCCTATGAGTGATTCGGAATTCGTGCGCACATGCTTTCCCAGTTGGCCGCTGATGGCCGGAAGGGAACCCTTTTCCTTGAGATGAAAAAGAAGCTCCATCGTGCCCAGCGATGAAGCCGAGAATACGACGGCGCGGCAGGTGAACCGCTGTGGCTGCCGACGAAGCCACGCCGTGGACTTAACGGTACATATTTCGTAGCCCAGGCTGCCATCGCTGGCGCCGTCCAGTGGCTTGACCTTCACCACTTTTGTTTCCGGGAAGACTTGCACGCCGCGCTTTTCAGCCAGATAAAGGTAGCCGAGGTCCAGAGTATTCTTCGCGCCGTAGCGACAACCCATCATGCAACCGCCGCAAGCAATGCAAGTGCTTCGCTCCGGCCCCTGGCCGCCGAAGAATGGGTCAGGATAGGTCTGGCCTGCCGGGTCACCTTCGACAGGCTGAAAGATGCCTACCTTCGTGCAATAGAATGTGTGGCCAGAACCGGCAGACTCCGCCGCTTTCTTTAATAGAGTGTCGGCCGGCCCCAGAATTTTGTTTTCCGTTACACCCAGCATCCGGGAGGCCGTGTCGTAATGCCGGGGCATTTCCGCCTTCCAGTCGGCCAAAGCTCTCCATGATCCGGCTTCCCAAACTTTCACAGGAGGAGGCAGCAACGTGCAGGCGTAGGTGATGGACCCTCCACCTACGGCGCAGCCATGGAAGATAGTTGCGTGCTCAAAGAACTGAATATTAAAAAAGCCCCGCAATCCCAGGCTGGGACGCCACAACCAACGCCGAATCGACCAACTGGTGTGCGGAAGATTATCAGGCGTCCAGCGCCGCCCCATTTCCATAACGCCAACTTTGTATCCTTTCTCTACCAGTCGAAGGGCCGAAACACTGCCGCCGAAACCCGAACCGATGACGATAAAGTCGAAATCGAATTGGTCGGTACTGTGCGCCATACAGTGTCTGTTTACGATTCGGTTGTCCGCTACGCGCACCGGCAGCAAAGACTGTCGAAAGCATGTGGCTGGAGGGTTAAGAGGACAGGTGAATTTGGCGGTGGCGTAGCGACGACGGTTCGGAGCAGGTTATGCTCGCGTTGCCACCAGCCGTGAAAGACATGGCCTCCCGGGACACGCCCATCGGAGTAGCGGACCATCAGCCGGCTCCAGCCATCGAAGTCGCATGACGATGGAAACGGATTAACCACCACGCTGCGGGTGTCGACCCGCAGCCCTGCGCCCAATGCTTTGAGCGCACTCTCTTTCGCACTCCAAAGCAGGGCCAGGAGCCGGTCTCGGTCAGTCGCCGAAGCACGCGCAACCAAAGCTTGTTCTTCTGCGGTGAAATAGTCAGCGACAAAGGCATCGCTCCGCGGTTCGGCCACTTCGAGATCACAACCCATCTCCACTCCGGAGATCGCTACTGCACAAGCTGCACGGCCAGCGCGGTGGCTGAGTGAAATCGTGGCGGCGACTGGCCGCTTGTCGAAGAAGGCTTCGGGCGCCCCGGAAGAAGCTGCGTGTACGTCAATTTTCGCGAAAGCAAGGGGATGCGGCGGCATACTCAGAAAGAGAGACAGCGCGTGTTTTGCCGTCCAACGTCCTAACCGCCAGTCGTCCCGGCGATTGGGAAAGCGTAGCCCGTTCAGGAAGGCCGCTTCGTCTTCGCTCAACCAATCGCTGTCCTCTGGTACATCCTGTTTTGTATGTTCCAACCAGTAAACATTCATCTGGTGCCCCCTGTCCGACATCAAGCTGCTTTCGACATTTTGTTTTCCGACTTCGCGAACTCGGGCTCTTCGATCCTCCCGATACCGCGCTCGACCGCGTGAATGAGATACGGCCGGAGGTTTCCGGGCGGAATAATGTAATTGAGAGCGCCAACATCAAGAGCGCGCTGAACGCTGTGCACTCGGTCAAATTCGGAGGCCATCTCGCCTAGTTTTTCCGAGTGAACGACCTTGAAGAGTTCGTCCCACTCGGCGCGCAACTGAGTTTTTCTAGCGCCTTCGGCTTTGGCTATGTCTTGGGTTAAGGCCTGCAAGCGCGGATCCTTGCGAGCTTTGGCTTCGACTTCACCCGCGAAAACGACGGCGGCCGCCGGAGCGCCTCCGATAACGGAAGCATAACTTCCTTCCAGCGCCGCCACTTCGACGTTTTCGTTCAGCGCCCGTGAGAAGACAACGTATGCGCCTCCGTGATAACGCGAGATCACGCAAAAAACGATGGGACCTTTGAAATTCACCACGGCCCTTCCGATCTCGGCACCGTATTCGAGTTGTAGCCGCCGCATCGATTCCGGCGAGCCGTCAAACCCCGATAGATTCGCCAGCACCACCAACGGTCTATTGTTGCTGGCCGCATTAATTGCACGGGCGATCTTCTTCGAGGATTGTGGGAAGAGCGTGCCGGAGGTCCATTGATCCGGCCCGTCGGCTGGGACAAATCCCAATCGCGGCACTGGCTGGGATTCGATACCGACCAGACAGACAGGGTAACCACCAAGATGGGCGTCCCACACCACCGCGGTCTCCGCCGCGCGCATCCCGGCCCAACGCTCCATTGGGGCGTGATCCTGATCGATGGCCGCCATCATCACTTTGCGAATATCAAAAGATTTTTTGCGGCCGGGGTTGGTTTCGTCGGACATGATATCGCCGATCCGTTCGAACCCGTCATCCCCGTAGCCGTTCTTTCCGTGCGGATGAACTCTCACGTCTCGATCAATGGGATCGGAGGTCGGCGCCTGACGGGGGAAGCGCTCGCCGGGAGCTACGTAGGTGTGTTCATAATGGCGCAACAACAGATGGCAGGCCTCATCAATGTCCTTGGCCCAATACTGCGCTTGCCCATTGAGGCCCATGATGCGGTCGTAACCGCCGATTCCTAGATTGTCTTCGGCCGAAATGGAGCCAGAGAACTCAAGAGCTCGCTTGCCCGTGAGTACCATTGCTCCCTTCGGGGTCATGATCAAAATACCCCGGGTGTGCATCAGCATGGTGGCCTCGGCGTTCCAGTAGGGTTGTGCGCCGACGTTGATGCCGTTCACCACCAGATTTATTTCGCCGCCCGCCTGCGTAAACTCGATGAGGCCGCGCAGGACACGGGCGACCCAATCCATGTTCTCCACTCCACTCTCCATGGAGATCTTGGCTCCGGCACAGATAGGGAACCATTCCACAGGAACGCACATCTCTTGGGCCAGTTTCAGGGCTTCGAGGATGCGACGGCATTCCGCTTCCGCGATTGAACCGAGTTCTTTGCTTGGATCTCCCAGCAGCAGAACGCGCGTCATGCCTTCGAGATATTTGGTTGTAAAGTTGCGAATGACGCCAACGATAATGTTGGCTTTGTTTTGCCCATAGGGACGATTGACGGGCGCCAGGCGTCCCGCCGCGTCGAGATCATGTTCGACAAAATCGCCGCAGGGGAATTCCGCACTGATTTGATCCCGTGTTGGTGTGAGCATTTTGATGATCTCGTATGGATAGACGAACCCCCGCTGGCGCATGCGCACAACTTTCTGGTCGTATTCAGGCAGAGGCCGAATGGGCTGCAATTTATCGGCGGGGCGGAACGTAATCAGCAAACCGCTGCCGCACGGGCTTGAAATGCGAACCACCATTTCGCGCAACTCGCCGGTCGCCGGATCGGGAATACGGGCACGCACTACCACTTGTTCCAACCCAAGACTTTCGGCTGCCGGTGCAAGCTTGTGCACCACATCGCGTAATTCATCTGGATCGAGCGTGAGCGGAGGCCAGACATTCAGCAAAATGCGATTCCAGTAAAGGCGTTGATGGTCCGGACGCCGCGATTGAAATAGCCGGATGCCGGCCAACGCTTCGGTGAACATCCGCTCCAGGTGCGGCAATTGAACGATGCGTCCGTTGTGGTCCCGTACCGGCGTCAAATCGCGAACCTCCGCGCAAGCGAACAACCGCTCATCCTTAGGGTTGTCGCGAGCCACGGCGTGCAGCAAATAAACATCTTCCACGGAAGGTAAGCGGTCGATCTTGAAATTGTCGAGCCGCCAGAGATGCAAACGTTTCCCCATCATAGGATGAATTCCGCGGAAGAACTTCTCTTCTTGATAGCCATTCGCGCTGGGTCGATATGTAAAATGCTCCGTGCTTCCAACGTCATGGTTGTGAGCCGGACCGGTGACAGACGTGACAATGCGGCGGATTGGGCGCGGAATTCCGGCCTGATTGATGATCGATCCTACTTCTTGCTGCAAAGCTTCCGGATCGCTCATTCGCGCGGAACGAAAAACATAAAAATCAATAAGGATGTCATGATCTTCGGGCACTTCCGCGATCATGGGAAACAGCGCCCGCACCGCATCCGGCAGCCGGCAAAGCTCGACATGGGTAGTGAAGACGTGAAGGCTCTTTCCTTCATAGTCGTACTCGGCCTTAGCACAGCATTGCTTATCGTCCAATGCAACACAGTGAAAGTTGCTGAGTTTTCGAATTCGATAGTACCGCCAGGTAAGCGTTTCCAACATTAACCTGCGCATGGCTTGGTCAGCTTTTGCGAAACGACTGGAAAACAAGCTGACCAATGGCTGCGGACATTCCACCAAGGCGCGGATCCTCTCGGGGCGATCCTCGGCATTGGGATGGGCTGCCATGTAAGCAAGGTGGTACTCCATCTGCTCGTAAGTTTGTTGTCGCGCTCGCTCAAAGAGGGGTTGGTCAAAGCGGCGATAGCGCAGCTCTCGGGCTAGGTCTGTAAGCGCAGGGAAAAGCCCATTCGTCAGGGAGATCATTCTGTCGAGAAGAATTCGAAGAGAATCGTCGCCATGCGAGGGTAGCTTCTCGACTTGTCGCAGACGTCGTTCGAGAAGAACCAGAACCGGCGCGATTTGCTGCTCCATGCGGAGATGAGATTTGTAGATCCAGAGCAGACTCAATTCCAGTTCTGGCGAGCGGTCTAGGGATAGCACGCCGTAGTGAGCCAATGCGCGGCGCAGCGCGCTGACGAAGGCCGGCGGCAGTTTCTCGCCGCGGGTTTCCAGCATCCGCAGGTACGAGAACAAATATGACTCAGCGCTCGGCTCTTCGCCACCAGTACGATGATTCACGTTCGGCTCACGCTGGAACAGCGAACATATATCCACGAAGATGTTCAGGATCTGATCTACTTTTTTTGTTATTTCGTCGCTCTGCACTGGGCAGATGTGACTCCATTCGGCAATCTGCTGGGCCGTTTGTCTTGGATCCACATCAAAACCCAGCATGAGCTTGCGCAGTTCATCGAGGCTTTGGCGGCAATGGGATTCCGTACTTTCTGTCTTTCCAGTCGAAGCAGAGGACGCACCGAATACCACTCGATCGGTTGCCACGTCGCTATCGTCACTAGAGGCGGGATCGATCTGCAAAAGCGGCGCTCCTGTATCCACTTGTACATTCGGTATGGCCATTACTTGCCGGACTCTTCCGGAAAATGGAGCAACCACTTCCATCTCCATCTTCATGGCTTCGAGCACCGCCAATCGGTCTCCCATAGCGACTGTGTCTCCGGGCTTCACCAGAATGGAAACCAGCACGGCCGGCGCCGGTGCATGCACCACTCCCCCATCACCGCGATCGATCCGGTGCGAAACACCATCAACTTCAATCTGATAACTTGATCCCTCGACAACCGACACGATGCGAAAGCGCCGCCCGAAAACCTTGAGCCGGCACTCGAACAGATCCAAGCGCTCAACCTGGGCGTTGATGCGCGCCCCATTTACCTCCACTCTGTACTCCCCGGGGCCGAGGCGAAAAACCTTGGGCAAGTAGTGGTGGCCTCGGTACTGTAGTTCCGCAGTCCGGCCTATCTCGCTTCTTACTTGCGGCCGTCCGCGCACTGCCGACGCATAAAACTGCGCCTGTTCCACCGCTAGCTGCGCATCGTAGGCCTCAATTGCGGCCTGAACCAATGCAACGTCAGCGTAACATCTAGAGATATGCTCCCCGGTTGCCGCCAGGTGATCGAGCCATCCATTGTGGGCTTCCGCACGCTGCACCTCGGGACGGTTCAGCAACTCCAGCAAAAACGCTTTGTTGCTGGCTCCGCCCTTGATGACGACAACACTCTCGCGCAGCGCGCGTTGCAACCGCGAAAGAGCTTCTTTGCGGTTCTGGCCGTACGCAATGATCTTGGCGATCATCGAGTCGAAGTCTGGTGAGATGGCGTCGCCTTCCGCAACGCCGGTATCGACGCGCACGCCCGGCCCGGTCAGAATCCTGAACCGTTCAATCGCGCCCGGAGCGGGGGCAAAGCGGTTTTCCGGATCTTCTGCATTTAGCCGCACTTCAATGGCGTGCCCCGCCGTCCTTGGAGGCTCGCCTTCCAATCGGCCACCACGCGCAACATGAATCTGAAGTTTCACCAGATCGAGCCCCGTTGTGCATTCGGTCACTGGATGTTCGACCTGCAATCGCGCGTTCATCTCCATGAACGAGAAGAGCTTGATCTCTGGTTGATACAGGAATTCGACTGTGCCAGCGTTGTGATAGCTGGTTGCCTGACTAAAGAGTATGGCCGCCGCGCGCAGCGCCTGGTCTTGCTCTGGCGAAAGAGCCGGCGAGGGTGCTTCTTCCAGAACTTTCTGGTGGCGCCTCTGGATGCTGCAGTCGCGCACGCCGGCAGCCCACGTTGTTCCATAGTGATCGGCGATAATTTGGACCTCGACGTGGCGCGGGCAGTGCAACAGTTGTTCCATGAAAACGGTCGAGTCTCCAAAGGCTTTGAATGCCTCGGCCCGTGCGCTCGCAAAGGCTTGGGAGAGTTGGGCGGCTGAATGCACCAGGCGAATCCCGTGGCCACCCCCTCCGGCTGTGGCCTTAATAAGGAGCGGATAGCCCAGGCGCTCAGCGTGACCGCGCGCATCAGCGAACGTTTCCACTGGGCCGCCGCTCCACGGCACTACCGTTATCCGCGCCTGCTCGGCCAAGCGCTTGGCGGAGATTTTGTCACCCACCCGCCGCATCGCATCGCCATCCGGGCCGATGAACACGATACCCAGTTCACGGCAAAGGTCGGCGAATGCGGCGTGTTCCGCAACGAAGCCCCATCCCGGCCAAACCGCATCTGCGCGCCCTGCAACCAACGCCCGTTCCAGGCGACCATAGTCGACGTAACTGCTCTTGAGCTGCTGAGTATTCGGATCGACGACTTGAGCGGAACCAAGACACACCGCCTCGTCGGCTTCCCTCACAAAGAGGCTATGGCGGTCAGCCTCGGTGAAGAGTGCGATCGTGCACAACGCT
>DATEQW010000023.1:0-3657 GCA_035272245.1 Candidatus Sulfotelmatobacter sp. | reverse complement strand
GCCGAAAGTGCTGGACACCCCGTAGCCTGCGTCATCGGTCATGATGAGGAGAATGTTGGGCGCGCCCTTGGGCGGCACCACCGCCGGCGGCCAGTAAGGCTTCGAATCCTTGTAGCTTTCCTTGATCACACCGCCGAACGGTAGCGGCGGGGCCGGGATTTGTTTCCCGTCAATGACCTGCGTGGCACTGGGCGAGCCCGGCACGCCGTTAATCTGTTGTGCCGAAGCCGCGCTACCGAATGAAAGAAAGCTGGACGCGGCGAAAGCGCCCCACGCTAGTTTCCGACCAGTTGCTCCAAGGTCCATACTTGTCTCCGTCGCAAGAATTTCAGGTTAGCGTCGCGGGTACTTGCCCTCTCGGAACCTTAGTTCGCTCCAAGCGTTTGGTAATTGGAATTTGTGGCTGTTACCACCAACTGCTTAGCGGTTGCATTGAGCACGGTTTGCGACTCATCTGGACTCTCCCTCGTCGTTCTTCATATCGGCATCGACTTGCAATATACGCATGGAGAGGTAATGCTGACTACTGCCCTTTGGGGAAGGTCCACTCGGGCGCCGGTTCGCGGACAAGGGCGTGCCAAATCCTAGAGCTTTCTTTCGGCCACTCTTTTTCAAGCCGTGCGGTCTAAAGCGTCGCCCTTCGAATCGCATCGATCACTTCTTCACCGGAATCCGTCTTTCGGAAGTAAGCTGCACAGCCCACAGCTTCGGCGGCAGCGCACGCTTCAGGATCGTCATGAGCTGTGATAAAGATGATGGGAGTACGCCAGCCTTCGGCGGCAAGTCGCTGCGCCAGCTCAATACCGGACATGGCACCGAGCTGGACGTCGAGCACGAGGCAGCCGAACTGGGGACGCTTCGTGTCAGCGAGGAATAACTCTGCTGATGCGTAGGTTATCGGCTGAATGCCCACCGCCCGCAGTAGCCGACCAACTGATCGGCAAACGCTTTCGTCGTCATCAACAATTGCTACGTAGACGAATAGATTTTTGCTCATCGCGACCCGATGAACACTATAGGCGCAGGCAGGAAGAGACGACTACTGCCCTTTGGGGAAGGTCTGCGCGGGTACAGGGAAGATGCCCGCTTCCTGCGTTAGCCGCGTGAGTTCGGCGACGGACTGCACGCGCAGTTTGGTAGTGATTGAGGTGCGATGCAATTTCACCGTCCGCTCGTGAATACCGAGATCGTAAGCGATCTGCTTGTTGAGTCTTCCTTGCACGACATGCGAGAGCACTTCGAGCTCCCGCTGGCTGAGGGCGTCAAAGCGCGCGAGCAACTCATTCCGATAGGCACGCGCCTTGCGTTCATGCGCGTCGCGGGCCAGGGCGCGCGTCACTGCGTCCACCAACTTTTCTTTAGGCGCACGCTTTTCCAAGAAATCCTCGGCACCTCCGCGCATCGCTTGCACGGTCGACGGAATGTCGCCATGCCCGGTCAGGAAGAGAATCGGCATTGGATTGGGTGTCTGCGCGAGCGCCGATTGTAGATCGAGGCCACCCATTACGGGCATCCGCAAATCAGCCAGCACGCAGCCCGGCACATCTTCATCACGATGCAGAAGAAAATCGCGTGCTGACGAGAATGTCTTCACAGCGAACCCGCTCGCCTGAAGTAGGCGAGAAATTGCAGTGAGGAAGGACGCATCATCATCGACGACGTAGACGATGGGTTCTGTCGCGCTCATTTAGTGGCCACGTCCAGGGTGGGCAGCGTGAATCGAAACACAGCCCCGCCACCGTTGTTATTCTCCGCCAAGATCCGCCCGCCGTGTGCCTCAACGATCGTGCGCGAGATCGGCAAGCCCATACCCAGTCCGTTCGGTTTGGTGGTGAAAAACGGATCGAAGATACGCACTAGCTTGTCGGCGGGGATGCCGTGGCCGTCATCGCTCACTGCGATCTCTACGAGCTGCGCACCGTCGAGCTGCGCGGTCACTCTGACTCGCGGATCTTGCCGGCCTACTTTGTCGAGAGCATCCATTCCGTTGAAGATGAGATTTAGCAGGACCTGCTGAAGATGCACGCGATCGGCACTCACAAGAGGAAGATCGTCCTGTATTTCCACGTCCAGCTTCACCCGCCGCGCCACAGCGTCGGCCCGCACAAGGGCAACGACATCGCGAATGAGTTCGCCCACTTCGACCTTCCGCTTCTCGATGCTGTGCCGCTTAAGCAGCCCGCGCATCCGGTCAATGACGCTACCTGCACGCTGGACATCCTTTTTGATGTCGTCGAGGATCGCCCGTATTTCGTCGAGATCGGGCGATGCATCCTGCAGAAAAAGCCCCCCCGCTTCCGCATTGCGCAGGATTGCGCCCAGCGGCTGATTGATCTCATGTGCCAGGGACGAGGCCAACTGACCCATCATCGAGACGCGGCCTACATGCGCAATCTCATCCCGCAAGTTCTGCGTCTCCTGCTCCGCCACCTTTCGCTCCGTAATGTCGTGCGATAGTCCACGTACGAGAATAGGGTTGCCTGCGGCGTCGAACTCGACGCGACCATGAGATGCGATCCAGTGCATCTCGCCGTTTGGAAGAATCAAGCGATATTCCGCTTGATAGTTTCCGTTGTTCTCAATCGCTCTCGCCAGCAGCATGCGAACCGCATCCCGATCTTCCGGATAGATTCGCTGCAAGATGCTCTCGAGTTCAAGTGGTTCCGTTTTCTTAAAGCCGAATAGAGCGCGCCAATTATCCGTCGCCCAAATTTCGTTCCGCACGAGATCTCGAATCCAAATACCAAAATGGGCACCCTCGACTGCGAGGCTCATTCTTTCTTCAATTTCTCGCAACCCGGCTTGACTCACCTTAAGCTCGCGGTCGAGTTGCGACGCGCGGAGCGCGTTATAGCTCAACTCGTACCCCATCACTGCGACGACGCCAAAGAAAAATAGGCTCGCCGTAATGGGTGCCTGGACGATTCCCCAGAACACCAACAGGGACTGACCAGTTGCAACGATCGTGAAGAACACGACACTTCCGCCCACGGTCAGCGCGGTCCGACGGTTTCCCCGCCTCCAGGCAGTGACACCGGCGTCTGCGACGAAGATAACGAGCAGCACCAAACCTAACTGGCCTACCAGCATCCAAGGATTTCGCACGCCCTCGGCGACCGAGACAGTCTCGCCGAGAAACGGGATGTGGCGCAGATGGGTGATCTCCATAAAGATGATATTCTGCCCCACCATGAAATTGAGCAGGAGAGCCAACGTGCGCACGCTGTACACCGTCCACGCGAGCCATGGTCGCCCGGCCCTCAGGTAGAGACGCACGAACCCAACGAGAGACAGAGATACAAGCCACCCCGGCAGGGACGTCCACTTCAGTGCGGTCGCGAATGCGGTCGTAGTCTCCGCCCGCATCATCCACAACTCACAGAATGCAAAGGCCGCCGTCGACACTGCCGCAAGTGAAAAGAGCAGATTAGCCCGTGCCTTGGGGTTCTTGCACCAGATCTGCAAGTTAATCCCCGCCAGCGTGAGACACGCCGATGAAAGCATCGACCAGATGATTGTGATCAGGCTCATTTGTAGGTTGTGAATACTCTTCTATTCACCCTCCTGGCAATAACGACCTGACGCAGTCTCGCCACTACAAATTCTTCTGGGTACTCCGTCATCGGCACTAATTGGGGAGACTTGGCGTCAGTCACA
>DATEQW010000022.1:0-7450 GCA_035272245.1 Candidatus Sulfotelmatobacter sp. | reverse complement strand
GGATACTTGTCGAGCCAATCGGCAGGGTATCCGTAGAATTCATACGTCATACGCTCGGCGAGAACTTTGTCGGGCGAGTCGAGACGAAAGATGAATGCGTTCAGGATCGCGTCTTTCGCCTGTTTGATCTCATCGTCGGTGATGGGATTCTTCGTCAGATTGTCGATGTCTTCATCGAGCGCCTGTAGAGATTCGATTGTGGTTTGGCTCTTGGTGCCGGCCACGAATTGCAGAACGCCGGGGTGGCCGAAGTTGGTGCCGATACCGCCCCCAACGTTGTAAGCGAGGCCGCGTTTGGTGCGAATGTCGTTGAACAAGCGCGAAGAGAATCCACCTCCGAATGCTTCGTTGAATACCGAGATGGCATAGTAGTCGGGATTGTTGCGCGTAGTGCCGAGCGCCACCATGTGGATGCTACTCTGATTGACGTCTTCTTTTGGAATGAGGTAGTAGCCTGCCGTCGCCGGATGAAATTTAATTTCATCTTTCGGCAGTTCAGGTCCTTTAGGCCAGGATTCAAAAGCGGCGCGCAGTTTGGCTTCCATGGCCGCGGAATCGAAGTCGCCACTGATCCCCAGGATGATGTGATTGGGATGGACGTAGGTTCTATGCCAGTCGATTAAATCCTGCCTCGTAATCGCGGCGATCGTCGAGTACTCCGGCTCTCGCGCATAAGGATTGTCAGCTCCATACGCCAGCTTGGCGGATTCGCGGGCGGCAATGCCGCCGATTTGATCGTTGCGACGCGAGATGCTGTCATCTACCTGTTTCTGCGCCAGGTCGAGCTTGTCAGCGCGAAACTCAGGATGCTGCAGCAGGTCGGTGAAGACTTTGAAGACGTCGTCGAAATCGCCTTTCAGGCAGGACAAGCCGATCGTGGTAGAGTCGGCGCCGCCGCCAGTTTCTACTTTCGCGGCGCGCACCTCGAGGAAGTCATCGAGTTGATCGCCGGTTTGCGCCTTGGTTCCCCCGGTGCGCCAGACTTCGCCAAACAGATCGACTAATCCGACTTTAGCGGTGGGTTCGTTGCTCGATCCCCCGCGAATGCGCGCCGATCCATTAATCAGCGGCAGCTCGTGATCTTCCTGAAGGAAAATGACCATGCCGTTACCGAGCTGAATGCGCTTCGGTTGCGGCGGATGGAAACTGGGGAGGGTAGGAATCGGAATCTGCTGCCAGTCGGTAGCTTGCGATGTGGCCCGAGGAGTTGGCACAAGCAAAGTGGCAACGGCAACCAGAATCAGGCACATGATGTTGCGCTGGCTTCTCATTGCGCACCTCCCTGATCCGACGAAACTTGGTCGGCAGAGCTTTGGTCGTTAGAGCCTTGTCCAGCGCCATGTTTGGGGCCCGTAGAAGTTTCGATCACGCCCACAGTGCGGTTGGTGTCGTTGAAAGTTTCGTTGGCTACACGCCGTATGTCAGCCTTGGTTACTCTGTCGATGCGGTCTACAGAACGGAATAACTCCCGCCAGTCGCCATATCTGGTTTGGTAGGTTGCCAACTGGTTTGCCAGTCCTTCATTGTCACCCAGGCTGCGAATGAGGTTTGCCTTAGTGCGAGTTTTGATCATCTTCAGTTCGTCGTCGCTGATGTCTTCTTTTTTCAGGCGTTCGATCTCCGCATGAATCGCATCCGCCACCTCCTGCGTGGTGTGACCGGGCAGGGGAAAAGCATAGAAAGCAAAGAGGTGCGGATACTTAATACCGGGCAGCCCGCTGAATCCTGCGGAGAACGAGGCAATCTTCTTGTCTCGTACCAGCGCACGATACAGGCGCGAGGTGCGGCCTTCCGACATGAGATCCGTGATGGCGTCGAACACCGCGTCGTCCTTGGTTCTGTAGTCGGGCCGGTGATAACCTTCGAGGTAAAGAGGTTGGGTTTGTTCCATCAGTTCCACTCTGCGTTCAGAATTCTGCGGAGGTTCGGTGGTGGTGGTTTCATCAGGTTTGTGGCTGGCGGGAAGGCGCCCGAAATATTTCTCCAGAATCGGCATCACCTGTTCGGCTTTTACATCGCCGGCAACCGCGACCACCATGTTCGCGGGGACGTAGTATTCGTCAAAAAACTTCTTTGCGTCGGTGGCCGAGAAGGAATTCAAATCGGACATCCAGCCCACGGTCGGGCGATGATACGGATGAGCCTCGAACGCGGCAGCGTTGAACTGTTCCAGAAGACGGCCGATCGGGTTGCTGTCCGTGCGCAGACGGCGTTCCTCGATCACCACATTGCGCTCTTTGTAAAACTCGCGCAGCACCGGGTGAAGGAAGCGCTCTGATTCAAGATAGGCCCACAATTCCAGACGGTTCGAAGGAAGAGAATAGTGGTAGCCGGTCTCGTCGTAATCGGTGAATGCGTTGAGGTCATTCCCGCCGTTCTGCTCGACGATCTTGCCAAATTGGTTGGGCACGACATATTTGTCGGCCGTGGCGATGGCATCTTTCCAGCTCTTGTCCAGTTCCTTCAGCTTGGCCTCGTCGCGGCCAACGGTCTTGTCGCGCTCGGTGATGTAAGCGGAGTAAGCGGTTTCGACTTTTTCCAGAGCCGGTTTCTCGGCGGCGTAGTCCGTGGTGCCAATCTTGTCGGTGCCTTTGAAGGCCATGTGCTCGAACATGTGTGCGAGACCAGTCTGACGCATGGGATCCTGGGCAGAACCTGCGTCAACCAATGTGAAGAAGGAGAAAACCGGCGCTTCCGGCCGCTCGCAGACGAGAAGGGTCAGGCCGTTATCGAGTTTCTTCACTGTAATGCGCTTTTCGAAAGACGCCACATCCTGGGTCGCGGCGAGCGTAGTAAGAAACAGAAGGAATGCAAATAGCGCGAATGTTCGATGTTTCATCGGACCTCCAACGGGCGAACCTACCGGGACAAACCTGCGGCAGATTACTTCGTGCGGAACTTTGAAATTACGTGGCGAGCGGGGACGTTGTCAAACCAGTGAGCACGTCGATTCCACGTGATGCCGTAGGGGGACGCCTGTATTTGGCGCGGAGCGTGGTTTGAGGCACAATGCCTGCTGGAGCGCACAATGGATTCGAGCATTGAGGTTCAAGGCAAGCAGCTGAAGTTGTCGAATCTGGAAAAGGTTTTGTATCCCGCTACAGGGTTTACCAAGCAGCAGGTCATCGACTACTACGTCCGCATCGCGCCAGCGATGTTGCCTCATTTGGCGGGACGAGCCCTTACGCGCAAGCGCTATCCCAACGGCGTGGACGAAGAATTTTTCTACGAGAAAAACGCGCCCCAACACCGGCCCGACTGGGTGAAGACCGTTCCTGTCTGGAGCGAAGGGAATCATCGCACCGTTCATTACATTCTCGCCAACGATTTGCCGACGCTGGTGTGGCTGGCGAATCTGGCCGCGATCGAACTGCACCCGTCGCTCGCTCTGGCGAAAGATATTACTTGCCCCACGATGATGGTGTTCGATCTTGATCCCGGACCACCCGCCAACATTGTGCAATGCTGCCAGGTCGGGCTGTGGCTGCGCGAGGTCTTCGAGCATTTCGAATTGCAGAGTTTTCCGAAAACGTCCGGTTCCAAAGGGCTGCAGATATACGTGCCGCTCAATACTCCCACTAAATACGAATTGACCAAGACCTTTGCCCATGCGCTGGCGCAGTTGCTCGAGCACGACCATCCGGAGATGGTCGTCTCCGACATGAAGAAGCAGGTTCGAACCGGGAAGGTATTTGTCGATTGGAGCCAGAATGACGAACATAAAACTACGGTAGCTGTTTATTCGCTGCGCGCTCGCGAGCATCCCACGGTTTCGACGCCTGTCACGTGGGAGGAAGTGGAGCGCGCTCTGAAGAAGAAGGACGCAAGTCTGCTGGTATTCGAAGCGCGGCAAACGGTTGCAAGGGTCGAGAAGATGGGCGACTTGTTCGCTTCTTTAAACGAACTGAAGCAGCGCTTGCCAGACCTCAAGGCGGCTGCGGCTTCGGCTCCACCTGCAGAGAAGATGGAGGCCCCGATCTCGCTCGCCGATCAAGTGGAAGAGAAACCCGAGCGAGCCCGGCGTCCGGCCGCACGAAAAGCCGTCAAGACGCAACCGTCAGGCAAGTCGCGACGCAAGATATAATCCCTTTCGCTACGAAATTTCCCTCGAGAGTTCGCCATGCCGCAGCTTTTTGTTGGGACTTCTGGATGGGCCTATCCCAGTTGGAAGCCCGATTTCTACCCAGCCAAACTCGCGCAGAAAAAGTTTCTCGGCCACTACGCAACCCAGCTCAATACGGTTGAGGTCAACTTTACTTTTCGGCAATTGGTGAAAGAAACGACCATCCAGAACTGGATTCAGGAAACTCCCGCACACTTTCGTTTCGGAGTGAAAGCGCATCAGGTGATCACCCACATCAAGCGCTTGAAAGGAACCGAGGAGTTCCTGCCGCGATTCCTGGCAACGATTGAGCCGCTGGCTAGCGCCGGGAAGCTAGGCCCGGTGCTCTTTCAATTGCCGCCCAATCTCAAAATCGATCTCGCGCTGCTCAAGGATTTCCTGACGCTATTGCCGCGTACGCTGCCAGCGGCATTTGAATTTCGCCACGAGTCATGGTTCGCCGACTCTACCTGGGATGTGCTGAAATCGCGCGGTGTCGCTTTGTGCGTAGCGGAGACTGAAGAGCGGACCACGCCGGATGTGGCCACGGCTCCGCTCGTCTATTACCGATTTCGCAAGCCGAGTTACACGGCGGAGGAGCGTCAGGGTATGGTCAGCCGGATTGCAGAACATATGGCCGCTGGTCGCGACGTCTTCGCCTACTTCAAGCATGAGGAGACGCCGGAAGGCGCGCTGTATGCGGTGGACCTGCTCCGCGGCGCTGGAGAAAGATAGCAGGCGATGTTTCTAACCACAGCGCTTGGGCATCCTCATGATTACTTCCCCTAGGGTCCGATAACGCGCATGCTTAATTCTCTCTTCAGCATGGCTTCAGAAGCCAACTCGCACGTAGTCTCCAGCTTTCTCGATTACTTGAGAATCGAGAAGGGATTAGCGCCGCTTTCCATCAGCGCCTACACCACCGACATCTGCCAGTTCTCTGAGTTCCTGGAAAAGCGTAAGCGTCTGCTGCTGACAGCGCGGCGCAACGATGTGCGCGAGTTTCTGCAACAGCTTTTTTCCCATCAAGTCGACGGACGGAGTGTGGGACGAAAACTTTCGGCGCTGCGCCATCTTTACCGATACCTGCTGCTCGACAGGAAGATCGACTACGATCCCACGCTGGATATTGAATCCCCACGGCAGTGGAAGGTTTTACCCAAGGCGCTGGCTCGCGATGAGATGGAGGCGACGCTGGCTGCGCCGATGAACCATCAAGGCAATGCGCGCAACCCTGAGTATGCGGCCGCGCTTGCCCTCCGCGATCGCGCCATGCTGGAAGTGTTTTACGCAGGGGCGCCGCGGGTCTCGGAAATGACCAATGCCAAGCTAGAAGACCTGAAACTGGAAGCTGGATACATGCTGGTGCGCGGTAAGGGCGACAAGGAACGCGTGGTTCCTTTGGGGCGATCGGCTCAAGATGCGCTGGCTGAGTATCTGACCAAAGCGCGTCCGATGTTGGTGGCAGGAAAGCGAAGTGGAGCGGCGATCACATCAATCAAGAATTCACCTTTGCTGTTTATCGCGCGCGGAGGTCGATCCCTGACGCGCCAGCGTGTCTGGCAAATGGTGCGGGCCGCCTCGGCTGATTCGGGGCGCGCTGCCTCCCCACACATGCTGCGCCATTCCTGCGCCACGCACATGGTGGAGAATGGCGCCGACCTGCGCACGGTGCAGACGATCCTCGGTCACGCGGATATTTCAACCACGCAGGTCTACACGCATCTGGCGCTGGATCGACTCAGGACCGTGTATCAGAAGCATCATCCGAGGGCGAAAGCGAGATGAGATCCGCCGCGGACACACGGAGACACGAAGAAAACCCTCGGCTTGGTCAAACGACCGTGGCCAAGGCGGTCGCTGATTTTATTCGACACTTGCGGGAGCGTAACGCTTCGCCGCACACGATCAAGGCTTACAGCCAGGATCTCACTTTGTTCGCCGCCTATGCCGGTTCCCGCGGATGGAAGCAGATCGATCACATTACCGTGCGCGGATTTCTCTCGCAACTCTACGAGAAGGGTTTGAGCAAGCCTTCCGTGGCTCGTTCTTTGGCCGCCGCACGATCTCTCTATCGCTGGCTGGCGCGGGAAGGCGTCGTCGAACAGAATCCGGCGAAGCTGGTCGCCACGCCGAAGCTTCCTAAGAAACTTCCGCGCGTGCCCACGATTGAAGAAATGAATTCGGTGATCGACGGCGAGATGCCGGAGGTAGCGGCCTTCCCCGAGCGCGACCGGCTCATGCTGGAATTGCTCTATGGATGCGGCATCCGCAATTCCGAATTAACTGGTATCAATCTGGATGACATTCGGTTGAGTGCGGAGGCCATTCTGATCCGTGGCAAAGGGAAGAAAGAACGGTACGTTCCTTTTGGAGATTCGGTGAAGAGTGCCCTAGCCGCATATCTGCCAGAGCGACAAAAAGTCTTTGCTCCCGACCGCAAGCCCTCAAACGCTTTGCTCATTAACCGGCGTGGCGGGCGACTCACCACGCGCAGCGTCGGTCGCATCATCAAGAAGATAGCTGTGGCGAAAGGGCTTTCGCCGGAGGTGCACCCGCACACACTGCGGCACGCCTTCGGCACGCACATGCTGGAAGAAGGAGCTGATCTACGCGCCATTCAGGAATTACTCGGCCACGAACGGCTCGCAACTACGCAGCGCTACACGCAGTTGTCAATGAAGCATGTGCTACAGGTGTACGACCAGACGCATCCACGAGCCAAGTAGGCATCAATGCGCGTTGACATCCTCTTTTTGTAGATCCTTCCACATTTCGACCACTCGCGCTTTCAACTCAGAAGTCAGCTTCTCATAAACCGCTTCCGATGCCTCATTCTCCGGCGGTGGAATAATCGGATCGCCAAACACCATCTTGAGCGGCGTAAATCCTTGGAACGATTTATTCCTCGGCCAGGCTTTATAGAATCCTTCAATTGCGACCGGCACGATTGGCGCTTGCATGTGCATCGATAATATTGCCGCTCCTTTCTTGAAGATTCGCGGCGTGCCGTCGATTGACCGCTCGCCCTCGGGATAAAGAATCAACGGGCGCCCCTGCCGGAGTCCGAAGGCGCCGGCGCGCATAGCGGGAATCAGATTTGCATCGGGATCGACGACCACTACGCGCAGCGAACGTGCCAGCCGCAACATGAACCCCGTCCCGAAGATTTCGCTGGTTCCCACGGCAAAGACTTTTTCAAAGACGGACGGCGGAAGAACGCTCGCCAGAATCAGGGGATCGAGATAGCTCTGGTGGTTGGAAGAGATAATGTATGGGCCACTCTTCGGAAGCTTCTCAATTCCACGCACCTGTAGATGAAACCGGTCGAGGGCGATCACCTGCGTC
>DATEQW010000021.1:0-6723 GCA_035272245.1 Candidatus Sulfotelmatobacter sp. | reverse complement strand
CTGCGACTTGATTTCAACGAGAGCACGATCGGTTGCTCGCCGCGCGTGTTGTCGAAACTGCGCTCACTGGGCGCCGAAACGTTGGCACGCTATCCCGAGCGCGAGCCGGTAGAACGCGAAGTAGCCGGGTTTCTAGGACTCGATGCGTCGCAAGTTCTCCTAACGAATGGAGTCGATGAGGCCATTCATCTTCTTTGCTCGACCTATCTCGATCCCGGGGACGAAGCCATCATCGTGGTGCCCACGTTTGCGATGTATGCCATTTTCGCGCAAGCGGAAGGCAGTAGCGTCGTCCAGATTCTCGCGGAAGATAACTTCGCTTTTCCGTTGCAAGCTCTTCGTGCCCAGATCAGCCCGCGAACGCGGCTCATCGCCGTGGCGAATCCAAATAATCCGACGGGATCGGCAGTCGCGTGCAACGTTTTGCTACAGGTTGCTCGCGCTGCGCCCCAAGCCGCGGTGCTGGTAGATGAAGCCTATTTTGAATTTCACGGAGAGACGGTCCTGAAACATTCCGAGCACCCGGCGAATCTTTTCGTGGCGCGAACATTCTCGAAAGCTTATGGATTAGCTGGTCTGCGTATCGGCATCCTCGCCGGGGATGTTGGACAAATGGAGATGGTGCGCCGCGTGGCTTCGCCATACAACGTGAACGCGGTGGCTCTAGCAGTGCTGCCGGAAGCGCTTCGCGATCAGGAATATGTGGAGCGCTATGCGGCCGAGGTGCGGAGTGGCCGCCAACTTCTCGAGCAGGAACTCAGAACTCTCGGCCTGCATTACTGGCCAAGCTCTGCCAACTTTGTGCTGGTGCGCGTCGGTTCTGCCTATCTTGAATTCATTCACGGCTTGCGCTCGCGTGGAATCCTGGTGCGCGATAGGAATTCCGATCCGGGATGCGAAGGCTGCGTGCGCTTGACAGTGGGATCGCTCGAGCACACGCGGACTTTGATTGGAGCTCTGCGCGATGTGGTGAAAAAACTCAGAGAGCCCCGTGAGGTGAAAGCGTGAGGAAGGCTAAACTGCATCGCAAGACGGCGGAAACCGAGATTCGGATTGCGCTCACGATCGAAGGTCGCGGGAAGTACGAGGTCTCTACCGGAATTCGTTTTCTCGACCACATGTTGGAGCTCTTCACGCGTCACGGCGGATTCGATCTGAAGCTTGCAGCGACCGGCGATTTGGATGTGGATCAGCACCACACCGTGGAAGATGTTGGAATCGCTCTGGGAGAGGTATTCGACCGCGCGTTGAGCGATCGCCGCGGAATTCTGCGTGCCGGTTATTTTGTCATGCCCATGGACGAAACCCTGGGGTTAGCAGCCGTCGATTTTGGTGGACGCGCGGCTGCGGTCGTCGATACCAAGGTTCGCGCAGCTCGGGTGGGCGATCTGCAAGTGGAACTGGTGCCCGATTTTTTCGAGGGCTTTGCCCGTGGAGCGCGTGCCAATGTTCACGCGCGCGTGCTTTACGGACGGTCCAGCCATCACAAGATCGAAGCACTTTTCAAAGCTTTTGCGCGCGCCTTGCGTGTGGCGTGCTCACGAGACCGCCGGCTGGGCCGCATGCTGCCAAGTACCAAAGGACTTCTATGATCGCCATCGTGGATTACGGCGCGGGCAATTTGAATTCGGTAAAGAAGGCGTTTGACTATCTCGGCGCTAAAGTCGTCGTAACGGACCGGCCTGCGACCATCGCGGGTGCTGACAAAATCGTATTCCCTGGAGTTGGACACTTTTCTTCCCTGCAAGCTCTGGAGCCGACAGGCTTGCGCGAAGCCCTGCTGCAAGGCGCTTCTTCCGGAAAGCCGTTCCTTGGAATCTGTGTAGGGATGCAATGGCTCTTCGAAGGCAGCGAAGAGTCGCCTGACGTCGCAGGAGCAGGAATCTTTCCAGGCAAATGCCAACGGTTTCCATCTAGCGTGAAATCCCCGCATGTTGGCTGGAATTCTCTGGCAATTCAGGCGGACTCACGGCTGCTGCGAGGCATCGCACAAGAGTCGTATGTCTACTACACGCACTCTTTCCACGCGCCGCTGGTGACTTCGATGTCGGCAGCTACCGATTACGGACTGTGGTTTGCGGGCGCGGTCGAACAAGGCAACATTTTCGGAGTGCAGTTCCATCCGGAAAAATCAGGAGACGTGGGACTCTCTATCCTGAAGAACTTCTGCGAGGTTTGATGTGTTGACCAAGCGCGTCATCGCCTGCCTCGACATGGATGGTGGCCGCGTCGTGAAGGGAGTGCGCTTCAAGAATCTGCGTGATGCAGGTGATCCGGCGGAATGCGCCTCGGCTCAGTGCCGTAACGGCGCGGACGAAATCGTGTTGCTCGATATAACAGCGACGAGTGGGCATCGGGGCACGTTGCTAGACGCGGTCCGCAGCACGGCACGGTCGCTCTTCGTTCCGTTTACGGTGGGTGGAGGAATTCGCCAGCTTGAGGATGCGGCAGCGGTCTTCGACGCCGGCGCAGACAAAATCGCCATCAACTCGGCCGCGGTGCATGACCCGTCATTGATCGGCAAGATCGCAGGGCGGTTTGGCTCGCAGGCAGTTGTAGTGGCCATCGATGCCAGAAAAGCCGAGCGAGGCTTCGAAGTCTTCGTCGCGGGAGGACGGGTGCCCACCGGCCGGGATGCGATTCAATGGGCGCGGGAGGCCGCCGATCACGGGGCGGGCGAGATCTTGCTGACATCGATGGACCGCGACGGAACGAAGTCCGGATTTGACTGTCAACTGGTGCGTGCCGTAGCCGAAGCGGTTTCGATTCCCGTGATCGCCTCCGGCGGAGCGGGTTCGGCGCGTGACTTCATCGAAGTCTTTCACGAGGGCTATGCTGATGCCGCTCTTGCCGCGTCGATCTTCCACTTCGGCATCGAGAACATAGCAGAGCTAAAACGCGAACTGCACGAGGCTGGCATTCCCGTGAGGTGGCCATGCTGATTCCCTCGATCGACTTGATGGGCGGCAAGATTGTGCAGCTGGTGCAGGGCGAGAAGAAGGCTCTGGAGTTCGATGACTTCGACTACTGGACCGACCGCTTCTCCAGGTATCCGCTAGTGCAGGTGATCGATCTCGACGCCGCGCGGGGTACCGGGGACAACCGGCAAATCGTAAAGCAGATTGTGAAACGATTGAACTGCCAGGTCGGTGGCGGGATTCGCAGCCTCGAAGCGGCGCGTGAGGCATTACAAGCCGGTGCGCGCCGAGTCATTCTCGGTTCTGTATTGCTGACGGGCGGTGAGATCAATGCGGAATATGCCGCTACTCTGGCGAGCGAACTTGGCACCTCACCCCTGGTCTTTGCTCTCGATTCCCGAGGCGGACGAGTTGCGATCGACGGCTGGCGCGAAGATACTGCCCTTACGGCGTTCGACATGATTCGGGCACTCGAACCGTTCTGCGACACCTTCCTCTATACCCACATTGATACGGAAGGCCTGATGGGCGGAATTCCGCTGGAGACCGTGAGTGCGATCCGGAAAGCCACCTCGCGGCGGCTGGTAGTCGCCGGCGGCATCACGACGCAAGAAGAAATCGACAGCCTCGACGCGCTCGGAATGGACGCCATCGTAGGCATGGCCTTGTATTCGGGCAAGATCCCGGGATAGACGCGAGCCTGCTGTCAGCTTGGCAAAATTTCCTTCAGCGCCCACTCGATTCGATCAACTTCTTCACGAATTACACGGATTGATTGTTGGTTTTTTGCCGGATGGGCCAAGGGCGTGATTCCCTCAACCGCGCCTCGTATGTGATGATTTCGAGCCCAAATGAAGTTGAGTCTGGCACTCCGCTGTTTACGATTTCGGTAAACGCCTCCGACGAACTTGGTGGCCAGCCAGGCAAACACCAAACCAAACAGCAATTCAAGGGGTATACGATCGGTTATGCCGTCGAATTGTGAAAACAAAAGTCGATAGACGGCTTCCCCCATTCCGAACGATGCAAACAAAACAGTGGCCCCGAACATATACACTTTTAGCCGCTCTATGGGCCGAAAATGTACCGAGTTGTCTTTCCCATCACCTCTCCGCGCAAAGTCGATCGCCATGCTTCCCCCCCCAATGTCGCTGCTTTCCGGTTCCAAGCCAGAGTCAGCGCCAGTCTCTCTGAAATGATAGCTTGAAATTGCCAAACAGATCGATTCCTTTTTCAACCAGCAGTTCTGCTGCAAGCTGCGGTACAATTACGGCCATTCGCTTCGCAACTGGGTTCAACCCGTGCCTGCGGGATTACTGCGGAGCATAAAGGACCGGGCCCCGAATGAACGTCCTGTTGCTTTCCATGCCGGATTCTTTTGAACACATGCCTCCGGCCGCGATTCGCATGCCCAACGGCGCACTCACATCGCTTGCGGGAAACGTCGATCCTCACCACCACGTGGCCGTTGCTGACCTGATCCTGGTTCAGCGCCAGGTTCGTGAAACCGTAACCAGACTCGTTGGCGAGCTCGATCCTGAAGTCGTCGGACTCTCCATCATGACATTTCAGCGCCGGACCGCCGGTCGCATTATCGATCTGGTACGTTCGCTACGCCCGGGAGTGAAAATCGTCGTTGGTGGGTATGATCCCAGCCTCGCGCCCGAAGCTTACGAGGATATGGGCGTCGACTATCTGGTGCGCAGCGAAGGAGAAGTGACGTTTCGCGAATTGTTACGCGCACTTGAGCACGGCTCCGGCTTCGAGCGCATCGGCGGTCTTTCCTATTGCAATGGCCAAGGCTGGGTGCACAACCCGGCTCGCTCTCCGCACCGGCTGGAGAATAAGGAAATCCGTCCGCCGAAGCGCGATGCGCGCGTGCTGCAGGGATATACGTTGCTGGGGCGCCAGGTTGATGTGATCGAGACCTCGCGCGGTTGTACCTACGATTGCAGTTTCTGCTCCATCATCGAGATGCGGGGGCGCAACTTCCATACCTACTCCTTCGATCGTGTTTTGGACGACATTCGCGATGCCCGCGATCACGGAGCTAGAACCATTTTTCTCGTCGACGACAACATTACTTTGAACGTGAAGCGCTTTGAAGCGTTGTGCGAGGCCATCATTGCCGCTGGATTGCATAAGCTCGATTACTTCGTGCAGGCCATGACGTCTGCAATTGCCAACCACGGCGAAACCCTGGCCCCACTCATGCGGCGCGCGGGATTCCGCTACGTTTTTCTCGGTATCGAAAATATTTTGGAAGGCGACCTGGAATTCCTGAAGGCTTCAGCCAAGAACAGAGAACGTACCAATGGCCGCGAAACAGGCAATGCCACACTGAAGGCTATCGACTACCTTCACCGGAATCAGATGTATGTGGTGGGCGGATTAATCGTGGGTAGTCCGGGCGACACTCGCGAATCCATCGAAGCCAACCTTGAATTCGCCCGCCGCTACGTCGACTGGCCATACATTCAACATCCGACCCCATACCCACGAACGCCCATGACGAAAGGTTTTCGCGATCAGGGACTGATCATGAATGAGCGCCTCGAAGAATATGACGGCACCACGGCTGTCGTGCGAACGGAGCACCTGCCCGCGGAAGAAGTTGAATTCATGCGCTGGAAGGCCGAACGCTGGATGAAAGTTCATCACATCCCGGTGGCGATCAAGCACGATCCCGGGTTCGTTCTGTTCCAGGGATGGAAGATGTTGTTCCACACGTTCCGGGGAAGCTCGATCCGCTCGGCGCTGGGACTGGAAAGCGATAAGAAAGTGTTCGAAAGGTATCGAGCGATTCGGCGGGCCGAGCGCGAGTACGTCTAAGGCCTCAGCCCTGGGGCGTATCGTATCGGAACTATTGCCCGAAGGCGGGGTTTAGAATAGGTAGGGTTCTTCGTCAGACCGGTCGTAAACGCACCCTCCGGTCGTTTGGATCGTAGAGTTAGCCCCGCAGCGCGCCTGTGGGCTACTGAGAGGGAAAAATGACACTCCAAACGCACACCCGGGGATCGCGCACTTCCAGTACGTTTCTATTTGCACTGGCGCTCGGGTTTCTCTTGCTGCCACTGGGGAAGGCAACGCTGTTCGCGCAGCAGGCGCCCGATAACGGACAATATGCTCCGGATCAACAGCCGGGCTACGCGCAGCCGCAACCCGAAGGACAACAGCCTTACCCGCAACAGTCTTATCCGCAACAGTCCTACCCCTCTCCCGGCCAGATGAATCCACAGCAGGGAAACCCTCCGATGCAGCCGCTTAGCGCGCAGGAATTGCAGCAACTGGTCGCGCCAATCGCTCTCTATCCGGATAGTCTCGTGGCGCAGGTGCTGACGGCGGCCACGTATCCCGCGCAGGTGGCGGATGCGGACCGTTGGCGGCGGGCGCAAGGCTACGCTTCCTCCGATCAGGTTGCCGCGGGAGCTAACGCGCAGCCCTGGGATCCTAGCGTGAAAGCGTTGACAGCATTTCCGCAGGTACTGGCGCAGATGAATTACAACCTGCAGTGGGCTACGGACCTGGGCAATGCCTACTACAACCAGCCGCAGGATGTACTCGAAGCTGTGCAGGTGATGCGCCAGCGCGCGCAGGCGGCTGGAAACTTGCGAAGTACTCCGCAGGAAACGGTGAACTACGATCAAGGCAACATTGTGCTGGCGCCGGTGAATCCCGAAGTCGTGTATGTCCCGGTTTACAACCCGTGGGCCGTCTACGGGCAGCCAATCTCGCCGTACCCAGGGTTTTCGCTGCTCGGCGCGATAGGATCGTTTATTGGTTCGTCCGTCGGGCCTCTGGCGGT
>DATEQW010000020.1:0-2316 GCA_035272245.1 Candidatus Sulfotelmatobacter sp. | reverse complement strand
TTTCCGGATTGAGATGAACAGCGCGATCGGGCCTTACAAAGGCGGCCTGCGCTTCCACCCGTCGGTGAACCTCGGCATTCTGAAGTTCTTGGCGTTCGAGCAAGTGTTCAAGAATTCGCTCACCACGCTGCCGATGGGCGGCGGCAAGGGTGGTTCGGATTTCGATCCCAAAGGGAAAAGTGACAATGAAGTGATGCGCTTCTGCCAGAGCTTTATGACGGAACTGCAGCGGCACATTGGTCCGGATACGGACGTTCCCGCGGGCGACATCGGCGTGGGCGGACGCGAAATCGGCTATTTGTTTGGCCAGTACAAGCGGCTTCGCAATGAATTCACCGGTGTGCTTACGGGCAAAGGGCTGGGATGGGGCGGATCTCTAATTCGTCCAGAGGCGACCGGCTATGGCTGCGTGTATTTTGCCGAAGAGATGCTGAAGAGCCGCAAGGACAAGCTGGAAGGGAAGCTCTGCCTGGTTTCGGGCAGCGGCAACGTCTGCCAGTACACGATCGAGAAGCTGCTCGACTTCGGAGCGAAGCCGCTGACCGTGTCCGATTCGAACGGCGTGATCTACGATCCGGACGGCATCGATCGCGAGAAGCTGGCCTACATCCTGGAGTTGAAGAACGTGAAGCGCGGCCGCATCCGCGATTATTCGGATCGCTACAAGAAAGCGATCTTCATGCCGACGGACGTAAAGCTGGAGCACAACCCGCTATGGAACATCAAAGCGGATTGCGCGTTCCCCAGCGCCACGCAGAATGAAATCACCGCGAAAGATGCGGCGAACCTGCTGAAGAATGGCATCAAGGTGGTGGCGGAAGGCGCCAACATGCCGAGCACGCTGGAGGCAACCAAGCTGTTCCTGGATGCCAAGATCCTGTACGGTCCGGCGAAGGCGGCGAATGCGGGTGGCGTGGCTACGTCGGGTCTGGAAATGGCGCAGAACAGCGCACGGCTGAACTGGACGCGCGAGGAAGTGGATGACAGATTACACAAGATCATGATCTCCATCCATCGCAACTGCTACGAGACGGCCGAGAAATACGGCACGCCCGGCAACCTCGTGAACGGCGCCAACATTGCAGGCTTCCTCAAAGTCGCCGATGCAATGCTGGATCAGGGCCTGGTGTAAGTGGTCAGGCTGCCGGAATGACGGGTGCCCCACTCTTGTCCCTGCGCTTTTTGCAGGGACAGGGTGGGGATTTTGACTTTCAGAGTGTTAATCCGAGAGAGAAAAGGTCGGCTCTCAGATCTTTAAATCAAAGTCCCCATCCTGTCGCAAAAAACGCGACGAGGATGGGGCAACCCTATCTTCTGCCGTCCGACTTTTCGCGTAGGATACTGCCACATGGCCGTCCGCTCCATGACCGAGCCGTTTCTCGACGCCGAAGCGCGCCTGGAAGGCTTCGACAACCTGATGCCCTTCAAGGTGCAGAACATCCTGCTGGTCTCCAGCCTTTACGACTCCTTCATCCTGCGCGAAGACGGACGGCTTAACGAGCTTCTGATTGACGAATCGCTCGAACTGAACCTGCGGCAGATTCCCGGCATTACGCATGTTTCGAGTTGTGCCGAGGCGCTGGAGATGGCGCGCTCCCAGCCGCGCTTCAATCTGATCGTGACCAACCTGGCGGTAGCCGATATGACGGCGGCGCAGTTGGCGCATGAAGTGAAGCGCAGTGGCCTCGATGTTCCCGTGGTTGTGCTCGCTTACGACTATCGCGAAGTAAAGAACTTTATCAGCCGAAATCCGGTCACCGATGTCGAGCGAATTTTTCTATGGCAGGGAAATGCGCGCATCCTGATTGCCATCGTTAAATACATCGAAGACAAGCGCAACGTTTTACACGACACACGGGCCATGGGAGTGCCGGTGTTGCTGGTGGTGGAAGACAACATTCGTTACTACTCGTCGTTCCTGCCGGTGATCTACACCGAGCTGATCAAACAATCGCGACGAGTCATTCAGGAAGGGATCAATGTTGCGCACAAACTGGTGCGGATGCAGGCGCGTCCGAAGATTCTGCTGAGTTCGAACTTTGAAGATGCGGCGCAGCTGGTGCAGGAGTACCGCGATTATTTGATTGGTTTGGTATCGGATGTTGAATTTCCATGGGAGGGCAAACTCAGTCCGGAGGCTGGCTTTGAGCTCGCTCGAATGATGAAGGCATTGGTGCCGGATGTGCCGGTGGTGCTGCAGACCAGCCGCACGGAGTTCCGTCCGCGGGCGCTGGCTGCTGGGTACTCGTTTCTGCGAAAGCGCTCGCCGACATTGTTGAAGGACTTGCGGCGAATTCTCACCGAGCAAGTTGGCTT
>DATEQW010000019.1:0-21892 GCA_035272245.1 Candidatus Sulfotelmatobacter sp. | reverse complement strand
GGGCGCTTAACTCAGCGGTAGAGTGCCATCTTCACACGGTGGAAGTCATAGGTTCGAATCCTATAGCGCCCACCATTTTTTCAAGCACTTGCAAGTCCTGGAATCACTCTGAAATCACCTTTCAGGGCGAGTCCTGCAATTTTGGACTCAGCCTTCTGCATCTCATCGATAACCACGTCGCCGTAGATGTTGAGCGTCGTCCTGATGTCACTGTGTCGCATGAGTTCTATTGCACGGTGAGGGCAGTCCCCACAGCATAGAGCCACGAGCGGTAAGTATGCCGGAAGCTGTGCGTCGCGCTACCCCGGGTGATGCCGGCCGCTTTCGCGGCGGACTGCAGGACAATCTTGTAACCTGTGTAACTGATCGGCAGTCTTCCCAGTTTCACCGGTGAAGCGAAGATGCAATCCTCTGCCTCGCGGAACTCGGTCGACTGTTTCCAAACCGCGAGAACCCCGAGCAATTCAGGATCTAGGAACTTGATCTTCCAGAACCCTCCGTCTTCACGGAATCGATGTGCTGTCCGACGATTCCGTGCTCCAGGCGAATTTGCGCAAACATAAGCGTCTCGCCTCATTGTCCGGGCGGTTATCCACTCAACTTAACCTTGACGAACGCTGCTTTCCGGACTGCTTCGTCAAGTACGTTAAGAGCGACGAGGGACACGCGAAGTTTGGCTTGAGAGGTTGGCAGATTTCACAATACTTCTTGCTCGGCGCTCAAGACTGATCCACTTTTACGCATTTTGGAATCATTCCCTGAACTCATTCACTGTTCGCTGGGTGCGGGAATTGCAGTGGACGATCCCCCGTCATAGTCAAACCCTGGCAATCACCATCATCCGTCGCTGTAAACTGCACCCGGATGATTTCGTTTCTGACCGCATAAGCCACTAACGTGGCGATCGAATGAAGGTTCAGCTTGTACATGAGATTGGTTCGATGAGTGTCCGCCGTCTTCTCTGAGATGTTCAGAAGTACGGCGACCTCCTTACATCTTTTGCCCTCAGCCAGGAGCCGCAATACCTCGCGTTCGCGAGGCGACAATTGGCGTGCCGGGACTGCGATGGGGCCAAGATTTCCTTTCCACCGGCCGCTTACCACGGTAGCCGGCGTTCGCATGCCCAAGAGCCAGTGGGTCTCCTGCACCGCTTGCACCGCTGCCGTCAGGTCGTCGACTCCGTCGGACCTTAGAACCCACCCGCGAACCCCTGCTTGCAAACAATCTTGGACCACCTTCTCTGAATCCGCGTCGCTGAGAATCAGTATTCTCTGGTGCAGATTGTCTTTCAGGATCTCGCGTACCCCATCGACGCCGTTTAGATTCGGCAGGCAAACGTCCAAGAGAAGAAGATCAGGCCTTAAATGCGTGCACTTCTCTATAGCATCCCGTCCGTCAGCAGCCTCACCACAAACCTGCCAACCTTGGTGAGAGCCGAGCACCGAGCGCAAACCTAAACGGAAGATTGGATGCTCGTCAGCAAGCAGAATACGAAATGCGTTCATACTTCCCCCACTAGTTAGGTGGAATCTAGCAGAACAACGCGTTTCAATCTGTGCAGAATTGCTCATAGGCAAACCTTTGCATCCCTCGAGGATTGCAGATGCCCCCAGCGTTGTAGTGGATGTCTTCAATTAACCGCCCTTCGGCCATGCGCCGCTTGCATAGCCACTCTTCGTCCAAGTCCTATCTGCGTTTCTTTATCTCTACCGCGTGTCGGTGCGACGGATTGCTCCGCAGTAGCGTGCGTGTGCACTATTGACCAGACTCCTGATTCTCACAATGGAACAATGTGAGCACTTCAACGAGGCACCCTGTCTGTCGCCTCCAACCGCTCCCCAGGGGGACTTATGTGGATTTCAAAGCATTTGAGGTTGTCGCAGGCCCACTCCGAACTTGAAAAGCTAATTTCGGAACGCACAGCAGAGCTGCAAAGGCTTTCTCAGCGTCTGCTTACGGTGCAGGATGAGGAGAGGCGCAAGATAGCCCGCGATTTGCACGACAGCACCGGACAGACCTTGGCTGCGCTGAAAATTAGTCTGTCGCTGCTGCACGAGAACTGCATGGACGCCCCGGCAACGCTGGCGATGGTTTCCGACGTTGCGCAACTGGCGGATCAAGCCATCGGAGAGATTCGAACGATGTCGTACCTGCTACATCCTCCGTTATTGGACGAGGTGGGCTTTGCGTGCGCAGCCGAGTGGTATATCGAGGGGTTCGCCAAGCGTAGCGGAATTGAGATCAATGCCGACATCGTGAATTCGCACGCGCGGCTACCCAAGCGGATAGAGATGGTTTTGTTCCGTGTGTTGCAGGAGAGCCTGACCAACGTACATCGCCACTCCGGCGCTTCGAAAGCCAGCATCCAATTCCAGCATGGAGAAAATGCAGTGATTCTGGAAGTGCGCGATTTTGGGAAGGGCATACCTGAAGAGCGTTTGCAGTTGCTTTCTGGATTGGGTGCGGGAACCGGTGTTGGTTTGGCCGGAATGCGCGAGCGCTTGCTCGAACTGAACGGCAGACTGGAAATAGAGTCGGATACTCATGGGACTACAATGCGGGCGATAGTTCCATTCTCTGCGCTAACTACATTCCGCCAGCTCGGTGATTGCTGTCAAAATGACCGTACCCTCCATTCACAGAGGCACGCGGCAGCTCCAGGTTGCTGTATTTGCAATAGCCCCGTTCCCCTTGAGACCAGTAACACTGATGAGAACGGGCAGGCGGTTCATGAAGAATGCTATGTCCTCAAGGTCTGCGCTGCGACGGAGCTTCTCGCTGACCGGGCATCCATATCCGGCTCAGCAAACAGACCTTCGATCATCCAGCCGTGCGAAGCCAAGATGCCAGCGGGCTGGGAGTCGCTGAAACCACCCACGCCGCCCGACCCGCTTCAAGCAGTGCTCATGCCGCAAGCGAAGCGCTTTCCCAGGCACAGGCGGTCGTGGAACTTGGACGCAGCAGCATTTGCTATCGTCCTCGTATCAAGTTGCTGGATTGCCTACAGCGGCCGCCACACGGCTTCGTCCGCGGGATCTTTCGAGATGAGGAGAGCGTCGGCGGTCGACGAGCAGGTATCCCTACCAGCCGCAAACACAATGCTGGCGGAATACAAGCCCACGGTCCAAACCGTGGCAATTCCAGCGGAAGAGGCCAAGACTGCCAAACCCCACCGGCGGGCGTGGCTTGCGGAGCAGGAAGTTGTTCACATCGGAGAAGATGTGACAGTGCGTTACTTCACGGCCAAACCCGCACCGCATCGGGCCTCCGCCGGACAGCATCAAGTCGTTCACATGGGAGAAGATGTCACGGTGCGCTATTTCACATCCGTTGGTCGGAATACGACAAACTAGGCTGGGAGGTGACAACGTCAAAGGTGTGAACCTCGCCCACCATTTTTTCAGTAGGTTAGCGGGACTCGCGCTCTGCTTGCGACGCATCTCCCCTTTCACGCTCCGCCGGTAACGCCACTGGTAATCCCTCCGTGGTGCCGTTCCCTCACACAGGGATGACGCGTATCTTCGGGACCATCATGAAAACACTCTCCGGACCGGTCAGCCAACTGCCTAAGCCGCTTTCGTGCTATGCGGAGATCGCGGCCGCAAGCCGCGCAATGGGACTGGACATCGCGGACACCGATTACGAGCGGATCGATGCTCTCCTGGAAGGTTCGGGCTCACCGAAGACCACTCTCGAGAGTCATCAGTTCGCCAATCCGGGAGATGCGTTGGTGGCCGGCTTCCTGCCTCGCGAATACGAGGCGCCGTTGGAGAACTAAGTTTCGGTCCACTCTATCACCGTGCGGGAGGTTGATCCTCCGAATCTAGAGGTAGCCGGAAAGAATGCAGCAAGTTGTAGGTTCGCTCGAGCATTCCTGTGGTCAGCGCATGGGCGTAAAACCTTCCCGTTGCTTACCTCCGCATGGCCTGCGCGTCTAAGCCCAACAGCACAGCGGGTCAGGCTCGCATAATCCCCAGTTGTCTGTCCAGGTTGCGGCCGAAACAGCTGTTCGATTCCCACCAAAAAAGAGGAGTTTTCCATGCACAGAACTCGTCTGCTTGTTTTGTTATGTGGTTTCTTGTCGGTGGCAAGCTTTTGCCTCGGCCAAACCGCAATGCTCGATCTCCCGCTACAGAGCCAGCATGCCGTAGTCACCCAGCGTATTGGCCTCACCGACATTACCGTCAACTATCACCGGCCGCTGGTGAATGGCCGCCAAGTCTGGGGCAAGCTCGTTCCTTACGGGCAGGTATGGCGCGCGGGAGCGAACGAGAACACCACCATCACCTTCACCGATCCGGTCACCATCGAAGGCCAGGCGCTCGACAAGGGAACCTACGGTCTGCACATGATTCCCGGAGAAAGTCAGTGGACGGTGATCTTCTCGAAAATGTCCACTGCGTGGGGCAGCTTCAGCTACAAGCAGGACGAGGATGCGCTCCGGGTTAAGGTGAAGGCGCAACCTGCCGAGTTCCACGATGCACTCACCTACGATTTTGATGACGTCAAAGCCGACTCCACCGTTGTGACTCTGAGTTGGGAGAAAGTCGCCGTACCTTTCAAAGTCGCAGTCAACGTCAGCGACGTCGTTGAAGCCAGCCTTCACCGCCAAATCCGCGGGCTCAATCAATATTACTGGGACACCTGGGACGATGCGGCCGGTTACTTCCTCGCCGCCAAGACGAATCTGGACGAGGCGCTGAAGGATGCGGACCAGTCGATTCAGGTGGAAGAGCGCTTTGACAACCTGATGAACAAGTCGCGCATTCTCGATGCCATGGGCCGCAAGGATGCAGCTACGGAATTCCGAAGCAAGGCGCTGGAAAAGGCATCGGCTCAGCAACTTTACTTCTACGGCCGCCAGTTGCAGGGAGAGAAAAAGCAGGAAGAAGCCTTCGCTGTTTATCGCTCCAACGCGAAGAAGTTCCCGGATTATTGGACCTCGCACGTTGGTATGGCCCGCGTCTACAGTGGGCAGGGTGACTTCGACAAAGCCGTCAAGGAAATGCAGGCCGCTCTCTCGAGCGTGCCAGATGATGCCAACCGGTCTAACCTGGAAACCTACGTGAAACGTTTGCAGTCGAAGGAAGACATCAATCGCTAGCGATCGAGAACCGAACGCATTGGGAGAAAAAATGGGCCAGCCCGAAGCTGGCCCTTTCATTTATAGCCCTCATCACCAAACCCGGCACGCGTTCGCTCGAACCATCTTTTGCCCCGGCTTGCACCCAAAGGCGCGGGCAAACTCCGACATGTTCGAAACTACGTTGTCGATGCGGAAAATCGGCAAGGAATGCGGATTCGTGGTGACAATCAAACGAGCTACCTCAGGCCGCACATTCGAGCACCACGAGTAGGCATTGGCAAGGTAGAAGCGTTGCAGGTACGTCCAGCCGTCCGGACCTTTTTCATCGAGCGATTTCCCTTGTTTCTTCAGATCGGTTTCCAGCGCCATCAGCGCCAGATGGATGCCGCCGTTGTCCGCCGTGTCCTCGCCCTGCGTCAGCAAACCATTTTGCTTGACTCCGGCGCCGGCGTCGGGAACATCCTGCGTATACTCATCGGAAATGCACTTGCCGCGCTCATCATACTGTTTGGCATCTTCCGGGGTCCACCAGTCGCGCAGATTGCCGTGAGCGTCGAATTTGCGCCCCTGATCGTCGAAGCCATGAGTGAGTTCGTGGCCGATGACCATTCCGATGGCGCCGTAGTTCACGGAATCGTCCATGGTTTTTTCGAAGAAAGGCGGTTGCAAAATACCGGCAGGAAAGTTGATTGTATTCAATTGCGGATCGTAGTAGGCGTTGATGGTGGGCGGCGTCATCGTCCACTCGCTGCGGTCGACGGGCTTGCCGATCTTGGCAACCCAGCGCTCGAATTCGAACGACGATGCGTGCTCCACATTGCCGAGGTCGCTCTCGCGAGTGATTTTCACGCTGGAATAATCGCGCCAGTGCAAAGGATATCCAATCTTGTCTTCGATTCCCTTCAACTTCACAAAGGCCTGTTCCTTGGTAGCAGGCGTCATCCAACTCACACTCTCAATGTCGCTGTGCATTGCACTCTCGATGGCATGCACCATTTCAACGGTGCGCGCCTTGCTCTCCGGCGGAAAAGCCCGGTCCACGTAGGCCTGGCCGAGAGCCTCTCCTAAATCGCGATCAGCCCAGTGAGTGCAGCGGCGCCAGCGTGGAAGCTGTTCTTCCTGGCCGGCTAAGGTGCGGGAAAAGAAGTTAAAGTCTTCATCAGCCATCGCCTTGGTTAGATACGGTGCGGCGCCGTGGATCAGATGCCAGCGGATGTAAGTCTTCCAATGCTCCAGCGGATGTTCCGCCAGCAGCTTATCCTCTGCGCGAAAGAAATCAGGCGAGGTGACGATGTAGTGCTCACTGGCCGGAGCATTGACCGCCTTCAGGTAAACATCCCACTGGATGTTTGGCGTGAGTTCGCGAAGCTGAGCCAGGCTCATTTTGTTGTTGATATTCTTGGGATCGCGGCGCTTGATATTATCCATCTGCGCTTTGGCCATCGCGGTTTCCAGTTCGACTACGGTCGCTGCATCCGCGCTGGCTTGCGCTTCCGCTTCGCCGGCAAGCACCAACATCTTCTGCACATGGGCAAGATATTTCGTCAGAGTCTCCACTGACTTCTCATCGGTGTTGAGGTAGTAGTCGCGATTGGGCAAGCTAAGACCACCCTGATCGACCTGCGCTACAACCTTGGAAGCGTCGTCAAAGTCTTGCGCGCCGGTGAATCCAAAAAACGGAGCGTTCGTTTGATTGTCGGATTGCTCCCAGGCGCCGGAAAACAGATGATGGAGATGCGCGATTTCAAGGGTAATTTCCTGCTTGGATTTGATCGCGGCAATGCGGTCGAGTTCCGGCTGCAGAGGCTTGAAACCGGCCGCTTCAATCCCACTCTCGTCCATGCAAGCGGCCCAATAGTCGCCGATTTTCTGCTGCACGGCGCTACGGTTTGAATCGTTCTTGCTTGCACCTTCCAGAGTCTCGCGGAGGACGTTGTCGTTCCAGATTTCCAAACCGCCGCCCGTGCTCCAGTACACCTGGTCGGCGGGAATGGGATTGACGGCAATCCATTTATTGCAAGCGTACTTGTAGAAGTCGTCGCACGGGTTCAGCGACTTATCGACCAGATTCGGATCGAAGTGATCGAGTTTAGGGGTGCTTTCCTGGTGGGCCGCGGCGGTTGAAGCAGCGGAATTGAGAGTCGCTTTTTGTGCCAGCAGTGTCAGGGGCAAAATAAACAAGACAAAACCTACAATGATTCTGGAAATAGACATAGGGCCTCTTGTATGGAGTGAACGAATTTGGAGCGGAAATGGCAATGTCAACTGAGACGCAACCACAAGCTCGAGACATGCGCACGAAGAAAAGCAGGTTCCACAACGCGAAGGACGGAAGAATAGTGCGCGCGTCCTTCCGTAGAACAACATACTACAGACGGGCGGCAGACCGCATGGTTAGCGGCCACTGCCCGCCAAATCTATCCCGTATTGTGCAGGCCGGCAGCGATGCCGTTGATGGTCGCTCCCAGAGGATATTCCAGCTTCGCCAAGTCCCCACCTTGCTGCTTACGCCGCAAAAGCTCAACCTGGATCAGGCTCATCGGATCCACATAAGGATTGCGCAGATGAATAGAGCGCGCCAGCACCCGGTTACGAGCCAGCAATTCGCGCTGGCTGGTGATGCTGAGAATCATGCTGCGCGACCTGAGAAATTCTTCCTCCAGCATCGAGAAGACGCGCGTGCGCAGCACCGCATTCTTTACCAGCCCCGAATAAAGCCGGGCAATGTGAAGATCGGCTTTGGCGATACCGAGTTCGACGTTGCGCACCAAGTCCGAGAAGATGGCGAAGTGTTTCAGCATTTCGCGCAGCAGCTTCTCGTGGCTTTCTCCTTTCTTGGCGAAGCTCTGCAGTCCCTGGCCTACGCCGTACCACGCCGGCACAGCGTGACGGCTCTGCATCCAGCCGAAGACCCACGGAATGGCGCGCAGATCCTCCAACCGTCGCCCCTTCGTCCGGCGTGATGGTCGTGAACCGATGCGCGCCGCATCCAGTTCATGTACCGGCGTGGCCTGCTCGAAATATTCCAGCACGTCGGCATTCTCCGCAATATCGCGGCGATAGACACGGTACGCCTCCTCCGACATTTCATCCATGGCCTCTTCCCAGCGCACCTGATCCTTGGCTGGCTGCGAACCGGGGCGCGTGAGCGCTTCCAGGCTGGCGGCGATCATCAGCTCCAAGTTCCACTCCGCTAGCACCGCGTCAGCATACTTCCAGTTGAGAACTTCTCCTTGTTCGGTGATGCGGATACGCCCGGAAAAACAGCCTTCCGGCTGCGCCAGAATTGCCGAATGCGTAGGCCCGCCGCCGCGTCCTACCGTGCCTCCGCGGCCATGGAAGAGCCGCAACTTTACTCCACATTCTTGCGCAGCATGATGCAGATCGCGATGCGCTTTGTACAATTCCCAAGTGCTCGTCAGCATTCCTCCATCTTTATTGGAGTCGGAATAACCCAGCATCACCTCCTGCCACCGCCCCCAGGAATCGAGCAAGGGCTGATATTCCGGATTTCGCCACAGCCGGCGCATCACGTCGCCAGCGGCGCGCAAGGAATCGATCGACTCAAATAGCGGGACCGGCATCAGTCCAGGGTCGCCATCAGAGCCAGCCAGATTGACACCACAAGCTTTTGCGAGTCGAACCACGTTGAGCACATCATCCTCGGACTCCGCCCCGCTGATGATGTATTGCCGGATTGACTGGGCAGGATAGGTTTGCTTGAGTTGCTGAATCGTGTGGAAGGTATCGATTAACTCCCGGGTCTGCGGAGAACCACGTTCGCCGCCGTCCGGTAAATGGGCGCCTGCCGCCAATGCCGGTGCAGTCTCGCGTAATTCAGCCTTCCTTAATTTTGTCTTTCTCAGTTCCGGATTTCTGGCTTCAGTCTTTTTCGCATCAATCTTCCGCGCCGTAATCTCCTGCAGAACCTCGGCGTGAACGCGGGCGTGCTGGCGGATATCCAGCACGTGCAAATGAAAACCAAAGGTTCGGAGTTGGCGCAGCAGAGGATCTACAAAGGTCTCCGCCAAACGCTGCCCGCGATTCGACATCAGGCTCTTTCGCAACAGAATCAGATCAGATTCAAATTCCGCCGCATCATGATATGAATCCTGGGTCTTCGAGCCTTCCCGGCTACGCTGCAAACGATGAACCATGTAAGAAAGAAATCGCCGGTAATGCTCCTCCGTGTTGCCCGGCCCCCAAAGGATGAAGACGGCGGGCATCGACTGCCTATATTGCGCGAGACGAGCGAGAATCTCCGAGGAAGCGCCCGTCTGCCTCGACGACGAACTCAGACAATCACTCAGGAATTCCACCTGCCGAATGTATTCCCGGAGAATCATGGTTCGCGCCAGTTCCAGCGCATCCTTCATGCATTCCGGCTTCACCAGCGGATTGCCATCGCGATCCCCGCCGATCCAGGACCCGAAACTCAGCAGGCTCGGGAACTCCGTCGCATCGAGAACGGTTCCATAAACCTCGCGAATCGACTCCGCAACCTCGGCATAAATGCGAGGCAGAGTTTCAAAGAGCGAAAGCCGGAAATAGCGCAAGCCCATGCGAATCTCGTCGTCCACCGTGGGCTTGGTCTGTCGAACTTCGTCCGTCTGCCATAGTGCTGAAATTTCCGCGTGGATGATCTGTTCGCATCTCAGGGCTTCGCCCAAAGTGAGGGGAAGGCGATCCAGCCGCTCAAGTTGTTCGGCAATGCGGCGGCGCTTCAACAGCACGGTCTGACGCGCCACTTCCGTGGGGTGGGCCGTGAATACAGGAGTTACGATTACTTCCCGAAGAGCCGCGAGCGCCGCCTCAGCCGTCATTCCTGCTTCCTTCATCCGCAGCAGCGTTCCGTGAAATGATCCGGGCAGCGCATATTGCCGGTGCAGTTGCCGGGCACGGCGGCGGCGCTTGCGATGGTTGGTCTCGGCGAGATTGGTCAACTCGAAATAAATTGCAAAGGCCTTCGTCACTTGATAGGCGCGGCTCACGTCCATCTCAGCAATCATCGCCTGGGCGCTCGCCATCAGTTCGCCGTGGGACTTAGCCGCCGGACTGTGCGCGACTCGCTCGCGATGCCGAATCATGAGCCGCCTCAGCGCCTCGACGGTATCGAACAGCTCCTGCCCAACCTGCTCCACCAGCACGCGCCCCAGCAATGCTCCCAGCGAGCGCACGTCCCGACGCAGCGAGTGATCCTTGGAGGAATCGTCTGACTGCGCCGTAAGTTCGAGCAAACGGGCTTTTTGATCGTCCGCTTTCCACAGTGATTTGGATCGGGTCATGATGGAGCGAATCAAGATGCGTTAAGACGACAGGATAAATCAAAGAGGCCAGTTCTCAGTTCTTAGTTCTCGGCAAAACGGGGCCTTCATCCCAAGAGGTGAGAATTCAAGCAGCGAAGAGCGAGTAGAAATCAGGTTAGATGGAAAACTGAGAACTGACGGCTGACAACTAGGAGCTGAGAGCTGATCACCTACTTCGGGTTTTCGAAGCGGTAGCCGATGCCACGCAAAGTTTTCAGATACCGCGGGTGGCGGGGATCGGTTTCTATTTTCTCGCGCAGCCGGCGCACGTAAACGTCGATCGATCGCGGCGTCACAAAGGGAGTTTCCTTCCACACCGCATCGAGCAATTGATCTCGCGTGAGCACGCGACCGACGTGCATGGCCAGATACTCGAGCAACCGAAACTCGCGCACGGTCGTAAGAATCGTCCTTCCCTGCACCTGCACCGTCATCGAAGAGGCGTCGATTTCGAGATCTCCCACGCGGAGCACTTCCGGCGCGACCGCCGGCTGACGAACGCCCCGCAGCACACTGCGCACCCGGGCCACCAACTCGCGCGGACTAAAGGGCTTGGTGATGTAATCGTCGCCGCCCAGTTCGAGGCCCCTGACGCGGTCGGCCTCGGCGGTCTTCGCCGTGAGAAAAATGATGGGTGTCGCCGAGAGGGTTGCCGTCTGACGAATCTGCCGGCAAAGGTCAAAACCGTCGGCTCCGGGCAACATCACGTCTAGAAGAAAGAGCGAAGGCATTTCGCGCAAGGCTTCGGAGACCACTGACGCGCCGCTGACGAAGCTTTGCACGTCAAAACCGGCGGCCTGCAAGTTATGGGAGATCAGCCGGGCGATGTCTTCTTCATCTTCGACCACGAAAACCAGGCAGCGAGACACTCCGGTATTTCCCGCTTCGGCTCGCGGTTCGTAAGATCCCATGGGAAGCTGCATCGTCGGTTATTTCAGGTTCAGTCGGCTCCAGACCGTGCACATCCGGATTCCTAAAATGTATGGTGGAAATGTTGCGAGAATGTTTCCCGCGTGTTAACGAATGATGAATTTCGGGAAAGGACAGCCGTTTCTGAATTACCAGAGGCCGAGTTGGCTTTTTTCTAGAAAACGTCGACCTGCGCTAGGATTGAGAAGCCGAGGTTGGAGGTGCACCGTGGCGAAGCTCCGCATTCTCTCTTTTTTCGTGCTCGGTGTGATCACTTTGGTCTCACCCCTTGCTTTCGCACAAGAAGGCAGCAGTTCCGTGTTTCTTGCCAATCAAGAAGTCCGCGTCGCGAACCTACCCTCCCTAACGGCGCCGTCGGCGCACCGATCCGCGGTGTTCGCAACGGCGCTGGAGACCGTGCTCCACGACAAAACCGTGTGCTGCGGAAAGGATTCGGCCCTGGAAGACGTCGCGCTTTACGCCAGCCTGTCAGCGCCACTGTCCTTGAAGGAGCTCAGCACCAAGTTGCAGGGTAGACATCTCTTGAGCGATGGCCGCCCGGTCATGGTCAATGCGGAATATATTCCGCACGACTCGATTAATCCCTCGCTTATCGTAAGCACTCTGACAGAACAGCACGCCTCGCTGATAGAGAGGAAGTCTCATGTCTACGTGTTGTATGGAGCGCTTTTCGACGAAACCCGTGACTCGTCGAGTGGAGTACGAGCGTATGCGATCCACAAACTCTTTCTACTGGATCTCCGATTTTCTGACCAACGCAGAGAAGTTGTATTCGACCGCGAAACCGACGATTGGGGGCAAATGCAAGGATTGCTCACGGTCGGATTCGTAATCCCACCATCCACCTGGAAGTAGTTTCCGAGCCTAGGGACGTAAGACGAGGAGAGCGTTTCGCTACGTGGCTGCGCGCTTCTTGGGAGCATGCCGCAGGCTGCGGCCTTCGATCAGGCTGTATAGATCCTCGGCAAGATTGGTGGTATGGTCCCCGGCTCGCTCCAGTGCTTGCGCCATGAGAAGCACTTCAAAGCTGGATGGATTGCTCTGCGCGCCATGATCGGTGAGGTGTTTCTGGAACAAAGCGTGACAGACGCGGTCGATGTCCTTATCCATTTGCAGGACCTTGCGGGCGCATTCCAGATCGAGATCAACAAATCCGCGATACACCAGATCGAGCATCTCGCGCAGGATGGTCGACATCTCGACCAACTGGCGCACATCGGAAGCCGCCGTCTTCGCAGTCCGCGCTTGTACTCGCAGGGACATGCTCATGACCAGATCGCCGATGCGTTCGAGGTCGGTGGTGCATTTCAGGCTGGTCAACAACTGGCGCGCCCGAGTTTCATTCACGCGCGTGATGGCCGCGGGCGTCCGCTCATCTATGTAGCGCTCGATTACGTCGAGTTCCTGCTCGCACTCTTTGATGGCAAGAAATGCCATGCGCGAGGATTGCGTGAACAAATCAGGCACATTGGCGGCGGCGTCGCGAGCGATGAGAAATGCTTTCAGCGCTGTCCGCGCCAGATCATCGAGCGATCCCGTGCCTTTTTTCGCGGCTTTCTTTTCCACTTCCGGATTCTCACGCGAGCTGCCAGACGCGTCCGTCTCTTCCAACGTCGTTCGGGATGGGGAAACTTTGCGGACCATATTCAGCGAACTTCCAATAGACGACACTCATCCGTCTATCACCCAGAATAATTCATTTGGTGAGTCAGGGAGCAGTCTAACCGAGAAGTGTGAACGGACCGTTAAAAAACCGGGTTGCAGTACGCGCCGCGCCCCGACTAAATTACTCAAAGGCTTACTCGGGGACTTGCATCAACGGTTCGAACTCTTCGATCAGGGAGTCTGCATCGTGGAATTGCTGGAACATCTGCGGCGTCAGTTTCTCTACGATGCTTGGGCCAACCGCGAGGTCTTAGCAGCGATCAAGGACGCGGGATCCGGAGCATCCCCAGTACGGCCTCTGCAGTTGCTGGCGCACATTCTTTCCGCCGAACGGTTGTGGCTGGAGCGCATACGGCGACAACCGCAAAGTCTGCCCGTCTGGCCGGAGTTCAACCTCGAACAGTGCGAGACGGAAACCAGCGAACTCGCAGAGCTCTGGGGCGAATATTTCGCCCAGCTTTCCTCCTCAGCTCTCTCGGAGAAAGTCACTTACAAAAACAGCAAGGGCGAAGCGTGGTCCAGTACCGTGAAGGATGTGCTGACCCATGTTGCGATGCATTCGGCGTACCATCGGGGGCAGATCGCCAGCCTGATGCGCGCGGGCGGACGAGTTCCCGCCTATACCGATTTCATTCATGCTGTACGGCAAGGGTTCATTGAATAGTCACGAACCGGAAAGCAATCGATGGAAAGTCGACAGTTCTATTTGTTTACCGTCGTCCAGATCGTCGTGATTTGCGTACTGCTGTGGTTCATCTTCACGATGCCGGGCCCGTGGGATTGGCAACGGAACCTGGGAACAGCATTACTGCTCGCGGGTGTGGCGGGGATTGCGGTCGCGCGTTATCAACTGGGCAGGTCGTTCGCTATCAAGGCGGAAGCTCATCAACTGGTGACGCACGGAATCTATTCGAAAATTCGCAACCCGATTTACGTCTTCGGAACGGTGCTGATCACCGGTTTTGTGCTGCTCATCCACCGTCCCGTGTTATGGCTCCTCGTACCGGCTGTCATCATTATGCAGACGCTGCGCGCCCACCGCGAAGCCCGCGTCCTCGAAGCGGCATTTGGCGACGCCTATCGCGAGTACCGCCGCAAAACTTGGTTCTGAACGGCGACTGTGAGCCTCACAACCTGAGGCGCAAGGTGAGTTAATATCTGTGCAATGAAAAAAATCCCGTTCCTCACCCTGCTGGCGTTTTGCGCCGTAATCCTTCTGGGCGCAGATGAACCGAAGTTCCCGCCAATGCCCGCCGCCGTTTCTAGCAACGCTGTCGCCACGCTCAAAGGCGGCTTCCAATTGTTTTCCATGATGGGAGTGGGCCCGAAGAAAACCTGGGACGACGTTACCAACCAGGTCTATGTGATGACTTTCTCCCACGCGGGAAAATGGAGTCAAGGCCGCGCCGTTCCCGGGCCGGTAGGCCGCTTGAATGCCGCCGCCGGAGGAGTCAAGGGAGTGGTCGTTCTCATGGGCGGTTATGTAGTGGACAATCAGGGCGGTGAGCTCACCGTGCCGGACGTCAATGTTTACGAGCCCGGCGCCCGCCGCTGGTCTCGCGGCAAAGATATCCCAGTCCCCGTCGATAGTGCGGCCACCGGCGTCACTCACGATCGTTTCGTTTATTTGATCGGCGGCCGCTCGCCCAATGGCCCGGTAAACAATGTGCAGGTTTACGACATTGACCGAGATGCGTGGAGTCAGGCCACGCCGTTTCCCGGCACTCCTGCCTTCGGCATGGCCGGTGGCCTGGCCGACGAAGAGATTGTTGTCGTGGATGGCGCGAAACCTGGGCCATCCGGCGGCCCGCGCTACATCGCTTCCGACGAATGCTGGCTGGGCAAGATCGATCGCAAAGATCCCAGCAAGATTGAATGGACCAAGCTGCCGCCGCATCCCGGAACCGCCCACTTCGGAATCTCCGCCGGGGGTGCTGAGAAGGAGCACAAGATTTATTTTTCCGGTGGCACCACCACTCCCCACGATTACAAAGGTACCTCGTATGATGGCCAGCCTGCAGACGTTTCCAACGTCACTTTTGATTACGACCTGCATGCAAACCGATGGGATACGATTGACGAGAATAGCTATGACCCTCGAGCCGACGGCCGCGGCCTGGTGGAGACGCCTCTCGGACCCGTGGTTTTAGGAGGGATGGTGAAAAACCTGGCGGTTACGTCGCGGGTAACGCTGTTTGCGAAAAAGTAATCTGCGGTCAGCCGAACGAAACTCGTTTGGCAGATGCCGCCGCTTCGCGATACAATCCCTCTAATTTAATCGTTCATTTGCATGTGGGCCTGCGTTCCGTTTTACGATCCGCATCAAGGAAATGACCATGTTTAACCCGCGGTAGTTCGCCATCCTTCTGAGTCCGCAAGCCGGACCTCTTGTTTTGTCTCTGTTAATTTTGCTCGCGCGGTCGCCAGATTTTTTCTGGCGAACAGCGCCCAAAGCTCGAAGGTATTTATGGATACCGCAAACACCTCTGCCGAGCAGCAGCACACATTATGGGCCTCACTGGTGGAAGCCGTTCGCGGTTCCCACCAGGACTACACCACTGGCAGCCTCAACCGCGCGATCTTGCTGCTGGCCGTCCCCATGGTTTTGGAGATGGTGCTGGAATCGCTGTTCGCCGTGGTCGACGTTTTCTGGGTTGGCCGGCTGGGCGCGAACGCGGTAGCTACCGTCGGCCTTACCGAATCGATGCTGACCTTGGTTTTCTCCGTAGCCATGGGCCTGAGCTTGTCCACCACAGCGATGGTGGCGCGCCGCATTGGTGAAAAAGATCCCGAAGGCGCCGCAGTCGCGGGCGTACAAGCCATCGCCCTGGGCCTGTTCATTTCCCTGGCGATCGGCGTGCCTTGCTTCCTGTTTGCGCCGAACCTGCTGCGCATGATGGGCGCATCCTCGGAGATCATCGCCACCGACAGCGGCTACACCAGAATTTGCCTGGGCGGAAGTTTTGCCGTGCTGCTGCTGTTTCTCAACAACGCGATCTTTCGCGGCGCTGGAGATGCGGCCATCGCCATGCGCCTGCTCTGGGTGTCGAACATCATCAATCTGATTCTCGATCCCTGCCTCATCTTTGGCTGGGGACCGTTTCCTCGCCTGGGCGTGACCGGCGCGGCTTTGGCCACGCTGACTGGACGCAGCATCGGAGTCCTCTACCAGTTCTATCGCCTGATGCACGGCACCGAGCGGATTCGCATCCTGAGGAGCCAGGTACGCCTGAGTTTGCAGGTTCTGCTGCGACTGATCCGCGTTTCGCTCACCGGCATTCTGCAGTTCGCCATCGCCCACACCAGTTGGATCGGACTGGTCCGTATCGTTAGCTTCTTCGGCTCCGCGGCGCTCGCCGGATATACGATTGCCATTCGCATTGTAATTTTCGTAATCCTGCCGTCATGGGGACTGAGCAATGCGGCGGCGACGCTGGTCGGTCAGAACCTGGGCGCGGGCCATCCTGACCGGGCTGAGAAAGCGGTGTGGCGGACCGGCCTCTACAACGTGATTTTTCTCGGCGCGGTTGGCGTGATCTTCATATTTTTCTCGGAGCCCATCGTCCGCCTATTCACGCACGATCCGGCAGTCGTCCCCCTGGGTGCGGCTTGCCTGCGCATCGTGAGCTATGGAAATCTCGGCTACGCTTATTTCATGGTGATGATGCAGGCCTTCAATGGCGCGGGGGATACGATCACGCCAACCATCGTGAATTTCTTTGGCTTCTGGCTGTTCGAGATACCGCTAGCCTATTGGCTCGCTCTCCCGCTGCATATGCGCTCGAATGGCGTATTTGCCTCCATCGCCATTGCCGAAAGCTCCATGGCCGCCGTCAGCGCAATCCTGTTCAAGCAAGGCCGCTGGAAGAAGAAGAAAATCTAGTTACCTTGCCCGCGCCAGCACCAGCGTGATGTCGTCTGGCTGCTCGTTGTCGCCGATCCAGTCATCGACCGCCGATGTAACTGTCTGGCTGATCTGCAGCAGCGGCAGGTGACGATTCGCGCTCACCAACTCGATCAGCCTCTCCTCGCCAAATTCTCCGAACTCGTTCTCCGGCTCGGTTACGCCGTCGCTATAGGCGATGAAGATTTCGCCGGGATGCATTTGCACCGATCCCTCGTCATACGTCGTGTTGTCGAACAGGCCAACCACCGTCCCGCCCGCCTCCAACCTTCGTACCGCGCCGTCCCGGCCAATCAGAATGGGAGGCAGATGCCCTCCATTGCTGTAGGTCAGCTGGTGCGATCGTCCGTCATAAATTCCTAGAAACAGCGTGGCGTATTTTTCCGGCGGAGTGCTTTCGTAGAGCTGATGATTAAGCAGGCCGAGCAATGCTCCCGGGGAAACTTCGATGCCCTCCGGCCACGCCGCCATGATCCTGCCCGCGCCGGCTACTGCGCCCACGGCCACTGGCTCGCGCATCTGCGGCAGGCTCTCCACACTGTAGGCCCGCACCGCCGAGTGGATGGTCGCCATCAACAGCGCAGCGGAGATTCCCTTCCCGCTGATATCGCCCACCGCCAAGATCAGCTTGTGGGAACTCGCCGTCAGAAAATCGTAGTAGTCGCCGCTAACCGTTCTCGCCGGGCGGCAGAAGCCGTGCACTTCGAGCGACTCCAGTTCTGAAACCTGTCGCGGAAACAGCTGCGCCTGCACCTCCTGCGCAATGGCGAGTTCGCCCTCCAGTCGCTGCTTTTCCTTCTGCTCCTGAATCAGTTTCTCGATGGATTCCGTCATCGAGTTGAACGACAGTGACAGCTGCGCCAGCTGATCCGAGGATTTCACCGGAATACGATGGCTGAAATCGCCGCGATCGACATTCCTTGTGGCGTTATAAAGCTCGCCGACGGCGCTGGTCATAGTGCGCGTCATGCGCGTGCCGATGATCAGTGCAATCAATTCAATGACGGCAAAGAAAATGAGGATCCCGAGCAGAATGTATTCCACGCCCCGCGCGATATCTCCCAGCGCGGCGAACAGATGGCTGTAGAGCACGGACGGCCTGGTGCGAACTCTAACCAAGGCGCCGGCTCGCTCCCGTTCCCCCGTTTTCCAATCCACCACCGGGAGCGGCGTGCCAAAAGTGATCTCGCGATCCATCGTGCCCGCAGGCGCTGCGAGCGAACCCACGGTAAACGTTGGACGGAAAACCCGTTGATCGCCTTCCGGGCTGGGAGCCGCCTTTGCGTCGCTGGCACTGCTTTCGACCTTACCCTTGTTGGGATCATCAAAAAGGCGCGTTTCAAAACCGTTTCCCTTAGCCGCACTCGGGTTCTGGTTTTTCTTTTGCGTGTCGTCGAACTTGATCCCAGCCGCATAAAGGGTGATTTCGCCCAGATTCGCCGCGATGTCGGCGATCATATCTTTGTCCAGAGGCTCACCGGTGACAACCGTAAGTTTTTCTGGCCCGACCACAAACACGGAGGCCACGCGCAAGTACAACCCGTCGTTGTCGCGAATAATTTCTTTGAAGGGCTGGCCTTCGCGAATCGTCTTGGCGAACTCGCTGTCGTCTTTATTGAAAAACTCGGGAAAGTCCATGGCCGACGAATTTTGGGCTCCGCCGCTGAATAACAAAATCCGCGTACCGTGCCAGGCACAGACTCGCCTTCTTCCCCAGGCGCGGTCTCGTTTCCTCAGTCCCTCCAGCGAATCCGCAGTGGGAGGTTGGCCCTTCTCGATCCGCGCAGCAAGTTCATTGCTCACCGCGGCATTTACTGCCTGCATACTGCGCAGTTGCGAATTGATCTCCGAAGTCACTACGTAACTGGCGAACTGTCCGGCGAAAAGGTAGATCGTGATAAGCGCCATCGCGATCAACAAAACGGCTGGAATGACACCGATAAAAACGTAGGTGACGATCAGCCGGTTGCGCAGTCGCCACAGAAGCTTTCGCTTCATTCCTCGGAACGCAAGAATGGAAAACAGCAAAGCAGCATCAAAAAGAAGAAATCGAACCCAGCCCTCAAGGCTGTCGCTGGCAGCAGGAGCGAATAACTTCAGCAGCATCTCCAGAATGAAGAGTCCGAACGCCAAACCCAGTGAATACCAGGCTCCGCGCGCGATCCAACCCTGTGGCCACAAACCAGCAGCCGTCATTCTCGCGCGCAATTTCCAGTAAGCGTCTCGCATGACTTCGACTTGCCGCTTGCGCTTGGGCTTGGGCGATAGGTCTCAGGTCTTAGGTCATAGGAAAAATCGGCATGCCAAGACCCAACCCTCAAGACCTAACACCTAAGACCTTCTTTGTGAGACCCGCCACACTCATCCCGAAAACAGCTAGATCTCGGGATAGAGATCGAAGAACGCCTCCAGGCTCGTACGTAACTGTTTTTCGATTTCTTCTTTGCTGCCTTCGAGCACGTGCATGGTGACGTGAGCCTCGCGACCGTTGGTAAGCTTCACCGGAGCTTGCCCGACCTCGGCCACATCTTCCGAGGGCAGTAGCCGCATGCCATAAACCAGCGTTAGATTCGCCATCCTCGAATTCTAACCGTCTTCCTCTTCTGGGCAAAACCTTCTCCCGGTCTTGATGGTTTAAGGTTTTGTGCAGCCATCATTTAGAATTCCGCAGTGCTCCCAAAAATCATCCTTGTCGTCGCCGGCGCGCTGTTCGCCCTTCCCGCGTTCGCCCAGCAGTCTTCCGAGAGCCCTTCGACTCAACCACAGGTGAAGGTCAACGTGCTGAATGTCTGCACGCCTTCCGCCGAGGAGCAGAAGGAAATCTCCGCAGCCCTGGCACGCATTCCGAAGCAGCCATCGTTCAGTCCTGATTTTGAGATTTCGCATGGCGTCTCCACTCTGACCGAGGCGCCGAACTTCCTGCAGCCCGGACAAAGCACGCAAATTTCTGGCGAGCCTTCGGTCGCACACTACGTTCGCATCCGTCGCGAGTTCGCCGCGCAGGCCTGGTTCTCAAGCGTGCAGTACTCGTTTAGCAATGATGGCCAGAACATGGTTGAGACGCTCGTGCTACATGTCCGCGACCCCAAGGATTTGATCCAGGTCTCGATGGAAGACAGCGCCTCGGCCATCAGCAGCGTTGCCACCATGGTCGCGGCTAACACTCCTGCCAGCCGCATCCGGCTCGAAAGATTCGGAAAATCTTCAGTGGCACTGGCCCGCTGCGCCGGCGCAGAGAACGGGCCGGCGCCGGATCAAAGCGCCTATGAACCGCTATTCCGCGACGCCTCCGAGGTGCTCGCTGATTATCGTCGCCAACTGGGAGTGCGACGCAGGGTGCCCGCGGAGTTGGCGCAGATTCCCAGCGCCGCAGCGAAGACCGCCACAAAATCCAAGTCCGGAAAGCCTCCAGAAGAAAAGAAGTGACCGACAATCCCTTCGTGTAGGTTAGTTGTGCTCAAGTTTTACTCTTGCGGCGCGAAGGTGCACAATGCATCGAAATCTGAAATCCGCAATCTAACGACTACATTTGGAAAATCATGAGTGAAACTCGCAACGTCGTAATTATCGGCTCCGGCTGCGCCGGACACACTGCGGCTCTCTACACTGCGCGCGCCAATCTGAAACCTCTTGTCGTGGAGGGCCATGAACCCGGCGGGCAGCTCTCGATGACCACGCTTGTCGAGAACTTCCCAGGTTTTCCGGAAGGAATCATGGGACCACAACTGGTCGAGAATATGCGCAAGCAGGCGGAGCGCTTCGGCGCCGAATACCGCATGGCCCATCTCACCAGCGCCGACCTCAGCCAGCGACCATTCCTGCTTCATCTCGGCAAACATCAGGTCCACACCCAATCCTTGATCATCGCCAGCGGCGCCTCTGCGCGGTGGCTGGGATTGCCCAACGAACAGAAGTTGATCGGCCACGGCGTATCCTCCTGCGCCACCTGCGATGGCTTCTTTTTCTCTGGAAAAGAAATCGCGGTGATCGGCGGGGGCGATTCCGCAATGGAGGAGGCTTTGTTCCTCACCCGTTTTGCCTCCAAAGTTACGCTGATTCACCGGCGAGACTCTTTCCGTGCCTCCAAGATCATGCTGGAGCGAGCCCAGCACAACCCCAAGATTCAATTCCTCACCGACACGGTGGTCGAAGATGTTTCTGATCCCAGCAAACACGAAGTCACCGCCCTTAAGCTGAAAAATCTGAAAACCGGCGTAGTTTCGGACTTCCCCGCGAGCGCGATGTTCCTCGGCATTGGCCATGAACCCAACGCGAAGATGTTCGGAGGCCAGCTCGAGACCGACGCGGACGGCTATCTCAAAACGCACAACTACGTGATGACTCGCGTCCACGGAGTCTTCGCCTGCGGTGATGTGCAGGACCGCCGTTATCGTCAGGCTATTACCGCCGCTGGAAGTGGTTGTATGGCCGCTATCGAGGTCGAGAAATTTCTGGAAGAGCACGGGAGCTGAAGAAGCACAACGCCTCATAGCCGTTCGAGACCGATTTTTCCGGTTTCGGCGAGCTCCTGAACACGGCTTCATGGGATTACCTACGTAATCTTCACCGCCTACTAGATTCCTCTTACTCTGCTCTTAGTCCCATGAAATTCCTCCTCAGGCACAGCTTTGCGCTTGTGGCTCTTGCGCTGTTACCAACCCTTGCAGCCGTGTCCGCCGATCTTTTCGCTCAAGAGCATGCGGAAAGTACTCGCAAGGTTTTAGTACGGGTCGCCCCGCAATATCCCAGCCTGGCGCGCTCGATGAACATCCAGGGTGTCGTAAAAGCGGACGTACTGGTTGCGCCAAATGGCACCGTGAAGTCGGTGGAAATAAAGGGAGGTCATCCCTTGTTTGTTCAATCCGCGCAGAACGCGCTGCACGAGTGGAAATGGGAACCCGCTCCTCACGAAACCCACGAGATTGTCGAGTTGAAATTCACGCTCTAAGCTTCAAGTCGTCAAGCGATCTTCCGTTCGCTGGTGACCTCCGTCCTATCTAA
>DATEQW010000018.1:0-20191 GCA_035272245.1 Candidatus Sulfotelmatobacter sp. | reverse complement strand
TCGGCGTTCCCGCGCACCAGGTCCTGCACGTGGGACAAAGCCTCTATCACGATGTAATCCCGGCTCAGTCGCTGGGTTTGGCGACGGTTTGGGTCAACCGGCCATCGGCGAGAAAGGGCGTAGGCGCAGTCAAGATAGCCGAAGCGGTTCCAGACTTGGAGGTTCGTAGCCTCGCGGAATTAGCTGGCGCCTCTGCACAATCCCGGTCTTGATCTGACCGGGCAGAGGAGCCTTAGGCTGGGACCTTCACGACTCGCTTCTGAATTGCCCACATCACCAGTTCGGCTTTGTTGTGGATGCCCAGCTTCCGCATAAGATTGAATTTGTGAGCATCTACGGTCTTGCTGCTTACGCCCAAGTCTGTTGCCGCTCCGCGTACTGTTTTACCTTCCGCCAACAACTTTAAGACTTGTCGCTCCCGGGTCGTCAGCGCACTTTCCTGCGGCGGAGCTGATTCGGGGCCGTGACGTAATTCATCTGCGAGGTGCGGTTCCGGATCTTCCCGATGGCAGATGCTCCGAACCATCTTGACCAGTTGTTCCACAGAGGTTTGGCGGGCTGCCGGACATTCAAGAACGGTTTTTGGGTCATCGAAGGCGGAACCGGCCTGTTCCTGTTCGTTTAGGAGCACCAACTTGGTATGGGGACATTCGCGCGCGACCAGCAATTCGGCTTCAGATGCGGAAAGCCCAAACGTGTTCATCTCGGCGATCACCACGTCCGGCCGGCTCTCGAAAATCTTTCGCAGGCATTCAGCCGCATCGCCGGCCTCGCCCGCGACTTCGAAGTCGGACTCGTCTTCCAGCAAACGCCTTAGACCTTGCCGTAATAGAACGTGATCATGCGCGAGCAAACAGCGAATTTTTCTACCCGATATATGGTTTAGCATCTGTGCGGGGGGCACACAGTTCCTCCTTACTTATTTTGGCCAGAGAACTTGCGAAGTGACGCAGGTTACGGAAAATGGCGCTACGAGCAGAACGCTCAAAAACCGAATAGTGATTGTAACAATCATTCGTCCGGTTGTGCACATGAAAATGAAACTTCGCCACCTCTTCGGCCCGTGCAGCCGCCAACTTCTTTCCGAGCGGACAACAGAGGGGCGCGGTATCAGGTAGAATCGACCACTTATGCTGCGCTACTTTACAGCCGGAGAGTCTCACGGCGAAGCTCTGGTTGCATTCCTCTCGGGCGTGCCGGCCGGGCTCAAGGTGGATCAAGCGTCTCTCGACCGGGAACTCTGGCGCCGCCAGCAAGGCTATGGCCGTGGCGGCCGCATGAAGATTGAAAGGGATAGCGCGCACATCCTCTCCGGAGTGCGGCACGGGATGACGATTGGTTCGCCGATTTCTATCCAACTCGAAAATAAAGATTGGAAAAATTGGCAGGAGTCCTTGCCCGTGGGCGAAGGTGATCCCGCTCGTCACAAGCGCGTGGCGTCTCCGCGGCCCGGACACGCCGACCTGGCCGGCGCTCTTAAATACAATTTTCCCGAGGCTCGCTATGTCCTGGAGCGCGCCTCAGCCCGGGAGTCGGCGGCACGCGTCGCGATAGGAGCAATCGCCAAGGCTTTCTTGCGTGAGCTGGGCATGCACGTTCTCAGCCACGTGGTCGCAGTAGGCAATGTCACCATTCAAAAAGAAGTTCCTTGGGAGCAGGTTAACGCGCTTTACAAGCGGGAAGAAATCCTGCTGAATTGTGCTGATCCGGAAATTGAGCAGCGCATGAAAGAGGAAGTCGACAAAATACTCAAGACCGGGGATTCATTGGGAGGAGTCTTTGAGGTGGTCGCCCAAGGTGTTCCGCCCGGGCTTGGCACCTACGCGCAGTGGGACGAAAGGCTGGATGCTTTGCTGGCCGCCGCAGTCATGTCGCTGCAAGCGGTGAAGGCGGTTGAAATTGGTGAGGGCGTGGCGGCTGCGGGTTCTCTCGGTTCCGCTGTGCACGACGAAATCGGTTACGGCAAACCTACGGCTTTTACCGCGTTTACCCGCGCGCGAAACAACGCTGGCGGAATTGAGGGCGGCGTTTCCAACGGAGAAGAGATCCGCGTGCGCGGCTATTTGAAGCCGATCTCGACTTTGCGACGTCCGCTCCAGTCGGTCGATTTCGCCACTCGCGAGCCGGTACGTGCTGCGTATGAGCGCTCTGACGTTTGCGTGGTGCCGGCCGCTGGCGTCGCGGCCGAAGCTATGGTTGCACTAACGCTGGCGCGCTGCGCGGTTGAGAAATTCGGCGGCGACTCCATGGGAGAAACCTTGCGCAACTTCCAGGGTTACCGCCAGCAACTGGAAAGTTACTGATGATTTATCCCATCGTGAAGTTCGGAAATGCTGTCCTCGAGAAGCCCGCCGAAAAAGTTACTGTCTTCGACGAAGAATTGAAGAAGCTGGTCGAAGATATGTTCGAGTCGATGTATGCGGCCCGGGGTGTGGGCCTGGCCGCGCCGCAAATCGGAATCTCGCGGCGTATCGCCGTGGTCGACGTGACCTTCAAGGAGGATCCGGAAGCCAAACTTGTACTCATCAATCCGGAAATCATCCATAAAGAGGGCCGTCACGCACAGAGTGAAGGATGCTTGAGTATCCCCGATTTTCGGGAGAATGTGAGCCGCGCTAAAGTGGTCACGGTCCGCGCTCAAGACTTGACGGGAAACGTTTTCGAGAAGACTGGAGATGATCTGCTGGCCCGAGCCTTCCAACACGAGACCGATCATCTGAATGGCAAGCTTTACATCAGCCACATTAGTGCCCTTAAGCGCGACCTGATCAAACGCAAGATTCGCAAACTGGTGAAAGCCGGAGAATGGTAGACGAAGACAATTGAGTTATTGAAGGATTCGATCAATACTCAAAGTGTCAATGATTCAATCCCTAAAGCTTGTCTTTTGCGGCACGCCATACTTTGCCGTGCCCACGCTCGACCGACTGGTCGAGGCTGGATTCCAAGTCCCCATCGTGGTTACGCAGCCTGATCGGCCCAAAGGACGCGGCCTCGAGCTCGTGCCTTCTCCCGTGAAACAGCGTGCCGTGCAACTAGGTCTGGCGATTACGCAGCCTGAAACAATCAAGAACAATGGTGACTTCCGCAGTCAGCTCACCGATCTGAAACCCGATGCCATCATCGCGGTCGGCTATGGCCGCATCATTCCACAATGGATGCTCGACCTCCCGCAACTCGGCAACATTAACCTGCACGCTTCGCTCTTACCAAAATATCGTGGAGCCGCGCCCATACAGTGGGCGATCGCTCGAGGGGAGACCGTCACTGGTGTCACTACCATGAAGATTGATGCGGGACTGGACACGGGGGACATTCTTTTGCAGCAGGAAATTCCAATTGCGCCCGCTGACACGGCAGAAACCCTGGCGCCGAAGTTGGCAGCTGTGGGAGCAGATTTAATGATTACGACGCTGCATGGCTTGCAGACTGGCAAGGTTTATCCCTATCCGCAAGATCATTCCGAAGCCACGCTCGCGCCGATCTTGAAAAAAGAAGATGGCCTGATCGATTTCTTTCGCTCTGCAATCGAGATTCTGAACCGGCTGCGCGGCTTTCAACCCTGGCCGGGGGCATACTCACAATTTCGTGGCAAGAATCTACAAGTATGGCAAGCAGCCTTGTCTGATCGAGCGCTGCCACCGTCTGAATTGAAAGTGGCAGGCCATCAGCTATTGGTTGGGTGCGGCGAAGATACTGCGATCGAGCTTCTCGAGGTGCAACTCGAAGGTAAGAAGCGGACATTCGGCGCCGACTTTATCCGCGGCTATCGTCCGCTACCGGGAGAGAGGCTCGGCTTGTAAGCCAGACGAATTTCCCCTCCGTGCGTGCCGCTTCCGTCATACTGTCCACAGTGAAATCGAAGACTCAACATTCGCGACCCGCGGTGTCTCCCGCCCGTTCCGCCGCATTCGATATCCTGCTTCGCGTCGAGCGCGAGTCTTCTTATGCTGCGGAATTGCTTCATTCGCGAACTTACTCCTCACTTAGTACGATTGATCACGCCCTGACTACCGAACTGGTCATGGGGGTTCTACGCTGGAGATCGCTGCTCGATTCCAAGATCGCCGGAGCTTCCGCGCAGTCACTCGCTAAACTCGATCTAGAGATTCTTATCGCACTGCGGTTAGCTGTTTACCAGCTCAATTGGCTTAGCCGCGTACCAGCCCGTGCTGCAATCAACGAGAGCGTAGAGTTGGTGAAACGTGCCCGCAAACGTTCTGCCGCGCCCTTCGTCAATGCCGTTTTGCGCAAACTGACAGTCGGACTCTCTCCCGGTGTCGACGGGGCTCAGCCTACCGTCTACGGCGACTCTCCCGAAACGCTCGCCGCCAGCAGCGCTCATCCTCTCTGGCTCGTCGAACGCTGGACGCGGGCCTACGGACTCGAGGCGACGCGGGATATTTGTCGACACGACCAATCGGTGCCGGTGACGGCAATCCGGCTTCGTCGGCCTGAAGCGGAGGAGCAGCTTCGTCGTGAAGGAATCGAACTGGCTCCCGGAGCGTTTCTCGCGTCTGCGCGTCAAGTTCGGCGCGGAGACATTACAAGAACGGCCGCTTTCCGAGATGGCCTTTGTGTTGTTCAGGACGAAGCTTCCCAACTCGTCGCAGCTCTCGTGGGGCAAGGTACACGTGTCCTCGATTGTTGCGCCGCGCCCGGTGGCAAAACTCTGGCCGTGGCTGATCGTAATCTCGGTGCCGACGTCGCCGCCGCCGAGCTACATCCACATCGCGCTCGGCTGCTGCAGAGACTAATACGCGACCATGATACGAGCACTCAGGCCGGCGCAAGCAACATCAACGTGCTCGCCGCCGACGCACAGAACTTGCCCTTCGCTGGAACATTCGATCGCGTGCTCGCCGACGTGCCTTGCTCGGGCACCGGCACTCTATCCCGGAATCCGGAAATCAAATGGCGGCTTGTACCTGAAGATCTCGCTGACTTGCAGGTCCGCCAGCGCGCCATTCTCCATGCAGCTATGCTGCAAGTCGTTGCCGGAGGTCGTGTGATTTATTCCACGTGTTCGCTGGAGCGAGAAGAGAATGAAGAGGTCATCGACCGCATCCTAGGTGAGACTTCAGAATTCCGAGTCGTTGATTGCGGCGGAGAGCTCGAGCATCTTCAGCAACGCGGCGAGCTTGTCTGGAGGGGTGTTTCCCCGCTCACGCGTGGTCCTTATCTCCGGACATTGCCTGGGGTTCATCCGTGCGACGGATTTTTCGCGGCGATCTTGGAAAAGATCTGAGTGTGCTCGATCATCTGCTCGAAAGTGCATCCTCGTCAGCGCACTTCGAAGGTCACCACCGCGCCTGCCATTACTTTCTGTCCTGCGGGAGGATTCTGTACCACGATGATGCTGGCAGGGCTTGGTTGAGGCGGAGCGTTAAAGGTGGGCGGCGCTGGATTGTCCGCTGTCGTGTTCGCTGGCGGCGGAGCAACGGCGACATTTCCCAGCTTGAACCCTGCGTCCTGAAGCGTGCGGCTCGCGGTGCCCAGGGGTTGTCCAACAAAACTTGGCATCACATACGCTGGCGGATCGGGTGCCACGCTCACCAACAAGCTCGTTTTAGGCGCAGCCACCTGACTGGCATTCGGCGGAGGACTTTGCGCCAGGACTTGATCGGCAGGCATTCCCGGCATTGGTATCTCCGCTGTCGAGGCCAAGTCCAAGCCACGCCGACGGATATTCCACTCGGCCGCTCGCTCGCTTTGTTTTGTGACGTCCGGAATCGCGACGCGTTGTGGTCCCAGGCTCTGCGCCACGCGCACCTGCCATCCCCGGCGCACCTTCGCTCCCGGCAGAGGCAGTTGTGAGATGATCCGCCCCTCGGCAATTTGCGGGCTATAGTATTGACGCTCGACTTCCAGTTGCAGTCCCAGGCCCGAAACCAAACGCCCGGCGTCGGCTGGCGAGAGCCCAACGAGAGCGGGCACTTCAACTTCTTGCCCATGAATCGCAAATCGCATAGCGGTCAAGGCCGACCCCAGTGCTACTAAAACGAGGGTCAGCGCCAGAATCGCAAAGCGGAAGAAAGGTTTCATCGCAATGTCCAACGCCGAATCGGTTTAATGTGTCTCATCTGCCCCTGGCACAGTATCCGGCGTGTCTACTTTCTGCGCGCCGCCGCCCGGCATCTCCGACGGCGGCTGGAACTGGCCAGGATCTTTTCCCGCCATGGCATCGCCCATAAAATTCATCCAGATCGGCAGGGCCGCATGCGCCCCGGTTTCCTTGGCTCCCAGCGTTTTCTTTTCGTCGAAGCCCACCCAGACACCGCACGTCATAATCGGTGAAAATCCTACAAACCAGGCATCGGTGAAGTCATTCGTGGTGCCGGTTTTTCCGGCGACCGGAAAAGGCATTTTCGCCGCCGCAACTCCGGTCCCATGCAGCACCACCTCGCGCAGCATCGCGGTCATGATTCTTGCGGTCCGCGCGCTGATTACATCTTTCACCTCTGGATAGTCCTCTTCCATTACTCGACCTTCATAGTCAGTCACCTTGGTGATGTAGCGAGGCGTCACGCGTACGCCGTCGTTGGGAAAAACGCTGTATGCCGAGGTCTGTTCCATCAGAGTGATTTCCGCCGAGCCGAGTGCTACAGGCAGATAGGGCGGAAGCTTGGCGGTGATTCCGAAGCGCTCCGCGGTTTCAATCACACTCTTGATGCCAACCTTGCTGGCCAGCTTCAGCGCTGGAATATTTCGCGACTGCGCGAGTGCGCGACGTAGCGTAATGATACCTTCGAACTTTTCGTCGTAATTATGCGGCGAGTAAGGCCCGGACCCAGTGTCGAACGTGACTGGCTCATCCAAAATTGTATCGTCCGGGCTTCCACCTTTGTCGATCACAGTGGTGTAAACGTAGGGTTTGAACGACGATCCCACTTGCCGCAACGCTTGGGTCACGCGATCGAATTTCGATTCGCTGAAGTCCCGTCCGCCGACCATGGCTTTGATTCCGCCCGTGGTGTTATCAATCGCTACTAAACCTCCCTGCGCGCCAGAATCCTGTTCCAAACTCACGCGCGCCGCGCCGTTGGGATTCAGCGAGATGATTCTTGCGTAGCAGATATCGCCGGTTCGCAACACGTCCTGGATCTTGCCCTGTGTCCAGGCTACGTCGGCTTGGCCCATTGCGGCGGAGTAACGCCCGAACTTCACCGTCGCAATCCCCACTCCGGAGGAAGTCACCAGCGCGTGAATGTATCCATTTACTTCCGGTTCGTCCTCCCAATCGGGATGCTCGTATTTATCGATCTCGTTTCCTTCGGCGACGACGTTCTCGAGATGCCCTTTCCATCCATGGCGGCGTTCGTAGGCAGCCAAACCGTCTAGCACCGCACGGTTCGCTGACTTCTGCATATCGACATCTAACGACGTATAAACCCTCAATCCCCCTTCGTGCACCTGGTCGGCTCCATACTTGTTTTCCAGGTATCGTCGTATCTCTTCCACAAAGTATGGTGCCAGCGAGTTGGGATCGTGCAGCAGATGCAGAGCCACCGGCGCCGAACGGGCGTCTGATGCCTGCGCGGCCGTAATCTTTCCATCCTCGAGCATGGCATTAATTACTAGGTTCCGACGTTTCATCGCGCGGTCGGGATGGTTGATCGGCGAATAGACTACCGGTCCCTTCGGTAGACCCGCCAGCAGTGTCGCTTCGGTGAGCGTAAGCTTTCGAGCCGGCTTACTGAAGTAAAACTCCGATGCTGCCTCAAAGCCGTATACGCCGTGGCCTAGGAATATCTGGTTCGCGTAAAGGGTAAAAATCTGTGGCTTGGTGAAGCGCCGCTCAATTTGAACGGCGAGCATTGCCTCCTGCACTTTGCGATGGAACGAGCGGTCGGGCGAAAGAAAAAGATTGCGCGCCAATTGCATGGTCAGGGTTGAGGCGCCCTGAACTCTGCCACCGGACTCGATATCCCGGTACGCCGCTCCAATGATGCGCCAGAAATTAATTCCGGAATGCCGGTAGAAATCTTTGTCTTCGATGGATACCAGTGCTTCTCGCAACACCGGCGGAAAATCGTCGTAACCAACTACGACTCTCCGTTGCAGGGCAAATGATCCAATCACGCGGTCGTGATCGTCATACAACTCCGTGATCGAACTTGGCCGGTACGCCTCCAGTGCTTCGACTTGAGGCAAGTCTGTGGTGTAGACCAGCAGTAGTCCGGCGGTCGCTCCCACTAAGGCGGAAACCAGCACCAGCAGGCCAAACAATACGCGGCCCACAAACTTCCGTCCGGCAATTTCTACCGGCGGAAGATCTTCGTAAAGAGACTTCATGGCGAGATAGGTTCAGGATAGCAGGGCGCCTATTGCCCCGGTAGTCGCAAGCGCGAGACGGAAGTGATTGCTCCTGCGGATACGAAAGATGGCGGAGGCGGCAATAGTACCGTGGGCAAAAAGAATCGCGCATCTCAAGATGCGCGATGGAATCGTAAAAATCCCCAGTCTGGCTAGCTGCTTCGGCTCTTCAACACTTCGACGGCTTTGTGCAGTTGATCATCCGGCGAATTCTTGGGTTTTTCATCTGGCTCGGTGGTGACCGGTTCCTGATCTTCGTCGTCCGAGATCACGTTATCCGTATCGTCTGCCACCAGCACGTTGGGCGTCACCGATTTGTCCTGAATCGCGTTTCCACTCGGCGAATAGTATTTCGCCACGGAGAGAATCAGAGCTCCACCATCCGGCAGATCAATCGTTTTCTGCACTGATCCATCGCCAAAGGTCTTGTCACCCACCACGTCGCCCCGAGCGTTCTCCAGAATCGCGGCCGCCACAATCTCAGCCGCCCCGGCTGTCCCCTTGTTTACCAATACGGCAACGGGAAGCGAAGTCACAGCTTTGGCCGGATCCGCATTAAACGCCTCTCGCGGAAACTTCTGGCCTTGCAGATAAGTAATTGTGCCGTGGTTCAGAAAAAGATTCGCGGTCGTAACGCCTTCGCTCTCTTCCCCTTCAGAGGTGTTCCTTAAGTCCAGAATCAGCTTCTTCGCTCCGGACTTTTCCAGGGTCTTGATCCTCGCCGCGATCTCCTGCGCTTTGCCCTTTGTCAAGGCGTCCACTTTCACGTAGCCGATGCCATCTTCAAGCATCTTGTCTGAGACCGGAGGAATGCTGACCACATCGCGCGTGACCACCATCTTCTGCGGCTCCGCTTTGCGCGCTCTCACTACTGACAGATTTACCGTCGAGCCCGGCGTGCCGGCAAGAGCATCGCGAATCTCCGGGAGCGACATGTCGCGTGTGCTCTGACCTTCGATCGATTCAAAGATGTCCGTCGCTTCGATTCCGGCCTTATCTGCTGGCGACCCCGGCAGCACCGAAACCACGTCTGCGTAGCCGAATCGCTTCGAGACCGTCGCCCCGATCTCTCCCTTGGCCTCCGCCTTGTGCGCCTTCAAAGCTTTGTAGGCCTCGGGCGTCAGATAGCTGGAATTCGCATCCAGCGACTCGACCAGCCCATGCAAAGCGCCGTCCGTCACTTTGGGAATGTTCGGGTCTTCCACGTATTCGCTCTGTACGCGCGAGAGGACCTCGCTGTAGACCTGCATCTGCCGGTAAGAACCGTCATTCGAGGAGGCGTGCACGCCGCCCAAGGAACCTACGACTACAAACAACAACACCGCAAATGACGACAGCAGAATCGCAGCTTTAGTTTTCATGGACATCGAATTTTTCGTTTCTGGAAAAGGAGTTACTTCCTGACCAACCTGCTCCCATTATATCTGGTAGATGCCGTTTTTCGACTGCTGGCTGCCCTTATTCCTCTCGGCCGTACCTTCCCGGAAACCAACTCCCTCCAGGCATCAGACGATCCAGGCGCCCGTTTGTTACCAGCGGCCTACGCCGGCGGCTTGAAATTCAGCGTGATCGAACTCTGTACCGAAACAGCTCGGCCATTCAAGGAATAAGGCTTGAAGTGCCACTGTCTCACGGCATCGATGGCCGCCTTCGCAAAGACCAGCGATCCTTGGAGAAATTTCGCATCCTGGACGGTGCCGTCACGTCCGACGAACACCTGCAAAACCACGCTGCCAACCTGCTTGCCCGGTTTCGCCGCTTCTGGATATTCGGGATCAACCTTCTGGGCCAGGAGATCCCACGCTGCTGATTCCGGCAGGTTTACTGGCTCAATCGACGACATTGCCGCCTCGACCGATTTTGCCCCGCTGGCTTCCGGCGTCATGGAAGCGATCTGCGACCGTAGACTGGACGGAATCGCCGAATTATTCCCTGCAGGAACGGGATGCGACGACGCGGAAATCGGTGCCGGCGGCGGGCTGATGTGCACGGTTGGTTGAGGAGTGGCCGGCAAAACGGGTGCGGAATTTGGTGGCGACTGAACCGGCGGAACAATGCTGCTGGGCGCTGCGACTGTCGCACCCGCCGCCGCGGTTTCAGTGCTCGCCGTCTGTCCCGCGACCGGGCTTTCCACAGCCTGCACCTGTCCGCTCTCGGCGGGAGCAGCCGGAGCTTGGTCCCCGGGCGTGTTCCCGTTCTCACCCGCAACCGCCTGCGCGCTGTTCGAATCGTTTGGCTTCACTGGTTTCGCAGTCGGGTCAATTACAGGAAGCACCCGAATCTGCGAGGGATCCGTGGTCGCGTCCGGTATGTTCGCCGCGACGGGAAGCTTGTATTCATCCCCCGCCGCACCAAAGCTTTCGTGTTGCGGTGCTGCCTGCGGCACGGGTGCGGGCGGAGGATTCAGCCAGCTCCCCCCTGCGCGTACTGCACTGCGATAGACGATTCGCAAACCTTGGCGCGTTCGGGGCACAGCCACCACACCCACACACACGGCGGCCAGCAGGCTCACCAAAATAAGTTTCGCTAGCCTCGGGTTGGCCTGATGAACTGGCTCGGTCTCTTCCTTGGTTTCCCCCGCAATGTACGCGAAAAGTGCAGCTTCGTGGCTCGCTTCCCTTTGCTCTTGCTCCGTTGGCGGATTTTTGTCCTCTGGCGGGGACGCTGACGGTCCTCCGAAGGATGGAGTTTCTCCATACGATAGCAACTCGCTTTTTGGAGAAGCATCCGCAGGCGGAGGTGGCGCGGATCTCGTCAGCCGTTCCTGCAGTGAAGCCCAGCCCGTGAGCGCTGCTTGAGGATCGGCCGGCTCTGCTGCCGGAGATTCCACTACCGCAGAGGCCATTGGTTCAAGCTCGGTGAGCGCGTCTACTTCCGCGGCTGCGGCTTGGTCCAGCGATTTCTGAACATCACATTCCGTGTCGAACTGCGTCCCGGGTGCCGTGGTTCCCGATTGCAGGAATTCTCCCGCTCGAAATGCTTTCTCCGGTGCCTGGCTCACCGATGCTGGCGAAGAAGATGCCGGCGGCGAAGCGGATGCCGCCGCTGCGGACGCGGCCATGGCACCGTCCGCCGGCACTTGGGGCGCACTCGAAGTCTCGGCTGGAGGCGGTGCGGAGGCAGGCATCTTTGCGCGCAGCAACTCGCACGCCGTGCTCAGCGTGTCCCGGACCTGCTCCACGCGAATCGGTTTCAATAGAACCGAGTTGGCTCCCGCCTGTAGCGCCTCGGGTCTGGCATTCTCGTTCACCATTGCCAGAGTCAGCGGCCGCTGAGCCGCCCGTTGGTCCCTCGCCGTCTTCAACAGGAATGTTGCCTCCGGCTGATCCTCCCAATCGGTGATTACGATTTGGAACAACTGAGTCGTGACTCTCTCTACCGCATCCACGGCGTTGCGGCAGTATTCTCCCTCGATCCCGAGATCCGTCAGAACCTGCCAGATCGGCTGGACCATCTCCTCATTGGACGAAAATAAGAGACAGCGTAAGGGCATCCTAATCCAGATTAGGCAGCCCGGGTAACCTCAGCAAGTTACCGAGGTGGCCAGTCATCGCGGATACCATTGCTCGCAGTACATGTACATCCGGGGCCCGCGAGAGCCTCAGATCGTCTATCTGGCTGAAAGGAATGCAGGGCAAGGCAGCCGGGTGCGCTAGAATGCTGGGTCGCTCCGGATCGGCCGGTCACATGCAAACCGCGGATGTCGTCATCGTCGGGGGAGGAATCGTTGGCTCCAGCATTGCCTATCACCTGACAGCGAACGGCTGCCGCAGTGTTCTGGTCATCGAGCGCGAATCGGCCCAGGGCAAGGGATCCACTGGCAAGAGCATGGGCGGGGTGCGTGCTCAGTTTTCCACTCCGGTCAGCATTCAAATGTCGCTGTACTCGATTCCGTTCTACGCCGAGTTCGAAGAGCGTGTGGGTTATCCCTGTGACTACCGGCCACAAGGCTACCTGTTTTGCGCTACGTCGTATAAACAGATGGCTTATCTGAGGACGAACTACTCCGAGCAAGTGAAGCTGGGTTTGAAAGACGCTCGGCTAATTACTGGGGATGAGATCCGGCACATGCTTCCGCAGCTGCGCGCGGATGACATTATCGGCGGGAGTTTCTGTTCGACGGACGGCTTCGTCGATCCCTACAGCGCCATGAACGGATTCATGACTTGGGCGGCCAACCACGGCGCAACATTGTGGAAGAACACGTCGGCGACCGGATTCACTTGCGACGCAACAGGAATTACATTAGTTGAGACCACCCGCGGCTCCGTGGCCACGCGTCGCGTTGTAAATTGCGCCGGAGCTTGGGCTGCGGGCGTGGCGAAACTCGCGGGTGTGGACTTACCGGTCGAACCGCTGCGCCGCATGCTCGTTCCCAGCGAACCCTTTGACGAATTTCCTCACACCGCGCCCATGATCGTCGACATGTCGAACGGATTTCATTTTCGTCCCGAGGCTCGTGGATTTCTTCTTGCCTGGAACGATCCTGAAGAGACTCCCGGCTTCAAAATGGATTTCGACGCGGGATTTGTGGAGAAGATACTTGTCCGCGCTGCCGACCGTGTGCCTTGTTTCGCCAATCTTCCGGTAAACCCAAAGCGCGCCTGGGCTGGCCTCTATGAGATGACACCGGACCATCACCCAATTCTGGGTGAGGCGCCCGATGTGCCCGGTTTTTTCCTCGCCAACGGTTTTAGTGGACATGGCGTGATGCACGCCCCCGCAACCGGAAAAATCCTCAGCGATCTCATTCTCACAGGGAAGACGGAGTTGATCGATGCGTCGTTATTAAATCTTACCCGCTTCGCCGAAGGCCGTCTGATTCACGAAACGGCCGTACTGTAGAAAAAAATTAAGCATTAGAGATAAACATGGCATTGCAGGAACACAACTACTGGCTCACGACCGCCGAATTTCCAAAAACAGAGGTTGCCCGTCTTCTTGAACGTGTAGATGTCGCCGTTATCGGTGCAGGTTTCACAGGTCTTTCTGCCGCCCGGACGCTGGCCAAGCGTGGCGCAAAACTAGCCGTGCTCGAAAGTGAAACCATCGGATGGGGAGCCAGTTCGCGTAATGGCGGCATGGTTTTGACCGGGATGAAGCTTGGGGTGAACAAGCTCATCTCCATGTATGGACGCGAACTGACGCAACGGATGTACGCCGCATCGCTGGCAACCATCGATTGTGTGGAGCAGATTGTCCGCGAAGAAGCCATTGAGTGCGAATTCTCGCGATGTGGGCACCTGGAAGTCGCCTGCAAGCAGAAGCATTTTGACGACTACGCGCGGCAAGCGGAAGTCATCGCGCGCGAGTTCAACCACCAACTGCGTGTGGTGCAGAAAAATGAATTGAGTGCTGAGATAGGATCGACGATTTACCACGGCGGCATGGTCGACGAGATCAGCGCCGGATTGAATCCCGCGCAGTATGTGGCGGGATTGGGTCGTGCCGCAATGAAAGCGGGCGCGGAAATTTTTGAGCACACGCGTGTGGAAGGCCTGCAGCGCGAATCCCGCCAGGGGGAATCGGGATGGAAGGTTGTCACCTCACGCGGTCCGCTGTGGGCGCGCGAAGTCTTCGTTGGTACGAGCGGGTACACGGGCCGAGCCACTCCTGTTCTACAAAAGAAACTTATCCCAATCGGCTCATTCATCATCACGACGGAAGTTCTGCCTGAAGCGCTGGCACACGAACTCAGCCCGCGCAATCGCATGATCTACGACTCGAAGAATTATCTTTACTACTACCGTCTTACTCCCGACCGCCGCATGTTGTTTGGTGGCCGCGCAGCATTCTTCCCCGAAAACGATCAGACCATTCGCAGCAGCGCCGAAATTCTGCGCCGCGGCATGATCGACGTCTACCCTCAGTTGAGAGACGCCAAGGTTGAATATGTATGGGGCGGCACACTCGATTTCGCTTTCGACATCATGCCGCATGCCGGTCAGATCGGTGGCATCTATTACGCAGTTGGCTACGCCGGACATGGCGTCGCCATGGCTACGTACCAAGGCCAGAAGATCGCGGAACTAATTTCGGGCGATAAACCTGAGAACCCGTTCGTAGGCATTCCGTTTCCGGGCGCGCCCCTCGGCCTCTATAACGGCAAGCCCTGGTTTCTGCCCTTCGCAGGAATGTGGTACAAGTTCCTGGATTGGGTGAGCTAAAATCCACACATCCGCGCATTCGTAAACAACTCAATGATCTCCCGCTCCGACGACTACGTAGAATACTGCCGCGAGACGGCGAAGCATGCCAGCGACGCGCACGACCTCGCTCTTCGCGGCAGGGACAAGAAAGAAATTACGCGGCTCATCTATGAACGGATCGCCGAGATTGTTGAACTCCAATCCGGCGATGACCTCGTAGATATCGGCTGCGGCGACGGCACGCTCCTTCGAATCGCGGAACGTATTGGCGCCAGGACCGCCGTTGGCTTGCTCGCGACTGAGGAAGAAGTATCTGTGCTGCGCCGGTTTGGTCTGGAGGCCAAACAAGGGTTCACTCATCAACTTCCTATTCCCGATGAATGCGCCTCTGTGATCGTTTGCAACAATGTGCTGCTGATAGTGCCCAGAGAAAACATTCCCGCAAGCTTGCGCGAGATCCACCGCATCGCCAAGCCCGGCGCGCGTATGTTCATCGGAGAAATCCCTGCCGCGCAACAACCCGATCCAACTCCGCACTTCACCACTCGGAGGGAAACCCTGAGTTATCTATACCGTGAACATGGCCTGAGGCCGTGGCTCGGAATGCTGCGCAGAATGACTTGGTGGGCGCTTCGTGGACAGCCGGCCGTTCTGCGTCCCGGCACTGCGATATCTTTTTTTGCCGCGCCATCCGAGTTCATCGCCATGGCGCAAGACGCAGGTCTTGAGTTCGTGCGTTACTGGCAACACGATCATCCCAATACCCGCAACAATTACCTGTTTCGAAAAGCCAGCTAATGGTTATCGGCGTCGAACCGCGAAATAAACACACGGTCCCAGCACCATCGCGATCACGCCCCCGATCAAAGCGAAGCGGTCGCTTCCCAGTAGCGCGACCAACGCCATGACCACCGGAGCAGCCACCACATAAAGCAATCCCCCTCGTCCGCCGGGAATGGCAAAGGCACGGTGCATCTCCGGCCGCGTGCGCCTCAACCTCCACGCCGACAGCACCGTGAGCACAGTGGTCGCGGAACGCAGCCATATATATACCGAGATGAGCTGACCAAGACTCTGCCACGCAAGCGCAGCGTAAATGACCGCCGATACGACAATGGCCGGCCAAGGCGTGCCATACCTCGCATGCCTGCGCGTGAGGGCGGCGGGAAGATATCCATCTTCCGCCATGGCGAAGGGCATGCGCGTCGTCGTAAGAACGGTGCTGTTGAGCAGCGCGACATTGCCGACCATCGCCGCCAGCGTCATCCAAGTACCCAGCCACGGTCCACCAATCAGTTTGGCGGCGTCTGAAAAAAAACCGGTGTGCCAATTCTGCCATTCTCCAGCCGAAGCCAACCCGGCAAACGTAGGCAGAAAGTACGCGGCAATCGAGAGCGGTACCACCAATGCAAGGGCGCGCGGATAGTTGCGCTGTGGATTCTCCACTTCTTCCGCCACGGTCGAAAGTTGTTCGTAACCTGAATACAGCCACAGGCCCAACGCCAATCCCACGCCGAAGATTTTGAACGTTGGCTGATGCGGTGGGACCAATGGGACAAAGGGATTGTGATGCCAGTTCATCAGCGCGATCACAATCATGGTCATGACTGGCACAAAGATAAATATCTCGAGCGCAGTCGCGACTTTGCCGACCATCTGAATCCCGCGCACGTTGATCCAGGTAATTACGGCGATCAGAGCCACAGAGACTAGATAGTGTTTCCATCCCGTGATGCCGGGAAAGTAGTAGACCAGATAATCGGTGAAGAGTACGGCATACGCCCCGCCCAGCAGGAACGAGGCCGACCAGTTCCACCATCCTGCGAGAAACCCCCAGAAGTCGCCGAAAGCCGCGCGTGTCCAACGGTAGAAACCGCCCTCCACAGGCATCGCCGTCGTGAGCTCGGCTGAAACCAGCGAGACCGGAATGCACCAGAAGAACGGCAGCACCAGCAGGTAGATCAGCGTCATGCCTGGACCTGAGGTGGTCACCATGTCCTCAAGTCCGAATGGCCCGCCGGTCGTGTAGGAAAACATCACGAAGACGAGATAGAAGAGTCCGGCTTTGCGGAGTGCAGATGCGGGGTTGTTCGAGGTGGCCAAGAAGTCCTGATCGCAAGGCGGCTATGCCGCGAGTACTCCCGTCAGCGCGCCTTCCAGTTCCAGCAGTTTTCGCTTCACGTCGAGACCACCGCCGTAACCGCAGAGGGTGCCGTCGGAAGCAATCACGCGATGGCACGGAACGACAATCGCGATCGGATTGCGATTGTTGGCCATGCCCACAGCGCGAAATGCCTTCGGCTTGCCGACGGCGCGGGCGATGTCCGCGTAGCTGCGCGTCTCTCCATAGGGAATCGCCAGCAACGCGCGCCAGCAGGCAAGCTGGAAATCCGTGCCACGTAGATCGAGCGGAAAGCTGAACTCGCGCCGCTTGCCCGCAAGGTATTCTTCCAGCTCGCGGATGTAAGGCCGCAGCGCGCGAAGGGAATCCTCGAACGCGAAGGCGTTTTTTTCTTCCCGAAGATGGCGCGGGTTGGGACGAATCGTTTGCTGCCCCGGCAGCCGGGCGTCGAATTCCAGAGCGACGAGTCCCCGGCCGGAAGCCGCCAGAAACAAAGGCCCAATCGCTGATTCCACGTTCGTGCAGTGCAGAGTTTCCATGAGAATTGAAACCTCCGGCAGCAAACAACAATATCAGACCGCTCGCCGTTTGCGACTCGTTCTCCGGGTCCGTAGCCGATAGCGTCCAGAACCTGATTTCAGCCACAAGATTGGCCGCCGGAGTTGACAGAAATCGAGTTTTCGCCCACAGTGTGTGCGGCGTGCTTATGCCTCTATCCCTGTCTTCCATGAAGAAAGGCCTACTGGTTGCGGTAGCCGTGGTATTGGCTCCGGTGCTTCTGGTGGGAGTTGTGGTTTTCGCCGCAGGGGACTGGCGACAGATCGGGGCCACTCCGGGAGGCGATCAGGTTTTGGTCAGTTCCGTGACCGCGCAGAAAAACGGCTTGCGCACTGCCTGGATTCGCGTCGAATATAAAGAGCCCGCCAAACTCCCACAAGGCGGTCCCTTCGTCGAGTTGAGGGCGCGGGTTCACTTCAATTGTGCCAGCGGTAGCGCCGTGCCGAACTCCGAATGGTTTTACTCCCGCGACCGCAGTGGCAAACTGATTGTCAGCAAGAAGACTCGCCGCGATGATCAATTCGGCCAAGTTGCGGAAGGCGACTTCGGTGAGATCGCGAGAGACTACGTTTGTAAGCAGAAATAATCTTTTCCCCGCGTCGCGGCGCAGATTTCCACAGCCTGGCACATCCATCTGGCACCTGAGTAACCTCGCAACCACTTCCACGCGGGGCACTTCCGGCATATCCTGATAACGAATACGCAGCTGGCAGCAGCCGCTTTACTCACCTCGGTATGGATTCACTTCGTGTTTATTCATTGGTGGTTGTGGGCAGCGCCGTTGCTCTCGGCGCCTACGCGTTTTTGCGGCGTAAGCCAAAGAGCGAGGCCGATCTCGAGCGCGAACGCCGCACCTGGTTGGACGGCATTGGCCGCATTACGGATGGCACAGTTATCGATGTGCAGGAATTGACCCCCACCGACGGCCATCACAACGCCGTGTTCCTTATCTATAAGTATGACGTTGCCGGCGTCTCCTACGAGTGTTCACAGGACGTAACGTATTTGCGTCAGTGGATCAACTTGCATTCCTGCCGGCTGGGTCTGCCTACCTCGGTGAAGTACGATCCCCACAATCCTGGGAACTCTCTGGTTGTCTCGGAAAGCTGGATGGGACTGAGGCAGTGATCAGTGGCTAGTGTCCAGTGACCAGTGAAATCCAAATGCGGTAGTTGTTACGCGGAACCTTCAAGGCTGGACTGGCCACCGGCCACTAGTCGCTGGCCACTGCATTTCAGATCTGGTAGTCCTGATAGTCGTCCTGGAAAAGCTCCTGGGGAGAGATGTTCTGAGTCGGAGTCTCCTCATCGATGGCGAGGCAAGGCTCGGCGCCCAGCATTTCGTGGGTGTGTTGCTGAAACCGCTCCCGCAATTCGTGTACTTCCGTGGCTAATTTGATAATCACATCCGACAAGGGATCGCGGATGTCTTTGGGATCGGTGATAACCACGCGTTTCCCGTCGCGCAGAACGATGTGTCCGGGCACCCCCACAATCGTGGAATTTGGCGGCACATTGCGAAGAACGACCGAGCCTGCCCCTACGCGGCAGTTGTCTCCAATCGTGATGTTGCCCAGCAGCTTTGCGCCAGAGCCAATCGAAATATTGTTTCCCAGCGTCGGATGGCGCTTGCCCTTCTCTTTGCCGGTCCCGCCCAGCGTCACGCCCTGATAAAGCGTGACATCGTCGCCCACGATGGCGGTTTCACCTATCACGGTGCCCATGCCGTGGTCGATAAACAAACGCCGTCCAATCTCCGCGCCGGGATGAATCTCGATTCCGGTAAAGAAGCGGGCTATCTGGGAAACGAACCTTGCCAGAAAGCGCATGCCGTGGCGCCACAACCAGTGGCTCAGGTGATGCGCCCACACCGCGTGTAGGCCGGGGTAGCAGATCAGCACTTCGAAGTAGGAGCGAGCGGCCGGATCCGACTCGAATACTGCCGCAACATCCTCTCGCACGGAGTGGAAGAAGCTGACCATGTTATGGATGAACCTAGACTAGCAGGGGCAAACAGCGCAAGGGAGAAGTGGAGTGCTAGCCGCCGGTCTGGAAACCGCCGCTTTGGGCGACCGTAAGACGAAGATATTTATAAGGATTAACCGGCGTGTCGTTGATGCGAACTTCGTAGTGGAGGTGCGGCCCGGTGGAACGGCCGCTGAGGCCGACATAGCCGATGGTATCGCCGCGATGGACGTGCTGACCGGGCGTGACGGCGAAGCCGGAAAGATGCCCGTAACGGGTAGAGATGCCGTGGCCGTGATCGATCATGAGGGCCTTGCCGTAGCCGCCCATGAAATCCGCGAATGTGACCACACCATCGGCCGGGGCAATAATCGGGTGACCGTAATTGCTGCTGATATCCACTCCGCTGTGAAACGCGCCCTCACCGTTGAATGGATCGATACGCTCACCAAAGCTGCCCGTAACTTGGCCTTCAACCGGCCAGAGATTCGGAGCGGCGTTGGCGCGATACCAGTCGGCTGTGGTGGCGTTACGAGTCATTCCCAGGCTGATGCCTACCGTGGCATCGCCAGTAAGAGCCGAAGAACGCAGGGCGCTCAGTTGATCTAGTGAAGAGCTGACGTCGGCATCCTGAATCTGCTGCTGCGACGCCGTAACCAGCGTCGGCTGCGATTTCAATCCATAAAGAGCCGAAACCTCACTAGCGATGGAACCCAGGGATGCGACCTGAACGTCGCGCTGCTTGGCAACCTCTTCCAGCTTCGAATAACGATCCTTCAGCTGCTCTTTTTCGGTGCGCAGCTCGTTATAGCGGGAAACCTTCATGAGCATGCGGGTGTAGGAACTGGCGATACCCGTCAGGCTGAGGAAACCGATGGCCGCGCCGACTACAAATACATACAAATAATGGACTGGGATAGAGATCTTGCGTAACTGGCCGTCGTCTCCCCGGGCCACGAAAAGTATGTAGAAGCGTTTTTGCAAATGAAGTCCTTCTTCCGTTTTGAATGATCAGGGCCGGAACTCCAGGCAAAGTTCTGAGGTCGCAAAGAGCCTGTTCGGACAACCTGACTGTTCCGGGT
>DATEQW010000017.1:0-9863 GCA_035272245.1 Candidatus Sulfotelmatobacter sp. | reverse complement strand
AGAAGAAAATGACGGCGGTCCAGTTGAAAACTTGCCTCATAAGAAATGTCTCCGTGGAACTGTTCGCGGCGCAGCTTCCGAGGGAGCTGCTGCGCAGGCTAGTGGCTACTCAGACAGTTCGCGACGCGCAGCGACACGTTCGTAAGAAACACGCGTCGCGCCAAGTAAATGGATTAAGTGAAGCTGGAGGCAGTGTTCAGCAGGCGGGCGGGGCGCGAGTGGACTGGAATTCGACGGAGGCAGCGGTCGGGGAGTGCGGCCGGGATGCGGCTAGACGCACATTGTTGGCTTGCAGGAAAAAGGCTGCGAGTTTCGGTTGGGGGTGGGCCCACTGCGCGGTGGTGACGGCGCGGGCGCAATCCCCATGACAGCAACTGGCGTCCTGGATTATGGGCTGGTCAGACTCCGAAGCCAGCGAATTGTGGCAATGGTGAACGCCCTTGCGGAAGCAGCAGGCATGCGGCGGAGGCGCGGTAGCAGCCAAAGCTATAGGCGCGAGGCTTCCCACGAGCGCGAACAGCAACAGAAATCTGGCAGTCAGGCGGTGCATGGCTTTCTGTCTGAATCCGAACCCCAAGTGCCGCTAGCATAGAACAGAATCGCAAACGGCCGCAACCGAACGATGGGTAATAGACGGCTACCGCATCAGAACGTAAGCGCCACCGTCGGTGAAAGCGATGACCAGGTTCATCAGGACGAACATGAGGTCGTAGTGCCAGCCTGAGCCTTTCTCGCCCCAAAAGCCGGTGTGCCAGGCGAAAATCTTTTTCTGGATCGCGCCGAACATGATGAGGATGAGACCGAAGGCAGCCAGCTGGGTCAACACTCCGAAGGCCACACCCAGACCTCCAGCAACTTCGGCGATGCCGAGAAAGATGGTGAAGCCCTTGCTCATTTCGATGCTCTTGGCGCGGGCCGTGGGATCTTTAAGATGGCTGTAGCCGCTGGTGGCGAAGACCAGGCCGACCATCAGGCGGAGGAGCAGCAAGCCGAGATCGGTGAAGCGGGCGAGTTGAGGAAACATGGCGGGTTCCTTCGATGATGCGGAGTTAGTTAAGGTTGGCGGATCGGAGTTCGGGCTTCGGGCGCGACCATAGGGGCTAAAGCCTGGGATCCCTTGGATGGTCTACGCGGCGCTGAAGCGCCGCTCTTCCACGGTCGCGCGGACTTTTGTTTCATCCGCCCCAAGGCTCCTTTCATCCGGCGCAGCGTTCCTGGGACCGAAGGATCAGGCTTTGCCGTGAATCTTGGCCCACCACCAGCGGACACCGACGAAGAGGAATCGCCAGTCGCTGAAAAACTCCGGCGGCTTGCCCTCGAAGGCATGACCGACGAATTGAAAAATCCATCCCAGGACAAACAGCGCGAGTGCATAAGGCCACAGGCCATGGATAAAAATACTGCCGAGAAAAATCAGGACGGAGAGCAGGATGGTCGGAATGCCAAGCGTGTGGCAGGCTCGGTTCACCGGGTGCTGGTGGCTGGAGGAATATTGCGCGATCCACTGCTCGTTGGTGCGGTTGCCTAACATGGCGAAGGGATCATACAACGGCGGCCAGATCTTTGCACTGGCGGCCGCAGGTTGAGGCTTCCGCTTCCCGCGTGGTAGCATCCTAAGTTTTGGCGGGTGATGTTGGGCTGGCCTGTCTACTGCGCTGATCTCTTCTGGGCCTTCTCTGTCTGCACGCCTGCGAAGGAGCCTACTCGTGAAAGTTTATACCGGAGAAAATATTCGTAATGTTGCGATTGTAGGGCACGGGCATGCGGGGAAAACCTCGCTGCTCTCGGCCATGCTTTATACCGCGGGGGCAACGCCGCGGCTGGGGCGGGTGGACGACGGGTCGTCGACCACCGATTACGACGAAGAAGAGATCGCGCGCAAGATGTCGATTGCGGCGTCGGCGGCGTACGTGGAGTGGGGCAAGACGAAGATCAATGTGATCGATACGCCAGGGTTCAATATGTTCGTCCATGAAGCGCGGATGGTGCTGCCCGTGGTGGATGCGGCGATTGTGGTGGTGGACGGAGTGGCCGGAGTGGAAGTGGTGACGCAGCGGGTTTGGAACGATTGCGAGGAATATAAGACGCCTCGGCTGATTGTGGTGAATCGCATGGACCGCGACCGGGCGAATGCGGAGCGGGTGCTGGAGTCGCTGATCAACGCGTTTGGACGGAATGTGATTCCGATCGAGCTGCCGATTGGCAGCGAAAAGAATTTGACGGGCGTGGTCGACCTGGTGCGGATGAAGGCCTACACCTACGAACTGGGTGGAAACGGCAAAGGGAAAGAGACGGAGATTCCGGCCAACATGAGGGCGCAGGTGCAGGAGTCGCACGAGCAACTGGTGGAACTGGTGGCCGAGGGCGATGACAAGTTAATGGAGAAGTTCTTCGAGGCGGGGACGCTGCCGGAGGAAGATCTGATTCCCGCGCTGCACAATGCAATTCGCGAGGACAAACTTTTCCCCGTGGTATTTGCGTCGGGGCTGGGGAACATTGGCGCGGACCGGGTGATGGATTTCATTGTGGACTACACTCCGGCGCCTTCCGAGCATGAGTGGGTGCAGGGCGAGCCGGCGGCTTCAGGGAACGGAGACGCGCCGAAGCGGCATGAAACCGATGCGGAGCCGATGTCGCTGTATGTGTTCAAAACGATTTCGGATGCGTTTGCGGGAAGAATTTCTTATTTCAAAGTTTTCTCCGGCGTGCTGAAGAATGAAGCGACGGTGCAGAACTTCTCGCGCGGGTCGGCCGAGAAGCTGTCGCATATTTCCATCATGCAGGGGAAGACAGCGGTGCCGGTAACGGAGTTGCATGCTGGAGATATTGGCGCGGTAGCGAAATTGAAAGACACGCTGACCGGCGACACGCTGGGAGACAAAGCGGCGCCGATTCTGTATCCGCGAGTGAAGCTGCCAGAGCCGGCGATTACGTTTGCCATCGAACCCAAGAGCCGCGCCGATGAAGACAAGCTGGGGCCGGGGATCCACAAGCTGATCGAAGAGGATGCAATGCTGCGATTCTTCCGCGATCCGCAGACGCAGGAATTTCTGATCGCGGGTACAGGGCAGCAGCATATTGAAGTGATCGTGTCGAAACTGAAGAAGCGGTATCACACGGAAGTGATTTTGAAAGCCCCCAAGGTGCCTTACCGCGAGACGATTCGGGGAAAAGCGGATGTCCAGGGGCGGCATAAGAAGCAGACGGGCGGGCACGGGCAGTACGGGGATTGCAAGATCAAGATGGAGCCCATGCCCCGCGGCGGACAGTTTGAGTTTGTGAACGATATTTTCGGCGGCGCAATTCCCAAGAACTATATTCCCGCCATCGAAAAAGGAATCAAGGATGCGGCGGCGCGCGGTTATCTGGCGGGATATCCGGTGGTGGATTTTCGTGTGATTTTATATGACGGGTCGTATCACGATGTCGACTCGAACGATATGTCGTTCCAGATGGCGGGGCGCATTGCCTTCCGCAAGGCAATGGAGCAGGCGAAGCCAACAATCCTGGAGCCGGTGATGACGGTTGAGATCACAGTGCCGGACGAGTTTGCGGGGTCGATTATGGGCGACCTGAACAGCCGGCGCGGACGCATACAGGGCATGGATAACAAGGCTGGCAACACTGTGGTGAAGGCTGAAGTGCCGATGGCGGAGATGCTGACCTATGGTGTCGATCTCACTTCAATGACGCAGGGGCGCGGTTCGTTCAATATGGAGATGCATCATTACGACACGGTGCCGGGACAGCTGCAGGAGAAGATTATTGAGAAGGCGAAGGCGGCGCGGGGCGACGTGAAGGAAGAGGAAGACTAGATTATTACCGGTGCTCGATGGAGCCATCATCCTTCACGATTGAGTTCCCTGAATACGTGCCGCACGAGAAGAAGCAGTATTGTCTCGACCGTCTCGCCGACGATGGTGCTTCAGTGGAATCTCTAGGCGATCGGACGTTCCGTATGGTTTGTGCAACGCGCTCGCAACTGGCCATTATTGGATGGGCTCTCTTTCACACGCACTTCTCGAACCTTTGTCGAGTTGTCGCTACGTCGGGATCTGCACAGGATCGAGCCACAGCCTACGCAAAACCGCCCAGCCGCGATTGAACGGTCTGCTTAGCTCTTCAATCCCGCAGACTTCGCCAGCTTCGCCTGTCGCTCGTCGAATGTCCAGAATCGTTCCGCTTTGAGCTCCAGCGCGCAAGCGACATGGAGAGTGTCGAGTGTGCGCATGCCGAATTTCGGGCCATGGCGTCGGGCTAGGTTGGCACAAAGGACAAAGGCGTTTTCAGGGAAGGTCACTTCTCGCCACGGCCCAGTCTTGGTGTCCCGCTCAAAGAGCGAATGCAGTTCTCCAGCCTTCATTTCCGTGATGGCGCCGCGAAAAACGTGCTGCGCGATGGCGTGGAACCACTCGGCCCTATGAAGCGGAGTCAGGAAGCACTCGGTCGAGGCGCGCAGCATTTCGTCGGCAGTATGAGAATGGCTGTCTCCGAGATAGAGCGAAGCCAGAAAGCTGGTGTCAGCGTAGGTCGTCAATAGCGACCCCGATCTTCCAAAATGACGTTGGGGAAGATGCGGTCACCGAACATGGCTTTGCGACGGGCTTTAAAGTCGGGCCACTTCACCGCCTTTTTGGGCGGTTCACTTTCCGGCACAATTTTGGCGATAACGCGGTCGCGCTCGCGGAGTTCGACGGTGTTTCCGGCACGCAGCCAGGCCTTGAGGCGGCGGGTGTCACGGAGTTGGCGTAGATTTACCGAAGGCATGTAACATTGTGACACATTATGTGTCACAATGCCAAACACTTATAGTTTGGCCCAAACGTGTGTGCATAGGGAGATCCCTCGTCCCGCTCGTGAAAACACGGGACTTCGGGATGACGCAGATAGATTAAGATTGCTAAGTTTTCAAAACTGCACCACCACCAAACTCCAAACTGAGCTTGGGACATGAGGTCATCAATGAAACGGCTATCGATTCTTCTCCTATTGTTGTCTTCTTTGGCGGTTTTCTTCCCGGCGTCGGTCGCGAATGCCGCCGAGACGCAGGTGTTTTCCACGTCCGCCGGGCCGGTGAAGATCACGCCGATCTATCATGCGAGCACGTTGATTGAGGCGGGAGGGAAGACGATTTATCTCGATCCGGCCAAGCCTGCGAAATTGTCTGGGCTTCCGAAAGCGGACCTCATTCTGATCACTGATATTCACCAGGACCACATGGATCCCGAGTCGATCAAGCAGATTAGCAAGGGCGACACGGAGATTCTGGCGGCGCCGGCGGTGGTTGCAACCGTCACCAGCGCCAAGCCGATCGCTAATGGAGAAACGAAAACCTGGCAGGGATGGACGATTGAGGCGATTGCCGCATACAACCTGAAGCGCGGGCCGGAGCCGGGAAAGTTTTTTCACGACAAGGGACGGGGAAATGGTTACGTCCTCACTTATGGCGGGAAGCGGTTTTATTTCTCCGGCGATACCGAGGGCGTTCCGGAGATGCGGGTGCTGAAGAACATCGATGTGGCGTTTGTGTGCATGAACCTGCCCTACACCATGCCGCCGGAAGAGGCCGCCGACGCGGTAAAGGCTTTTCATCCGAAGATCGTAATTCCTTATCACTATCGCGGATCGGATCTTGCTGTGTTTCAGAAAGGGTTGGAAGGGACCGGGATTGAGGTGCGGGTGCTGGATTGGTATCCGAAGTGAGAGGCGAAGTTCTCCTGCACGGTTCGTGGTAACATCCGGCCAGTGGCCACCGCCAAGAACAATCTGAATTACAATCCCGAGCGGCTGGTCTCGGCTGCGCCGGTGGAGGACGATTCTTCGTTCGAGTTAAAGCTGCGGCCGCAACGGCTGGGCGAGTTTATCGGGCAGGCCAAGGTCAAAGAAAATCTGGCGGTGGCGATCGAGGCGGCGCGCTCGCGTGGCGAGGCCATGGATCACGTGCTGCTGTATGGGCCACCGGGGCTGGGGAAGACGACGCTCGCCAACATCATTGCCAACGAGCTGGGAGTGCACTTCCAGCCGACGGCGGCGCCCTTGCTGCAGATCAAGGGCGATCTGACGGCGATCATCACCAACATGCAGGACCGGCAAGTCCTGTTCATTGATGAGATTCACCGACTGCAGCCGGTGCTGGAAGAGCTGCTGTACTCGGCGCTGGAAGATTACAAACTGGACATCATTATTGGGCAAGGGCCTTCGGCGCGGACGCATACGCTGGAAGTGAAGCCGTTTACCTTTGTGGGGGCTACGACGCGGGCGGGATTGATTTCAGCGCCGCTGCGGTCGCGGTTTGGAATTGTGCTGCGGCTGGAGTTCTATACTCCGGAAGATTTGCGGGTGATCGTGGAGCGGTCGGCGGAAATCCTGGGCGTGCAGGTGGATGACGCGGGAGCGATCGAGATTGCCAGCCGGTCGCGCGGGACGCCGCGCATTGCGAACCGATTGTTGCGCCGGGTGCGAGACTACGCGCAAGTGCGCGGGGCGGGCAAGATCGATTTACCCACGGCGCAGGCCGCACTGCAGATGCTGGAAGTAGATAAGTACGGCTTTGACGAAGTCGACCGCAAGCTGCTGCTTACGATTATTGAGAAATACCAGGGCGGTCCGGTGGGGTTGAATACGCTGGCCGCAGTGCTCGCCGAAGAACCGGACGCGATTGAAGAAGTTTACGAACCGTTCCTGATGCAGATCGGATTCTTGAACCGCACGCCGCGCGGGCGAGTGGCTACTCAGTTGGCATACGAGCATTTCAATATCACGCCGAGCCGCAGGCAGAGCTCGCTGTTCTAGCGGCGTTCTTAGCGGACCATTCGAAAAATCGCAGGTTGGAGATCACCGCAGCAGTAATCCGCGTGTTCGCAAAACCTTACAACAATCGTTTCCTGTTCTGTGAGACGCGTTCATAGTGTATCTTGCTTGATTCCTCTTCGCGCGGTCATCGAGAGAGGCGAGGGCACTTTGCGGTCGGGGCGATTTCCAGGCTTACCAGTCAAATGGTGTGTACGATTCCCGCCAGCGGCAGTGCTGATGCTGCTGGCCTTGGTGGAATGTGGATGGTGCTCGCCGCTACCGCAGGCGGATGCATCGGTTCGTGGAGCGATTGCAGCGCCGCAGAATGCGGCCGGACAAAATACCCAGACCACGCCGCAGAATCCTCCTCCACCTCCGGAGGCCAATCCGGCTCCGCCGGGAGAGAAGCCTCCGCCTTCCCCGGAAAATCCTCCGCCATCGGCCCAGGAGCCGGAACCCAGCATCAAGAATCCGGAAGTACGCCCCGCGGCGAGGGCCGACATCGCGCCTCCTGCACTGACCATTCCACGATTGTCCCGAGCGCCGGTGCTGGAGGATTTTCTCGCCATGAAGCCGCAGGGCGAGACGGCTCTCCGGATGGCGAAGGTCACAGGCTTTGTGCAACGCAATCCGCATGATGGCGAGAAAGTTTCGGAAGAGACCGCCGCTTATCTCGGCTATGACCAGAAAAATCTTTACGTAGTATTCGTCTGCTTCGACGATCCGAAAAAAGTGCGGGCGCGGATGTCGCGGCGCGAAGATATTTACGACGATGACAACGTGGAAATCATGCTCGATACGTTTCACGATCGCCGGAGGGCTTACGCCTTCCAGACCACTCCCCTGGGCGTGCAGTGGGATGCGATCTGGAGCGAGGCCACGCGCGAAGAGATCGCGGGAAATTTTGACACGTCGTTCGACACGGTCTGGGATTCCAAAGGCAAGGTGACCAGCCGTGGCTTCGTGGTCTGGATGGCCATTCCATTCAAGAGCCTGCGATTTCCTTCGACGAGAGAGCAGGAGTGGGGAATCATTTTGTATCGCGGAATCGTTCGCAAGAACGAAGACTCGTTTTGGCCGCAGGTTTCTTACAAGATGGCGGGCAGGCTGGGACAGGCCGCGACGCTCTATGGGCTGGAAGGAATCTCGCCGGGGCGCAGCATCGACCTGATCCCCTATGGCATCATGCGCGGCTTCCGCGCGCTCGACCAGCGCGATCCTTACAATCCATATTTTCAAAATGCGGTTGCCCAGGGGCAGGCTGGCATGGACGCGAAGTTCGTCATCCACGACCACTTTGTTTTGGATCTGACCGCCAATCCGGACTTCAGCCAGGTGGAGTCGGAGGATCCGCAGATCACAGTGAACCAGCGCTTCGAGGTGTACTTTCCCGAGAAGCGTCCATTCTTCCTGGAGAACGAGGATTACTTTCGCACGCCGCTCGATTTATTTTTCACGCGGAATATTCAGGACCCCTCGGCAGGAATACGCCTGACGGGAAAAGAAGGACCGTATTCCGTGGGCTTGATGGCCACCGATGATCGCGCACCGGGACTTGCGGTGCCAGACTACTGCCCGGCTACGTCGCCAATTTGTTCGAACAGTCTCTCTGGGATTCGTTCGTACTTCACGATTGCGCGCGTGAGCCGAGACATCTCGAAGGAATCGAGTGTGGGTGCGGTTTACACCGACTGGGAGTGTCCGACAACCGGGGAGTACAACCGCGTCGGAGGAGTCGATACGCGGCTGAAGTTCAACGCCAACTGGTCTTTGGATGGGCAGGCCGTGGCGAGTTCGAGCAACTTGCAGGGCCTGAACACGGGCAATCTAGAGACGACTTGCGAATATAACCTGTATCCCTTCGGTTCGGGCAATGCTGGAGATAATAATCACTACGCTGGTCCGGCGGACAAGCTCGACCTGAAGCGCGATGGTCTGCATTTTTCCTACGAGGGAATTTACGACGACATCAGCCCGGGATTTGTAACCGTGCCGGGCTTCGTGAACCGCGTTGATATTCGCGAACTCTATCAAGTGGTTGGGTACCGCTTCCGCCCGAAGAAAGGCTGGATCGTTGACTGGGGCCCTTCGCTGAACCAGCGCTACGTCTTCGATCACGAAGGCAATCGCCTCGACACGGATTACCAGCCGTATCTCGCGATCCAGGGGCGCGGTCAAACCTTTATCTATCTGTTTCCCTACGAGGAATTGAGGGAGCGCCTGCGGCCGCAGGATTTCTGTTTTCTCGGGTTCTCGTGCCAGCCTCCGATTGCGAACCAGGATTATCATGAACACAATAGCGGCGCGTCGGTGCAGACCAGCATTTTGCCGAAGGTTACGGTGGGTGCGAGTTATCACTGGGGAGATGGGGCGAACTTCGTGGCGTCGCCGACCGCCCCGGCGCCTTTGAACCAGCCATTTCTGGCGCGCCAGGATACGGCGACGGGGACGCTGACGCTGCGTCCCATGAAGCCCTTGAAGATTGAGAATTCGTATCTCTTCGAGCGCCTGCGGACCACCGGGAGCACTTACGCTCTGGCGCTCTCACAGATGCCCGGCAGCCACATTGGGCAAGGCATTTTCAACGACCACATTGTGCGCAGTAAATGGAATTGGCAGTTCACACCGCAACTCTCGCTGCGCGTGATTCTGCAGTACAACGGATTGCTGGCCAACACGCCCGGCAACTCGGTTTATCCGTACACCTATTTGCCAACGGAGAAGGAGTTCAATGCGGATATCCTGCTCACGTATCTGGTGCATCCGGGGACCGCGATTTATGTCGGGTACAACAGCGACCTGCAGAATCTGGATCACGAATTTACGCCGGGTCCCGAGGGTGCGGCGGGGCTATACACGGCGAAGGGATACATCAACGACAGTCGGCAATTTTTCGTGAAAGTGTCGTATTTATTCCGATTCTGAAAAGGGTTGGCCGGGCGGGCCGGTTTGCTGAATCCAGGGCGATTCCGGTAGAATCTAATGATTCGAATCGAGGTCTGAAACGCCATGAAAGCAGCCATTCATCCCGCTTATAACGAAGTTCGCGTGCATTGCGCGTGTGGAAATGC
>DATEQW010000016.1:0-10790 GCA_035272245.1 Candidatus Sulfotelmatobacter sp. | reverse complement strand
CGGCCATTGCCGAACGCCGCGAAGAATTTGCCCGCACCATCGTGCAGGAGGCGGGCAAGCCCATCAAGCTGGCTCGCATTGAAGTGGACCGAGCCGTATTCATCTTCAATGTTGCCGCGGAGGAGGCGACGCGCATCTACGGAGAATACCTCCCCCTCGATTGGCAGGAGTTTACCGCCGGACGCTGGGGCATCGTGAAGCGCTATCCTCTCGGCCCGATCGCGGGCATCACTCCGTTTAATTTTCCACTGCACCTCGTCGCGCATAAAGTCGCGCCTGCGATTGCATCCGGTTGTTCCATGGTGTTGAAGCCGGCGCCGCAAACCCCGCTCTGCGCGCTGCTGCTGGCGGAGTGCATTCAGCAAGCTGGTTGGCCGGATGGCGGCCTCAATGTACTGCCACTCTCTAACGAAGACGCCGGCCTGCTGGTCACCGACGAGCGCATCAAGCTGATCAGCTTTACCGGCAGCGTGCCCGTGGGCTGGGACATCAAGCGCCGCGCCGGCAAGAAGAAGGTCGCTTTAGAACTCGGTGGCAATGCCGGCGCCATCGTGCACAGCGACGCCGATCTCGTCTACGCGGCGGACCGCTGCGTTACCGGAGGTTTCGGCTATGCCGGGCAAACCTGTATTTCCGTGCAGCGCATTCTGGTGGAGCAGTCGGTGTATGGCCGGTTCACCGATCTGCTGGTCGACGGCGTCAGGAAGCTAAAGACCGGCGACCCCATGGAAGAATCGACCGACGTGGGTCCGGTGATCCGCGAGAGCGATGCCGTTCGCGTAACCGGCTGGATCGAAGAGGCAGTTCGCTCGGGAGCGCGCTTGTTGTGCGGGGGTGGGCGCGATGGATCGATCGTTAATCCGACAGTGCTCACCGGCACCAAGCCAGACATGAAAGTGAACTGTCAGGAAATTTTTGGTCCCGTCGTCACCGTGGAACCGTACCAAAATTTTGACGAGGCATTGCGGCGAATCAACAACTCGAATTATGGCCTACAGGCAGGATTGTTCACCCGCGATGTGAAGCTGCTCTTCCAGGCCTACGACGAACTCGAAGTGGGCGCGCTGATCGCAGGCGATATCCCTTCCTTCCGCATCGACCAGATGCCGTACGGCGGGATAAAAGATTCTGGCCTCGGCCGCGAGGGCCTGCGCTACGCGATTGAGGAAATGACCGAGCCGAAGCTGTTGGTGATGAACCTGCGCTAGGGATTCAAAGGAGGCGTTAGATGTTTACAAACACAACATTATTTTCGCCCAGGTTCAATTTGAGATATTGTTACGAATTTCTTGGTGAAGCACGCGACAAGTTCGCGCGAAATATTTATAATTCCCAGTTCTCCTAACTGACGCGAAAAAATATGTGGGTATTTTCCTTCGCGTCGTAACCAATAAGCTTCCAGAACTGAAGTCTGCTGGGTCTCGGTCGTATTTTTAAAACTCGTACGTAAGCATGTCGCAGATTTTTCATCGCAGTGCGAACACCCTTTCCCGGGCCACGATTTTTGGCGCGGTCTTCGTCATTGCCGCGCTCGGGTTGGTCGCGTACGAAGTTCAGGGTTCGCCGTACGTCACTTACGCTGGAGTGCGCAAGCCGCAGCCGGTGCCGTTCAGCCACCAGCACCACGTTGCGGGACTGGGCATTGACTGCCGCTATTGTCACACCACGGTAGAAACCTCGAGTTTCGCCGGCATTCCTCCCACCAAGACTTGCATGAACTGCCACTCGCAGATCTGGACGAATGCCCAGCTTCTGGAGCCTGTCCGCGCCAGCTACCGCTCCGGCCAGTCTCTGCAATGGACGCGGGTGAACCAGCTTCCCGATTTCGTTTTCTTTAACCACAGCATTCACGTGAATAAGGGCGTGGGATGCAATACCTGCCACGGTCCGGTCGACCAGATGCCGCTCATGTACCAGCAGGAATCGTTGCAGATGGAATGGTGTTTAGGCTGCCATCGCGCGCCGGAGAATAATCTCCGCCCGCGCGATCAGGTTTTCAATATGCGTTACCAACCGCCCACAAGTGCGCATCCAGTTGTAGTGGATGGGCAGAGCTATACGGATCAGACCGGCCTGGGTACGGCACTGGTAAAAAAATATAACGTCCGCAACGTGCGCGACATTACCAGTTGCAACACGTGTCACCGATGAGGAAAGCCTGACTATGAGAGCTTGTCATCCTGAGCGGAGAATTTGCTTCACGAAGCGAAGCAAATTTGGAGTCGACGGTCCCGCGAAGGCGGGCAGCTCTGCTGCGGATGCCAGAGTTCTCGCAGCGACACAGAAAGAATGCCTTGAGACGGAGTGGACAGTTTGAGGGCATAGGGATCCTTCGACTGCGCATGAATTCGCTATGCGAATTCATGCTTCGCTCAGGATGACAGTGCGTATAAGAGTGATCTGCAAACAGTGATCTGCAAACAATGAAGAACGAAGAACAAGACGGTCGCGCTCAGCGCGAAGAGGTTTGCCCCAGCAAGAAGGGCAAGCTGGATCTCGATTCCGTCCGTGCGCAAATCGAAGCGGCCGCGGATCAGAAGGCCGGTCCAGAATACTGGCGCAGCCTGGAAGAACTGGCTGGCAGCGCTGATTTTCGGGAAGCGTTGCACCGTGAGTTTCCCAAGGGCGCATCCGAGTGGGTCGACTCTGTTTCGCGCCGCGGCTTTCTTCAGGTGATGGGCGCGTCCATGGCGCTAGCCGGCATGACGGGCTGCGTGCGTCTGCCCCTCGAACCCATCGTTCCTTATGTCCGGCAGCCAGAAGAAGTGGTTCCCGGGCGGCCGATGTTCTACGCCACCGCAATGACGCTCGGCGGATACGCCAGCCCGCTGCTGGTGGAGAGCCATCTCGGACGCCCGACGAAGATTGAAGGCAACGAACAGCATCCCGCGTCATTAGGCGGCACCGATATTTTTGCCCAGGCGTCGATTCTTGGCATGTACGATCCGGACCGCTCGCAGAGCGTGGTCTCGATGGGCGATCAGCGGTCGTGGCAAAGCTTTGTTACCGCGATTCGTGGGCCATTGAGTGCACAAAAGGCCTTGCAGGGCGCGGGCATTCGCATCCTTACGCCGACCATTTCTTCGCCCACGCTGGCCGATCAGCTGCGCAATTTCCTGAAGATTTATCCGCAGGCCAAGTGGCATGTGTATGAGCCGGTGAATCGTGACAACGTACTCGAAGGCGCGAAGATGGCCTTCGGCCAACCGGTTGAGACCCGCTACGATTTCGAAAAGGCCGACGTCATTGTCTCGCTCGACGCGGACTTTCTGTATGCGGGGTTTCCGGGAAATGTGCGCTACATCCGCGACTTCGCCAAACGCCGCAATCCCGACGGCAACATGAACCGGCTGTACGTGATCGAGAGCACGCCGACTACGACGGGAGCAAAGGCGGATCATCGGGTGTCCGTGCGAGCGAGCCAAACTCCAAATCTTGCGTACCTGATGTTCGGCACGCCGGTTGATCGACGCTCTGAGGAGCAGGTTGGGGAAGGCCTTTCCGATAAAACAAAAAAATGGACCGATGCTGTTCTCTCCGAGCTTCATGCTCACGGCGGCTCGAGCGTTGTAGTCGTCGGCGACCACCAAGCGCCTGATGTGCATCTTCTTGCCCACTCGATAAACCGCACGCTCGGGAATGTCGGCAAAACCGTTTTCTACACCGACTCCGTTGATGCGAACCCCGTCAATCAAGCCGAGTCCATCAGAGATCTTACTTCGGACATCAACGCGGGAAAGGTTGATTTGCTCGTCATTCTCGGCGGTAATCCAGCTTACGATGCGCCCGCAGACCTCGATTTCGCGAACGTCCTCAAGACCAACAGAGCTCCTCTACGCGTACATCTCGGTCTCTACCAGAACGAGACCGCAGAACTCTGTCACTGGCACGTTAATCAGTCGCACGAACTTGAAGCTTGGGGCGACGCTCGGGCTTATGACGGGACAGTCAGCATCATTCAGCCGTTGATTGCCCCGCTCTATAACGGCAAGAGTCCGGTTGAGTTCGTCGCACTTCTCTCAGGTCAATCCGATGCCGCAGGCTACGATCTGATCCGCGCCTACTGGCAGAGGCAGCACACTGGCGAGGATTTTGAAGCTTTCTGGCGCAGGTCGTTGCATGATGGCTGGATTGAAGGAACCTCATTCCCGCCGAGACTCGTCACGCCGAGGACGGGCGTAAATGCGGGATCGGGGACTTACGATCCCAGCTCTATCGAGCTCAACATCCGCCGCGACCCCAGCATCTACGACGGACAATTCTCCAACAACGGCTGGCTGCAGGAACTTCCCAAGCCGATGACCAAGCTTACTTGGGACAATGCTGTGCTCATTGGTCCCAAGATGGCGGAGCGGCTGCAGGTCAAGACTTGCGATGTCGTCGAACTTGAACTGAACGGGAAGAAAGTCAAGGGCCCAGTTTGGGTTCAAGTAGGCCATCCTGATAATTCAGTTACCGTCTTTCTCGGTTACGGACGCAAACGCGCAGGGCGCGTAGGAACGGCACAGGGCTTCGATGCTTATCCGCTGCGCACGACAGCAGCGCCGTGGTTTGCATCGGGATTGCAGATCCGAAAAACCGGCGACACCTACAACCTTGCTTCCACGCAGGGTTATCAGTGGATGGATACGCCGGATGGCGGCCATCGTCCTCTGGTTCGAGAAACCGCGCTGGAGGAATATCGGAAGGATCCTGACTTTGCGAAGAAAATGGACGAAGATCCAGCGCCGGGCCTCACGCTTTACCAACCCTATCCTTACAAAGAAGAGGCCTATGCCTGGGGCATGGCGATCGATCTCAACTCGTGCGTAGGCTGCAACAACTGCATGATCGCGTGCCAGTCGGAAAACAATATTGCTGTTGTCGGTAAGGAGCAATGCGCCATCGGCCGGCACATGCACTGGATTCGCATCGATACTTATTATCAATATCCGGATCAGGAAGCCCACGACCGCGATAATCCGAAAGCTTTCTTCCAGCCCGTGCCCTGCCAGCAATGCGAGAACGCTCCATGCGAAGTGGTTTGCCCTGTCGGTGCGACCAACCACTCGAGCGAAGGCCTGAATGACATGGTCTATAACCGCTGCGTGGGGACGCGGTACTGCTCGAATAACTGTCCGTATAAAGTGCGGCGATTTAATTTCTTTCTCTTCCAGGACTGGGAGACTCCGCAGTACAAGATGATGCGCAATCCCGACGTCAGCGTGCGCAGCCGCGGAGTGATGGAAAAGTGCACCTACTGCGTGCAGCGCATCACGGAACACAAAATCGATACCGAAACTGCATCGGTGCGCGAAGGAAAGGAAATCAAAATTAAAGACGGCGAACTGCAGACTGCGTGCCAGCAGTCCTGTCCCGCGGGCGCGATCATATTCGGCAACATCAATGATCCCGAAAGCAAGGTTTCAAAGTTGAAGGCGCAGTCTCGCAATTACAGTCTTCTTGGCGAACTCAACACGCGGCCCCGAACGACTTATCTGGCGGAAGTCAGCAACCCGAATCCGGATCTCAAGGCATAGAAGACAAGAAACGCGGAGCACGCCCAAGCATGGGCGAATAATCAATGAACGAGCCATACAAAATGACGGTGGAAGACAGTCGAGCTCCTGTAATCGAGCCGGGCCATACCTTCGGGACGGTCACGGAGAAGATCAGCGCGATTGTGCTGACCCGTCCGGCATCGAACGGCTGGTTCGCGGGGTTCGGCATCGCCTTCATGCTGACGATGATGATGCTGTACGCGATCGGATACCTGTTCCTGAAAGGCATCGGGATTTGGGGATCCACCATTCCGATTGGCTGGGGCTTCGCCATCGTCAACTTTGTGTGGTGGATCGGAATCGGCCACGCCGGCACGCTCATCTCCGCCATCCTTCTTTTGCTGCGACAGTCGTGGCGTAATTCGATCAACCGCTTCGCCGAAGCGATGACGCTGTTTGCCGTGGCTTGCGCGGGAATTTATCCCGCCATCCACGTCGGGCGCCCGTGGCTCGCTTACTGGTTATTTCCCTATCCGAATACGATGCGCGTGTGGCCGCAATTCCGCAGCCCGCTCATGTGGGACGTTTTCGCAGTCTCCACTTACGCCACCACTTCGGCGCTGTTCTGGTTCATCGGCCTGATCCCGGACATGGCTACGCTGCGCGATCGAGCCACGCACCCCGCGGCCAGAATGATTTACGGTGCGCTCTCGATGGGCTGGCGCGGATCGGCGCGACACTGGCATCGCTACGAAACCGCTTATCTTCTCCTGGCGGGATTGGCTACGCCCCTCGTGCTCTCCGTCCACACCGTGGTGAGCTTTGATTTTGCGATCGGTATTGTTCCGGGATGGCATACGACGATCTTCCCGCCATACTTTGTTGCCGGCGCCATTTATTCCGGCTTTGCGATGGTGCTGATGCTAGCCATTCCTATTCGCAAGATTTATGGCCTCGAAGATTTCATCACGGAACGCCATCTACAGAATTCCGCGAAAGTGATGTTGGCGACGGGATTGATCGTCGCCTACGGGTATGGCATTGAGGCATTCATGGGCTGGTACAGCGGGGATCGCTATGACGCATTCACGATCTGGAATCGCCTCCACGGGCCTTACGCAATTCCTTACTGGTCGCTGCTTGCCTGCAACATTTTCATCCCGCAATTGCTGTGGATCAGAAAATTGCGAACCAGTCCAGTGGCCTTGTTCCTGCTTTCCGGCGTGATCCTGATCGGCATGTGGTTGGAGCGCTTCATCATCGTCGTGGTGAGCCTGAGCCGCGACTTCCTGAATTCGTCTTGGGGCATGTATTACCCCACACGCTGGGACTGGATGACGTACATCGGTACGATCGGCATGTTCCTGGCGGCGATGTTCCTGTTCCTCAGGCTGCTGCCTGCGATTTCCATCTTTGAGATGCGCACCCTCCTGCCGGAAGCGGAGGTGAAGGAATGAAGCGCGATCCCGTTTACGGCATGATGGCGGAGTTCGATTCCGCTCAGGCGTTGATCGACGCCGCTAAACATACGCACGAAGCCGGCTATCAAAAGATCGATGCCTATAGCCCGTTTCCGATCGAAGGTCTCGCCGAAGAAATCGGCTTTCGTCACAATGCCGTTCCGTTGGTCGTGTTAATTGGCGGGATCATCGGCGGCCTTTCGGGATACCTGATGCAGTATTGGATTTCCGCGATCGACTATCCCATCAACGTTGGCGGAAAACCCACGCATTCCTGGCCGGCATTCATCGTCATCACTTTTGAGATGACGATTCTTTTTGCCGTAATCTCCGCCGTGTTCGGCATGCTCGCTCTGAACGGTCTGCCCATGCCGTATCATCCCGTGTTCAACGTGCCCAGATTTGCGCTCGCGTCGAAAGACCGCTTTTTCCTGATCGTGTTTTCTTCCGATCCCAAATACAATCCGGCCAGCACGCGCAGTTTTCTGGAGGGGTTAGCCCCGCGTTCCATCTCGGAGGTGCCCAGCTAGAATGCCGCGCTTCCGCCAAATATCCGTCGTCGGTCTGGTCGGTGCCATTGCGTTGCTCTCGGCCTGCCGTCTCGACATGCATGTTCAGCCGCGAATCAACCCGCTGGCCAAGAGTGATTTCTTTCCCGACCAGCGCGGCGCTCGCCCGCTGGTGGAAGGCACGGTCGCGCGCGGCGACTTGCGCGCCGATAGCTATTTCTATACCGGAAAGGTCGGCAGCAATCCTGGCGACTACATGCCGTTTCCCGTGACCAAAGAAGTTCTGGAGCGGGGCCGCGAACGCTTCAATATTTATTGCGCGCCTTGTCACTCACCTCTTGGGGATGGCAACGGATTTATCCCCTCACGCGGCTTCTCGCGCAGGCCTCCGTCGTACCACACCGCGCGCCTGCAGAAAGCACCATTGGGATATTTCTACGACGTCATCAGCAACGGCTTCGGCATCATGTCGGACTACTCTTCGCAGATTCCTCCTCGCGACCGCTGGAACATCGTGGCTTACATCCGTGCGCTGCAGCTGAGCCAAAACGCAACCAAGGCGGACGTACCGGCCGGACAGAACGTGCCCTCGGAGCCGCCGGCATTTGTCGGAGAGCCCGGATCCGGAGCGACCCTCCCCGTCATGGCCCCTGAGGCAAGTTCAAGATCAGAGGAACAAAAATGAGCGCCGCGACCCAGCCACAACTCGATTTAACGGCGCCGGAAGTCGTAAGAAAAATCTCGCAGCGCTCGCTCGTCATTGGCGTCCTCTTCGCCGTGGGCGCGGGTGCGCTCTCAGTCATCCATCCCGATGAGTTTTATCGCGCTTACCTGCTCGGCTTTATGTGCTGGCTGGGCGTCGCCCTTGGATCCATGGCGATTCTGATGATTCGCCACCTCACGGGTGGTGGCTGGGGTACGGTGATTCGTCGAATCCTGGGCGCGGCCATGCGCACGTTGCCGCTGCTGGCGATTCTCTTCATACCGATAATCATCGCGGTCTGGCAGCAGCGGATTTATCCCTGGGCGATGCCGCTTGCCTCGATCCAGGATCCCCACGTTCGTGAGCACCTCGAGAAACACAGTTTCATCAAAGCGAGCTACCTGAACTTTTCAGGCTTTCTCATCCGCGCGATTATCTATTTCGTAATCTGGAACGTCCTCTCGTTCCTGCTTTCGATGTGGTCGAAGCAAACTGATCACGCCGGCGCTCCGAACAACAGTCAGCGCTTCAAAGCCGTCGCCGGTCCCGGACTTATACTCTACGGGTTCACCATCTCTTTCGCCGCCATCGACTGGGTCATGTCGCTGGACCCGAGTTGGATCTCGACGATCTTCGGCCTGATCCTCCTCATCGGCGAAGTGCTCTCCGCCATGTGCTTTGCGGTAGTCGTCGAGCGGATTCTTTTCGAGTACAAGCCGATGTCGGAGATGCTGAAGCCGAGTTTTGTTCACGACCACGGCAAATGGATGCTCACCTTCATCATGGTGTGGGCTTACTTCTCATTCTCGCAATGGCTCATCATCTGGGCGGGCAATCTTCCCAACGAGATCACTTTCTATCTGAGGCGCATCAACGGCGGATGGGGATTTGTTGCAATGAGCCTGGTCCTGTTCCATTTTTCCGTCCCTTTCGCGATACTGCTTTCGCGCGAATTCAAGCGAAATATTCGACAGCTGGTCTGGGTCGCAGTTTTGTTATTGCTGATGTGCTACGTCGACCTTTTCTGGATCATCGAACCAAACTTTTCGAAGACGTTGGCGATAACGCTCGCCGATGTAGTTGTGCCCATCGCGATCGGCGGAGTCTGGCTGTGGTATTTCTTCCGGAACCTGGCTTCGCTGCCTCTGCTGCCGGCCTATGACCAGGATGCGCATGAGGTTCTGCAGCCGGCACATGAGCATCAGTAAGAGATTATGAGCGACGAGACGCAAAAACACGGGAACGGCGAGGAGCATGGCAGCTTTGAGCACCAGGACATGCAAGCAGGCGCCATTCTCTATTTTCTGGTGACTCTCGCGGTCGTGACCGTGATCTGCCTTTTCGGGCTCAGAGGAGTCTATTCTTATCTCGACCGCCGCGAAAAAGCCTCGCAGCCTGCCGTGAATCCGTTGGTCACCAATGTTCCCGAGGATACGCGCCACGTCGCTCCCGGATATCCGCAGAGCGCGTTTCCCAGTCCGAAGCTGGAAGAAGATGAGCGTGGTCAGCTCAATGGAATTCGGATGGCGGAAGAAAAAACGCTTTACAGCTACGGCTGGGTGGATGAAAAGGCCGGAACGGTTCGCATTCCGATCGAACGCGCCATGGATTTATTGGTGCAACGGGGACTGCCTGTGCGTCCGCAGGGTGCGAACGCCGAAGATAGCACCTCTAACGCAGGCCCAACCACGACGGCGACCGCCAAAACGGGAGCCGGCACTAAGGGTGAAAAGAAGTGAGCTGCAAGAAATTCAATTCGATTTTCGTCGCGTGCATTTCGTTGTTGACGCTGCTGCCGGCCTCCGCCAGCGCGCAGATCAATAGCGGAGTGATGTCTCCTCCGGCAAACACCCGCCCGCCACGGCTGCTGAACGTCGGCATCGAGCAACATCTAGACGCGCAGGTTCCTCCCGATCTTGTCTTCCGCGACGATACAGGCAAGACTGTGAAGCTCGGAGATTACTTCGGGCGCAAGCCCTTGATCCTCAACCTTGTTTATTACAACTGCACCATGCTGTGCGGCGAAGCTCTGGCCGGACTTGCGAGTGCGATGCGCCTGGTGAAGTTTGATGTGGGTAACGAGTTCGACGTAGTCACCGTCAGCTTTGATCCCCGCGAAACTCCGGATATGGCCGCGGCCAAGAAGGCCGACTACGTCAAACGTTACGGGCGTGCCAACGCCGCAGCCGGCTGGCATTTTCTCACTGGATCGCCGGATTCGATCAACGCGCTAACCAAGACTGTCGGCTTTCAGTATCAGTACGACGAAAAGAGCAATCAGTACGCACATGCCACCGCCATCATGGTGCTCACGCCGCAAGGCCGCATCTCGCGGTATTTCTACGGCGTGGATTTTCCGCCCAAGGATTTGCGCATGGGCCTGGTGGAGGCTTCGCAGGGCAAGATCGGCAACGCCGTCGATGCGGTCCTGCTCTACTGCTACCACTATGATCCGGAGACTGGAAAATACGGCGCGATGGTCGCGAACATTCTGCGCCTGGCGGCGGCCGCGACCATTCTCCTGATTGGCGGATTGATTTTTGTTTTGTGGCGGCTAGATCGCTCGGTAACCAAGAAGACGGCAACGAAGACACGGTATGCTCAATAATTTTCCATTATGGCCGCAGCAGGCTTCCAC
>DATEQW010000015.1:0-6441 GCA_035272245.1 Candidatus Sulfotelmatobacter sp. | reverse complement strand
ATCCGGTTGCGGATTTGCCTGCGCGCCTGGAATGGGGGCGGGTGGTGGAGGAGCCTGCGTTCTGGCGGGGACTTCGGGTTCGGGATCGTCGATGGCTTGGACCACCTGCGGCAAAGGCTGGAAAGCAGGCGCCGGACCGTCTGGACGCGCGCTCAGAATGACGCGGTCCAGAGTCGCTGGATTACTGGCTGAACTTAAAATCAGGAAATTAAATCTCGATCCGTTCAGCAAGTGAGCTAAAACTTCCGGAGCGGATGCTGGACCAATCTGGGCGACTACTTGCTCCTGCTCGGCACCAGCCGGGATGGCGATTTCAGCCCCGGTGTGCTGGTGCACCGCGAAGAGCACTTCCGACAGACTGGCCTTGTTCGCCGTGATGGTAAGCATTCCTGCCTGGAACGAAACGATCAAGGGAGGCGGAGGCGGAGGCGGCGTGATCTTGGCCGACTGCGCGGGATAATTCGTGTTCACCAGCCTTGGTCCGGGCGAGGAAATCGCTACGGCTTTCGCTCCGGCGCTGCCGACCTTGATAATCACAGTTCGGCCGGAAGGAAAAAGCTGATAAGCCTGTGGACCATTCAAGTCGAACACCACGCGCGTTACCGGCGGCTTTGCTGCGAAAAGGCCCACGCGCACGCTCTTCACGTCGGCGCGATTGAGGGTCTGATTGTGCAATTGAGCGGCGGGAACCGCGTTGGCAAAATCCACCACCAGCCGGTCGGGGCCGGTTAAGACTTGGGCCTCAGGAACGAGGGGATCGCTGCCTTCAATCTCGATCTCGATTGGATTCCGGTTCCCGAGCACCTGCACGCGCCGCACTGTGGGCGCGTTTTGCGCTCGCCCCGGAAGCGTCGCGGAAGCCAATATTGCTGCCCACACCAACACTCCAGCGGCAGCTCTGGCTGAGCGGTTCATAAACATCCTTGATTTGTATGCGGCGCGCTAGGGCGATTTTAGCAGGGATTGTGGACCATCCCCCTTACCAAAGGATTAAAACTTTGGGTCGCTCGCGCGTTGCAGTGTCGATTTGGTCCTACTTCGTGAGCGGAGTGAGCATCACGTCCAGAATATCGGGCTGGCCGGAAGCTCGCTCCAGATGCGGATTCCTGTCGCCGTCGTGGTATAAGACCGAATAAGTCTGGAAGGACTGGCCGTTCTCGACGAGAAGCTCGATCGGCATCGCAGTGCCTTGTGCCGCTTTGATTGCGGCATGGAGAACCTCAGGCGTCCACTTCCGGCCATTTGCCGCGATCAGCTTCATCCCCGGACCAATGCCGGATTGATAAGCGGGAGAACCCACGATCACATCATTCAGCTTGCCATCTTCAGTAATGGTGAAGCCCAGAGAGTAGGAGAAGTCTGCGAATTTGAAGAGTTTCTCCACTGCCTGGGTGAAGGCGTTGGGCCGATCGTTGTAGACCAACTTCCACCCCTCCCGCTCAATACCGCCCAGCGGGGCGTGCGTGCTGGTCGCAGCGACGCGCTCCCGCAGCAGGCTCGCCCAGTCGTAAGGAGCAACATCGTTCAGCGTGCGAACCACGTCGTCGAAAGTGTAAGGCACAACCACTGGAGGTCCGCTCTGCCCGCCGTAAAAGCGGCGGCAAAAATCATCGAGAGATCGCTTCCCGTGCGTCTGCTGGCGAATGATTGAGTCGACTTCCAGCCAGATCAGTTCGCCCTCGGGATAGTAATCCAATCCGCGACGCCAGCTTGACCATGGTTGTCCGAGCATTCGCAAGGTCTGCACGGAGCGCGCGGTATCTTCCAGCGGACGCCATGTGCGGCCCGGACGGTGGTCAAGACTTGCGGCAGTTAAGGCCAGGCCTTCGCGATATTGCTCCGCCGATCGCAACCCACTGCGCTCCGCCAATAGATTGCCGAGATATTCTGTGAGTCCTTCATAAACCCATAGCAGATCGCCGACCATGGGCTCCTGATAATTTTTCGTGGCCAGTCCCGCGGGCCGGCGATATTTGCCGTTCCAGGAGTGCGCGAACTCATGCGGAATCAAGTCCGCGTAAAGCAGGTGCAGATCGGGATCGAGCAGCGTGCGTTCCGCCGCAGCGCTGTCGTTGGACTCGTGATGCTCCAGTCCATGCTGGCCGACGTCGGCGCTGAGCGTATATAGAAAGTGATACTGGCGATAGTGCCGCGCCCCGAAGAGCGCTCCGGTTTCGGAGACGAGTTTGTGATAGGCGGCCAAATCTTCCGGCTTCATCGCCAGATCCGCTTCACTATCGGCCACCAGATCCATCTGATGAGCGGGACTCTCGGAAGCCGTGGTCAGATCAATGCGGCGGTAGTGTTTGCCGGCGATCAAGGGAGAATCGACGAGTGTGGTGAGGGAGACGGGAGCGAACTCGACCTCATCGCCGGATGCATGAGCAGGAATCAGCGCGGTTCCGAACTTCCACCCGGATGGAAGTGTGACCGATGGGATAAATTCGATCGCGTCAGAAGCGGCACCCTGCGGATAGAGGACGACTGCGTTCCAATTTAAATCCAGCACATTGCTTGAGGCTGCTGGCCCTCCGCCACCCGCGCTGTCATTGGATGTAATTGCGTCGAGGGAGACGATTAATTCCTGTGCGGCTTCGGGGACGACGACATGAAAAGCGTACATGTCGATATCGTCACGCTGCCACGCTACCGGCTTGCCCGCGGCTTCCATGCGTATTCCGGTGAGACCGGCGATCGGACCGCTGGGACGATGATTGCCTGGGATCCACTCCGGAAAGACAAGCGTCATAGCGCCCGGCTTCACGGGTAGGGTCAGCTTCGCGTGATAGATATTGCGCGGGGCATCTGTGAGGTCGACGTGCAGACGGATCGATTGGGCGAAGACAGCTGAGCTTAAGACGAGCGATGCTAATACCAGCAGAAAAGACAGACGGCAGTCACGACGACTCGGCGAACACACCATCGACCTCCAAAACTCTGAGCTGTGAAATTGAAGGTTTGAGCCTATCGAAAGAGAAGACTGGTTCGCAAGCGAGGTAACCACTGCGAATGTTTGCCGATCAGGAAACTTTAGACGCGGCTTAGTTTGCGGCGTGCCTGCCACGAGATGGCGGCAAGGCCAGAAACGAACATCACCCAAGTGGAGGGTTCGGGCACGGTTCCAGTCCCGCCGCCCCCGCCGCCGCAGGGACCTCCCTTTTTCTTCTTTCCGACACCCTCGTCGCCCGCGCAGCAACCGGTGTTCGTGCCTTTCTTCCGGTTGGGACCGCAAAGCGGCGTGGGTATCGGAGGAGGCGAAATTGGAATCCAATTACCGCCGGGAAAAGGATCGTAGAGACCGAGCGGACCCGTAGACCCCAGACCGGGCCCTCTGAGCAACGCTGACTCGAACGGAACCGGTGGAGTATGCATGGCGGTGCCGACCGGAAAGCGAATCGGCTGATCGAACTTTACCGCGGGAGGCTCGACGGGCGCCGCCGCCTGTTGCGGAACCTCTTCCACACGGTTGGCGCAACGCGTGCGCGCCGTCATTCGTCCGTCGGTGAGAAGCTTTTCGCCTTTGTGCAGGGTAACCCTGTGACGGGTCCAATAGACGTGGCTCCCAATGCGAAAAGAAAGATAGACGGTTCGATCCAAGGTGAGCCGCAGGATCCTAGCGTGATCGTAGTCAAAGCCAGCATAGTGAGCTGCGACAATCGGATCATGCTCCGCGACCCACTTCAATTCCTTTGCATCCTCCACTCCTCCGGGCACGACGGAATAGGGATAAACTGGCCGAGAGCTGGACGGCTCCGTGTGGTTAAGCAACTGATTTAGCGTGATCACGCGTTCGCGGCTTAACTCTGCCTGGTGGAAGTCGGGAACGGTCGGCCGCCGTGCTCGGAATAAGGAGGGACTAAGGTACTTGAGCGCCAGGGTAGAAGCACCCACGCTGAGAAGAATCACGGTGGCGAACGCTAAGCATCGACGAATTAGACGGTTACGACGATGACGACGGCTGCGCCGCCGCCTGACAACCGGGACGTTTCCCCCTACGGGATCGCTCACAAACCGCTCCTGCCTGCAGCATCGTCCTGGGCTCCGGACTGGACGCACTCCACCGCCAAAAGATTGCGGCAGTTTGAGTGCCATACTGCAGGGTGGCAGACCTAAGACAATAAAGAAGATCCGCGTCCTTTTGGCGATGATGCTAGCAGAAAGAGAAATGCTTTGCACACATAATGACCGGGATTTCTACAACCGGTTCCAGATCCGTAAACGCGACACTGGGCTATCAGGAACTTTGAAACAACATATGGATCAAGAGGACTCCGGTCAGCGAAGCTAGCAAGGCGACGGGCATTGCTACGGCACCGACCTTGAGGAAATCCCAAAAACTTACATCGATTTTCTGCTTGCGCAGGGCGATCAACCAAAGGATGGTCGCGAGCGAGCCGGTAATGGAGAGATTCGGTCCTACATCGACACCGATAAGAACCGCTTCGGCAAGCAAATCTTTCGCGTGCGCGGCCTGAAGAGTACTTCCTGCGACGAGGCCAAGCGGCAGATTATTGACCAGATTGTTTGCGATTGCAACGAAAGATCCCGTGATCCATATGGCTGCGGTAGGGCCGAGATTCTCCGCCCAGGCTAACCACTCCTTCGTCCTACCCATCGCACCGATACTTTCCATGGCGTCCACCATGACGAAAAGCCCTGCCACTAGAGCTAAGGTTGCCCAACTGATTTCGCGAGCCACGCTCAGCGGGTTGCTCCGCGCTTGTATGGAAACTACAGCTGTGACTGCAAGAGCAGTCAGACAGGTCGGCAGGCCCAAATCCTTCGCCAGCGACGATGCGGTTAACAGCACAACTACCATCGCGGCCAGCCCACCCAACACCAATTTGCCATTACGGGTTAGCGGCTTAGCTTCTACTTCGCCTTCGATGGTGGCGCGTAATTCATCCCGAAAGAGCCAGCGCATGACCACGAACGTAGCAGCAACGGAAAGCAAACAAGGCACTGCGAAGGAAACCAGCCAACGTCCCAACGGAGGCATTTCATTGTGGAAGACAACCAGATTCGCCGGGTTGGAAATCGGCAGAAGAAACGACGCCGCGTTCGCGATAAGAGCACAAACGAAGAGGTATGGCAGAGGCCGGACCTTGGCCTTGCGAACAGCCGCTAGGATCGCCGGGGTCAAGATCACCGCGGTCGCATCATTCGACATGAAGACCGTGACCAGTGTCCCAGCGCCATACACCAGCGCAAACAGAGTCGAGCAGGAGCCGTTCGCATTCCTTACTGTGATCGATGAAAGCCAATCAAAAACACCATGCTCACGTGCGAGTTCAGAAAGCAACATCATGCCGATAAGGAAAAGACAAACGTCCATTGCTTTTGCGACGGAATGAGCCGCAAGTTGCACGGGCACCAATCGGAGGATGAGTAATGCCAGGACCCCCGCACCAATCCAGTAAGCCTCTGGAATATTGCGCGGGCGGATAAGCATCAGCACGATGCTGATAGCCACGATCAGAGAGATCAGCAGGTGCGAAGGCAGCATCAACTAAGGTCTCCCTCTCTCTATGAACATCACCTGCAAAGGCGCAAATTCCACTCGGATTTGATTCCAAGGTCCGACCCAGAGTTTTCGCTCGGCCGAGCGATTCCGCGAGTTGCAGGAACCCGTATCTTTTCGGAAGGTTTGATTTGGTGGAGCTAGTCGGGCTCGTACTATTCATGCGTGTTGATAAAATGTAAGTTATTGATTCTTATGTCGACCAGAAGGCCGACAATGGCACGATTACCGCCTATTGGGTACATTTTGGGTACAGTGACTTGCTTCGCATCTGACGCACTGCAGATCCGTCGAACCGCGGTTGTTGTAACTTCCGAGTTCCCGACAAATCCGGGAGTTCGACGGATCAGTCAATATAAGCGCGTTTCACGGGACTTATAGTCAGCGAGGTCTTCAATGAGTGCATTGGCCTGTTCTCGACAGTTGAGAGCCTAGCCTTTAACCATATTCCTCGGCTGGCCGACTTCACGGGGCTAATCGTACAGATGTAAGCTCGATAGTGCTGAGTGAGATGGGTTAGTTGGATTGCTAGTTCCAGCATCTCGTCGCGGAACCGTATATCGTGGCACTGTCTCGTCGTCAGGTTATGGATGCGAGCGAACCTCCGTTTTCGATCCTTCTTGCGATGGTCCTCTATTCACTCCGTTCTCAGCGCTTCCATCGGCTCTGTCTTCCCTGCGCGTATCGCCGGCCTGAGGGTAGCCACCAGCAGGGGCGCCAGCAGGACCAGCAGGGATGCAAGGTAAAGCCGCAGATCATTTGGTTGCACCCCGTACAACTGACTGCGTAACAGCCTGTTCGCCGCCAGCGAGACCACAGTACCGGTCGCCAAGCCTATCGCTGCCGGGACCATCGCCCGCCGCACGAAAAGTCGTGTAATGTCACCCCGCGTCGCTCCGAGCGCCATCCGGACGCCAATC
>DATEQW010000014.1:0-34977 GCA_035272245.1 Candidatus Sulfotelmatobacter sp. | reverse complement strand
CGTGAGCACCTGACCCCATGCCCCGCCTTCGCGCGATATCTGTGGTTCCTGCGCCAATGCCAGGGGTGCAAGTAGGGCCAGCACGCCCAGCAGGCCGACGAATTGTAGCGACCGTTTCAAATAAACCACCTCAGTTTCTCTAGTTCTATCAATGCGTCTGGCTTAATCAATCTCGGGCAACTGCGCCAGCATAGTGCGAGCTTGCGACTTTATGTACTGGCTTTGATCTTTCGCGGCCAGCGTCATCAACACGCCGCGCACGCTGCCATCGGCCTTTACCGGCTCAATCAGCCGCATCGCTTCGGTGCGCACGCCCGGATTCGAATCGCTCACCAACGCCTGCAGCACGGCGTCGCGTACCTGCACATCGTCCTTCACGAAGCCGCCGAGTCCGTCGAGGGCCTTCAGCCGAACTCCGGGATTGGTGTCATATTGCAGCGCGTAAATCAAAGCATCGCGCACCTGCAGAACATCTGGCTTTTTGGTGAGCAAGTCCACGGAGTCCATGCGCACGCCGGAATTGTAGTTGTTGCGGGCGGCAAATAGCAGCAGCTGCTGGATGCGCTGATCGTTCAGTGATCCCTGCGTTTCCAGGGTGGAAACCGTGTTGTATTTGATGTCGATCTGATTGGTTCCCGGCTCTTGGGTGATGGACTGGATGCCGGTGATGGATGCTTCTGCGGGAGAAGGAGTCTTGGTGGTGGCTACGGGAGCGCCCGGCTGATGATCGAATACCTTGTAGGCTGTTCCCATGCCTCCGGCGAAGCCGAGAATCAGGATTGCAGATGCCAGCGCCGGCGAGAAATTAACCTGCCGCAGCCAGTTCGCCGGATCGAAGGCCAGCCGCCGCCAGAACCCGCCCTGTTCGGCCGTTTCCAGCGCTTCCTGCAGCTTCATGCGCGAGGCAGCCAGCAGATTCGGGGTCGGCTCGGCCGACCGCTCCTGCGACAGGAGAGCGTGAAATTTCTGCTCGGCCTTCAGTTCCGCGGCGCAGTCGGCACAGCGCGCCACGTGCTGCTCGAGTTCGTGACGAGCGTCATCGGCCAGCTCGCCGTAAACGTGCAGTGTGATGTTCTCTCGTACCCATTCGCACTTCATAGTTCCACCTTTAAATTCTGGGTCTCAGGTGCTGGGTCTTAGGTCTTAGGCCTAAGACCTGATACCTAAGACCCAAGACCCTGATTCCGTAAAGACCTATCTCATATCCGCCAACTGGCCGCGCAATTTCTGCGTGGCGCGGAAGAGAGTGTTCTTGGCGGTCTCTTCCGTCGTATGCAAAATCTCACCCACGGTGCGCAACTTCAACCCGTGGTAATGTTTCAACTCAAACACCATGCGCTCGCGCGGGGTTAACTTTTCCAGCGCACCGGAGATCCTGGCTCCCAGTTGCCGCCGCATCAAATCGCGCTCGGGATTGGCTCCGGCGCGCCCGTCAGGCACCTGATCGAGCAGGTCATACTCTCCGCCATCGCCATCCTTCACCACCGGCGCATCTTCCTTGCGCACGTTGCGCTTGCGCAGGTGATCCAGGCAAAGATTGGTCACGATGCGATAAATCCAGGTATAGAACGAGCACTCGAAGCGAAAGCTTCCGATGTTCTTGTAGGCCTTGAGGAAGGCGTCCTGATAAACATCCTGCGCGTCGTGCTCGGTACCGGTAAGGTGCAGCGCCAGCCGCAACACCGCCTGATCGTAGTGACGCACCAGTTCCTCGAAGGCGGCACGGTTGCCGTGTTGCGCCTCGCGGATGAGGATCGTATCGTCTATGCGGCGTTCTTGCCCAGCCATGCGGTCCCGCGTGGGGTCCCGGTTCTCGCCGACTCTCCCCACTCTGTCGCGCTCTGTTCTCGAGTGGGCTTGTGTACCAACCGCAAGTGTGACTGCCCAAACATCGGCCGGCATGTTCGTGTCGTTTTCCTGTACCGCCCGGTGTCAATGCCGTACCCGGGCTTGCACAGGAATAGACGGCGAATCGGTGGAACCGTGAGCAGAAATTATAGGCTGGATGGAAGAATTTATGGGGCCTAGGTGATTCTTTTGGAATGGGTTAGCGGGAGACAGAACAGCTGGTAACAAGGCACTCGGGCCAGTTTGGCAGTGGAAATGCCCTGTTTCCCGTGCAAAGCCCGGCAAACCTCTGGGTAGCTAGCTTTCTGGGCTCCGGGAATCCGCTCTTCTCTCATGACGGGTTGGCGAGCCAGCGCCCACGACGTCTAAGCGGCATGCGACCAGCCGCTTATCTGGCAACCATCGCTGTCGGACTCGTTTCCGTTTCCGCCCAGGAAGTTCCTCCTCGATCGCCCGACCTTTCCGCGATTCGTCGTGAGATACAGGCCAACGTCACAGCCGGAAAAGTTCCGGCGATCTCAATCGCGGTAGCCAAGAACGGGAAGATACTTTGGGAAGAGGGCCTCGGCCTGGCCGACGTCGAAAAGAAAGCGCGCGCAACCGCAAAGACGCGCTACTACATTGCGTCGGTAACGAAAACCATCACGGCCACAGCAATCATGCAGTTGCAGGAGCGCGGCAAACTCCGCCTCGACAATGCTGTAAACGACTATCTTGGTTCGGCCAAGGTTCATAGCCCGATATGGAACGCGTCCGACGCAACCGTTCGTCGGGTGCTCAGCCACACTGCCGGCCTGACCACATTTGCCCGCTCGTGTCGTGCTGGCGAGTCTGGCTGCGCGATCGATGAAGAGATCGACCGCTACGGAATTTTGTTTTGGCGTCCAGGAGAGAGGTTCGATTACTCCAACCTTGGCTATGGCATTCTAGGCGAGGTCATCGAACGGGCTTCGGGAAGAGGTCTCGATTCTTATTTGCAGGGCGAATTGTTCGACCAGCTAGGGATGCACGATTGCGGATTCTCTGTCTCGCTATCAGCCTCACGTACTGCAGCCGCGCAATATGATGAGCACACACACCAGCCGTCTCCACTGAGAGTTTCTGGCCATCCTGGAGCATCCGCGCTGCGTTGCAGCGCTCATGATCTCCTGCTGTTCGGCGGCTTCCAGCTAAAAGACACGCCAGATACGGGGTCGCTCCTCTCCTTCGCAGCAATTGAGGAAATGCACCGGGCCCAGGCTAACACCGACGAAGGGCAGTACGGACTGGGCTGGTGGATTAAGGAACAATCGGGCTATCGAATCCTATCCGCGCAAGGAGGCACTACCGATTCTTACGCCCTTTTGCAGCTGGTTCCGTCCGAGGATCTGGCAATCGTAGTCATCGCCAACTCCTACGCCGATTTTGTAAGCGGTCTGGCCGACAGGATTCTATCCGTGTTGCTTCCGAAGTCTGCGGCTCCGCCGAAGTCGCCCGTTAATGACCGGGTGCCCAACTCAGACAGGCCTGTTGCCCTGGCGGGCAAGTGGACGGGAACCGTTCTTACGTACCAGGGATCGATACCCATCACGCTTGAGATCAGCAGTGACGGTTTAGCTCGTGGCCAAGTCGGCAAGCAACCAATCGCAGACTTGGCAGATGCTTCATTGGAGCCGTCTGAACTTTATGGCCGGCTAGTCGGAGATCCCACGATGGCCGATGCGCCGCCCTATCGGTACTTGTTGGAATTAGATTTGTTTCTTCGCGGCGATGATCTGGTCGGTGCGGCCACATCCCGTCCGCTTCCCGGGGAGGCTGGAGATGAGCTGCCCCACTGGGTGAGCCTGACGCGCGTGAAATAAGTCGTTGCACCAGCACATTCCATGGCTCTTATCCGAGCCGCAGCGCGGGGCCGACCCCGCTTACTCGGCCACCGCTTCCTTCTCAATAACCACTTTCAAATGCGCGGTCACGTCCTTGTGCAGCTTCACCGAAACAGTGAACTCGCCCAAGGTCTTCAGCGGCTCATGGAGCTGGATCTGCTTCCTGTCCAGGTTGATGCCTTTTTTCACGACGGCATCGGCGATGTCGCCGGAAGTGACCGATCCGAACAGCTGATCGTTCTCGCCTGAGCGGCGTGCGAAGGATACTGCGAGCCCCTCAAACTGCTTGGCCAGCTCTTCGGCCTGCGACTTCTCCTTGGCGGAGCGGCGCACCGAGGCGGCCTTCATCTGCGCGACGACGGCTTTGTTGCCCGCGTTGGCCTCAATGGCCAGCTTGCGCGGCAAAAGAAAGTTGCGCCCATATCCTTCGGCAACCTTCACCACGTCGCCGCGGGCGCCCAGCTTGCTCACATCTTCTTTGAGAATGACTTCCATGATTGCTCCTAGCTCTTCGCTTCTAGCTTCTAGCCAACCCACACTCCCCGCCCCGGTTTAGCCAGAGGCCAGAAGCTAGTAGCTAGAAGCTGCTTTAATTACGATGCTCGTCCGGCGAACGGCAGCAGGGCGATGTTGCGGGCCTGCTTGATGGCCGAGGCCAGCCGGTGTTGGTGCGGCGAACATACGCCGGTCAAACGCCGAGGCACGATCTTGCCGCTCTCCGCCACGAACTGGCCGAGCAAGCGGTAATCCTTGTAATTGATGTCGGCGATTTTTTCGGTGCAGAACTTGCAAACTTTCTTGCGCCGGAAAAACTTCCGTCCACCTTCGCGCGGAGGACCACCGGGGCCAGAACGCCCGCCACCACCGCCCCCGAATCGTGGACGATCTCCTCCAGAACGCGGCCCATCTCCGGAAGGCCGCGAGGGCCGCTCCGTCGTTGCTACAGGTGCTTTCGTCTCGTCAGCCATAACACTCCTTCATCCTGCATCTTGTTCAGTTCTATGTTCTCAGTTCTCAGAAACGGCGCGCTTCGCCCAGCTAAACCGTTGCTGCCGGAACATCGGCAGCCGGCGCTTCCGCGCTTGCGGCGGGTGCTTCTTCTGCGGCCACGACGGCGGGTTGCGCGCTTACCTTCTTCTTCGCGTCGCGAAGCTTCTTGATCTTCTCCAGGCGCTTCTGTTCTTCGTCGATGCGCACGGTGAGGAACTTGATTACCTGCTCGGTGACGCGCAGGCGCCGCTCGAGTTCGTGGATCACCGTTCCCGCGCCTTCGATCGTCATCAAAATGTAGATGCCTTCGCGGAATTTGCGCACGGTGTAGGCCAGACGGCGCTTGCCCATGCGGTCCACACTTTTTACGCTACCGGCGGCCGAGGTCACGGTGGTCTCCAAATTCGAAACCAGCTTGTCCAAATCTTCGTCCGCCATATCCGGCCGGACAATAAACATCAACTCATAGGTGCGATTCATTTCAGTCTCCAAGCAGTGGCCAGGGGTCAGTGACCGGTGGCCAGCAAAATCTGTTTGCTACATCTGGCCACTGAACACGGAATCACTGGCCACTACTCTTCTTCTTCTTTTTCTCTCCGGTTGAAGCGGTTCATCGCCGCCGCCGGACCTTCCGTCAAAATCACTTTCACCGCTTCTTCCGCGGTATCGAGCACTCCATCCAGCACCGCAAGATCCGCCTTGCGCAGCGGCGCCAACAGATAGCGCTGGCCGTCTTCGATTTTGTGCTCCGGAGCCACGCCAATCCGGATGCGCAAAAAATCCTGCGTGCCCAGCACCCCGATGATCGACTCGATCCCGTTATGCCCCGCCGAACTTCGCCGCGTATGAATTCGCAGCGTGCCCAGCGGAAAATCCAGCTCGTCCTGAATCACGATCAAATCTGATTCCGGCTTCGCCTCGTACTCCGCCACCAACTCCCGCACCGACATGCCGCTCAGGTTCATGTAAGTCTCGGGCTTGGCCAGCAGAACCGTCTCGCCGCCAATCACCGCCCGCGCCGTAAGCGCCCGGCACTGCCGGTTTCGAACTTCAAAGCCCAGATTGCTGGCGATGCGATCCAACGCAAGAAAGCCTGCGTTATGCGGCGAAAGCTGATACTCGTCACCAGGATTGCCAAGACCGACGATCAGTTTCACGCTGGAGATCCTTCGCTCCGCTCAGGATGACAGCGGCGGGCTCAGACGCCCGCCAAACGCTGTCACTTCTTCTCCTTCTTCTCGGCCTTCTTTTCCGGCTTCTCGGCAGCAGCTTCTGCGCCTTCTTCCTCGGTCTCCGCCTTGCCCTTCTTGATGACCTCGGGCTCGGCCGGTGCAGCTCCTGCTTCCGCCGCCACCACTTCCGGCGCAGCCACAACTTCTTCCTTCACGCTGGTGACGTGAGCTACAGGCTGGTTCGCGTCCGATAGAAATTTCAGCTTTTCGCTGTGCGGCAAATCCGACACGCGCAGCACTTTGCCGAACGTCAGATGGCTGACATCGACATCGATATGGCCAGGAATATCTCCGGGCAAGCACTCGATCTCAACCTCGCGCAGCATCTGCTCCAGAATTCCGCCTTCGGTCTTCACACCGGCCGCCACGCCCTGCAGCACGACGGGAACGCTCACGCGCAGCGCCTTATCCATGGCGATGCGCTTCAGATCGATATGCAGCAAGTGGCCCTTGATGGGTTCATATTGCCAATCCACGATCATGGCCTTGGCAGTCTCGGCCTTGGCGTTGTCGCCGCCGCTGAGGGCAAGATCAAAAATGGTGTTGTGGCCGCTCTCCGAGCGGAGAATGCGCAGCACGTGCCGAGGATCCACGGTGACCGGCACGGCATCTTTGCCCGCGCCATACACAACGGCGGGAATTTTTCCTTCCCGCCGCACGCGTCGCGCATGGTTCTTGGTGCCCGCTTCCCGCGTCTGCGCTTCCAAAACGTTTTGTTCCAATGTAGTTGCCATAATTTCAATTCCTGCCTTACATGAATAATTTGCTGACTGAAGTCTCTTCGTGAATGGACTGAATGGCTCGGCCAATCAATCCCGCAATCGAAAGCACCATAATCTTGGACTCACCCTGCGCCTCCGCGGTCAGCGGGATCGTGTTGGTGATCACCACGTGCTGGATGGCGGAGTTGTGAATATTTTCCACCGCCGGACCCGAAAGCACGGCATGCGACGCGCATGCGTAAACCGAGGTAGCTCCATTTTCCAAGAGCGCCGTCGCCGTCTTCACCGTCGTTCCCGCAGTGTCGATCAAATCGTCAATGATTAAACAGGAGCGACCATTCACGTCGCCGATCACATGCATGATTTCGGCCACGTTCATTTCCACGCGCCGTTTATCAACGATAGCCAGCGCCGCGTCCACTTTCTTGGCAAAAAACCGCGCCCGCTCCACGCCGCCTGCATCCGGTGAAACCACGGTCAGGTTCGGCAAGTTCAACTTCTTGAAATGATCCACCAGCACCGGCGATGCAAACAAGTGATCCACCGGGATATTAAAAAATCCCTGTATCTGCGGCGTATGTGGATCGACGATCAGCGCCCGGTCCGCACCCGCCGTGGTCAGCAAATCCGCTACCAGCTTCGCAGAGATCGGCACCCGCGGCTTGTCCTTGCGATCCTGCCGCGCGTAGCCAAAGTAAGGCATCACCGCCGTGATACGCCGCGCCGACGCGCGCTTGAACGCGTCAATCATCAGCAACAACTCCATCAGGTTTTCGTCGACCGGCCGGCAAGTCGGCTGCATCACAAACACATCGCAGCCACGAACGTTTTCCTGGATCTGGATGTACACTTCGCCGTCGGCAAAACGCTTGACCATCGCCTGGCCACGCGGCATGCCGAGAAAATTGCAGACCTCATCGGCCAACGGCGCATTCGCCGTGCCGCTGAAAATCTTGAACTTCTCGTCTATGCGCGCTCGGGTCTTGCGTTCCGGTTTCTCCTCGGGCATGGGAGGGGCCTGCTTCTCGGCTTTTTCCGTCTTTTCCGTCGGCGTCACCAAAGTGGCCATAGGCAGTTCTCGGTTCTTAGTTCCCAGTTCTCAGGCTTGAGGTTCCAGTCCGAAACCGAGAACTGACAACCGGGAACTGAGAACTGTTTTTCTGGCTGGGCCGCTAGGATTCGAACCTAGACAAAGTGCTCCAAAGGCACTTGACCTACCATTAGTCGACGGCCCAGTATCCGCACTCGTCCGCCGACCGGGTAAGAGAGGATCCTTCGCTGCGCTCAGGATTTCGGCTGCGGGCTCCCGCCCGCAAAACGCCTCAACCTAACCATTAGTCGACGGCCCAGTACCGCTGCTTCAAGTTTCCGGTTTCCAGTTTCCCGCAAACCGGGTCGGGTGAAAGTGATCTCCCTATTAAACAACCAGAAACTAGAAACTGGGAACAAGAAACTTTGCCCAATACTTTTGCCGCGTCAGAGTAACTGTCGCCTGCGCCGCCCACCCCTGCCCGCGGAGCTTTGCCGCCGCTGCCCGCGCTGCCGCTTTCGAAGCGAACAACCCGTATAACGTTGAGCCGGAGCCCGACAACGACGCGTACTTCGCGCCTGCGCGCTCCAGCGCACGCTTACCTTCACTCAGCTCGGGATACTCAGGAAAGACGACTTCTTCAAAGTCGTTCTTGATCCCGGCCCGGACAAGCGCGAGAAGCGGATTCTCGGCCCGGCCCCTTCGAAAAGGAGCACCGGAGTAACTTTCACTCAGCCACGCGGAAAACTCACGGCCAAGCTCAACCATTCTATCGGATGGTCCCGGGAGCGTCAATTGTGACAGCTTCCCTTTGGCTGCGGCGCCAGACAGTTCCACCAACGCGGAGGTTCCCGCGCCCTGCGTTCTTCGATCCCACTCCCCAAAAGCATTGGGTGTGGAGACTCCCACGGCAGGTGTTACCACCACGCACGCCGTTTCTGGTAAGTCTTGCAGCGGATAGACCTGCTCCCCGCGTCCTACTCCCAAGACTGTCCCGCCCACTAAAAACAGCGGCAGGTCAGAGCCTACTTCCGCCGCAATCCGAAGCCGCTCCTCTGCAGGCAAACTTTTCTTCACTACCTTCTCTAATGCCAGCAAAGTGGCTACCGCATTCGCCGAAGCGCCACCCATCCCGCCCTGCACCGGCAACCGCTTCTCGATCTCGATGAGAATTCGTCCCTTGGCCTTGAGTGCCCGTATCGCTTTCTCGACGATGCGATAGCAGGTATTCGATTCGTTCCTGGGAACTCTCGGGTCGGAACACCGTATCTCGATCCCGTTGCCGCGGCTCAGACTCACACGAATCGAATCGTGCAGGCCAATCGTCTGGTACACCGTCAGCAGCTCATGAAAGCCGTCCGCCCGCGCTGCGCCTATACGCAGCCCAAGATTGATCTTGGCGAACGATCGTACTTGTACTGTCATGGAAGCAAGATTGTAAGCGATTTCGCCCCAGGTCCGCCGATCCGCTCAGCCCGTGGGTAAGATTTTGAGCGTCTCTGGACGCAGCTTCCCCGACAGTCGCACCACCTTGGTAATCTCGACACAGAGTTTCGGTTAGCGCACCTTAATTTTGTGAATTTGTGATTCCAATCACACGAACCGTCTAACCACGGTCCTCCCCATTTTGGAATCGCGTACGGCCGCAAAACACGAGTGCTCTCCTTGGCCAGGCGAATCCCTGAGAGCGCGGTCCTGCAAGTTGGATGAACGTCGTTGCCTGCGGAGGAAAATCGACCCAGATTAGATCGACCCAAATTTCGGCCCGCGTTCCACGTCGAGCGCCCTTGGGCCGCCGTAACTGGCGGTGGGCCATCAGGGGTTTGTATGCGCAGTTCAATCTGTTCCCTTTTGCCGGCTTTGGTTGTGGTTACAACCCTGGCCGCGGCTCAAAGCAATAGCTACAAAGTTATCCCCGTCCCTGACGGTGGATCCATCTCCGGGACCATCAGATGGTCCGGTCCCGTTCCGCACCAGCTGGATTTCCCGGTCACCAAAGACCCTCAGATTTGCGATCCCGAGGGCAAGAAGAGCGTAAGCCTGGAGCGCCTGATCCTCGGTCCGGAGGGCGGCGTGGCCAATACCGTCGTCTATTTGAAGAATATCTCCGCCGGCAAAGCGATGGACTTGCCCGAGCAGAGACGGCACCTCGACCAGAAGCACTGCCACTACATTCCTCACATTCTCCTGGTGCCGCAGAACGCCGAACTCCAAATGCAGAGCTCCGATGCAACCCTGCACACGATCCACATGGACGGAGCGGCCAGCTATAACCTGCCGTTTCCATTCCCCAATCAAATCAGCTCGCGCAACATGGCCGCGCCCGGCCTGGTCAACCTGCGCTGCAATGGCGGACATGTCTGGATGAACGCGGAAATGATGGTGGTGCAACATCCCTACTATGCAGTCACCGACGAGAGCGGACGTTTCGAATTCACCGGCGTCCCGCCCGGCACGTATCAGATTGTCGCCTGGCATGAAGGCTGGGGACTGGCTGGCAAGGAACAGGCCTACGACGTCCTCACCGAGCGGACCGTGCAGCGCCCCATCTTCACCGAACCGAAAACCTGGGAGCGATCCGTCACGGTGGGCCCGAATGCACCCAGCACGGTCAACTTTGTGATTGGAAACAAATAGGGGTGGGTTTAGAGAGTTCGGGAGGGGCACGACTTTAGTCGTGCCCGATTGCCCGCACCATCATTCCACGCTGAGCTAGACTTTCAGGCAGCGCCGTGGAAAAATGACGCACGAACGCCGTCAACTGCGCGCGTAGCGATGATCGTCTTTAGTTACCTCGCCTCATCTCCTCCCGACTTCATCTCACGAGAGTTTCGCAACCTTTGGTTTGTCATATTCTCGGTTGCTCTGGTTGCAGTCTAGTTCCTGATCAATCGTCTGCCGAGCTTGGTCCGAAGCATCCGGGCGGCAAGTTGGCCTACGGCAGACGGCGTGATCGAAACCGTCAACGTGAAGGCATTCGGCCAACAGGCGCTGGGCGAGCTAGGGTATTCCTACGTGGTAGGGGCGGATCGATACTCGGGATACTTTTCCTGGCAGTTCGGCGACGAGCAACAGGCGTGGGATTATGTGACAGGGCTGAAGGGCAGGACCGTGATTGTCCGGTATAGGCAGGAGAACCCCGACGTCTCGACTCTCAGAAACGCTGATCAGTTGCAAACGAATCTTCAGGGTGCGGGCTTCCTGAAAACGCTTTGGACGGCTTTCTTAGGCCAGATCCGCAGGTGATTCTAACCACGCCGCTTGTATAACACCGCAAACTCATACCCCGCATTCGCGGGAAACAGCTCTGCTACCTTGCGCAAGCGCTCGGCCAGCGCAGAAGGCGCCAGCAACGGATAATCTCGCTCCCGCAGATCGTAGTAGTCCACGTCCAGATATAAAGACAGCAAATAAATCGAAATTGTGTCGGCAAAGGTAGCTTCAAAGTATTCGTTCTTGAAGCGCTCCGCATCCGGACCCCCGGCCGAAGCCAGCTTGCGCGCCTCCCACGCATCCAGCGAAGTTTCTCCGCGCGTCCCTGCCTCCACCTGCTTCCACGCGAGCTCGCTGAACTCCTTGGAAACGCCCGCCTCTTCGACCAGCGCGTGTCCCACATTGATATAGAACTCGAAGGCCACGGAAAACTTGTCGTCCATCAGCCGGGTGGAGATGAACACGCACTGCGAATCACCCAGGTTGAGGTTGCGATGGCACACCGCATTGTCGCTGAGCGCGACATCGTAGCGGTCGGCAATCAGGATCTCGTCACCCTGCGTCACCGTCAGCGGCACAAAGTAATACGCTTTGCGCTTAAGAGCCGCCGCAGCCTTGGTCGGAACCGCCGCAATCATGCGCTCCAGGTCGAAGGAGCTCATGGAACTCTCGCCCGCCGCGGCGTAGCAAACCCCGTTCGGTGCCTGTGAAACCGGCGTCATCCGGACCACATCTGCGGGGTTCCGCGTAATAGCTGGCGCTGCCTGCGACATTCTTACTATCTTATACACTAGCTCGCAGCGTGGACGGCTGGAGCGCAGCCCCACGCCGGGAGTGCGGGAAGGAGTATTCGGCCGATGAAAGAATTCCCGAAGTTTATGCAGCACCCGGCAAACAGAATCGCGACCAGCGGCCAGGCAACTCCCGGAGTAGAAGGCTACGTCTTCGATGGCGCGGACGGGAGCCAAATGGCCTTCTGGACGTGCCGCGAATCCGCTTCTTCCGCCGCCCATGCCCACGATTACGACGAATACATGCTGGTGGTGCAAGGCCGCTACACCTTGCTTATCGATGCGAACCTGATTCCGCTAGACGCAGGACAGGAGTACTTCATCCCTCGCGGAGTATTGCACGGCGGCGAGGTGATTGCTGGGACCAGGACGATCCACGCCTTCGGCGGGCATCGCGCCGATCGAGCCGTACAACAGCAGTAAGCGGCGCACACGAAAACAAAGCCCGTGGCGGGTGGCCACGGGCAGCTTGCGTCGAACAGAGCCGCGACTAGAAAAGAGGCTTGAGAGCGCCAAACACATGGCTCACTCCGGTTGTATTGCTGGTGTGGCAAGACAGGCAGTTCGTGCCGCCGGCCTGATTCGTGGGATTGCTTGGAGACCCTTGCTCGTAGGTTTCCATTGTGATGTTCGATAACGAGCTCGTACCCACCTGGTTCCCCCCAATGAAAGCATTTGGAGGCGCTCCTCCAATGGTCCAGGTCACTCCCGACAGCACATAGTTACCGCGCAGATCGCCGCTCGTCAGCATCGCTTCAACGCTGTTGTTAATGGCGATGATCTCAGTATTCGAAGCGGCGATGGAAGGATCGATTGGGTTTGGAGCAACATCGCTGGCCGCCCCAAAAGGTTTCCATCGCATCGTATTGCTGGGAGTGATGGAAGGTGATGGGCTCAGCGCCGTAATCGTAGGCTGCGGCGGGGGCGTAAGTGAACCGTTGTAAGTCATGTTCTGGGTGTTGAAGTTCTTGTCGTTGTTGCCAGCCGTGGCAGAACTGAACAACCAGGGTGCGCTCGCGCCCGCTATAGTTGGCAAGGTGGAGACGCTGACTGGCACCGGTACTGTGGAGTTGCCCGCGTTCACGTACGAGTAGACATCTCGGGGCGCGTTGGCGACGTGCTCAAAAGTGGCCCAGAGCATCTCCGGATGTCCGGCCGCGCTTCCCACCACGTGCATGCCCACCAGCGCCAACTTCACTGTCTGCTGCGCTCCGGTGGCAGTCATGGTTGCCGTCCCCGCGGGTGGGGGGGCAGGCGGGTTATAAGTTGGTATGGTCGCTTCCATGGTGATGTAACTTCCCTGATTTGGCAGTCCGGCGGCTACCACCCATGCCGACTTTATCTCGATCGCTAAGGCGTTGGCGTCAGGGAACGTCTTCCCGTGCGCCGAAGCGAAGGCGGTGATTTGATTCAACTGCGTCCCGTTCGTCGGAAAACAAGGTGTGGTAGACGACGGCGTGCAGAGGCCGTCGCCGGTCAGCGAGATGGCGTGGTCCATCGCTGCGGTGGCGTAGTAGGCATACACATCGTTGACGATGGTTGCGAAATAGACCAGAGACCCGGCGGACGATAGCTGAGCCTCAACGACGCCGTTATCAGCCTCGCCCTGCTCCACGTCGATGACCGCGAGGGAAGGATCGATAAAAATCGGAATCCCGTCGATCATGAATTTTTGGGCCGTGGTGATCAGGGGTATTTGGGCCGCGGTCGTCGCGGCTCGAGCTTCAGGCTTTATTCCTCGGGAAAGCGTCACCTGAATTACACTGCCGCTCGCGTCCAGCAGAATCGGTTTGCCATTCGGTCCCAGCCTCGCATGCGCGACTTGGACTTTTTGCCCGGAGGCGCTTAGAACAGTCAGCGGCGCCTTCGCCTCCGCCGGTTTCACTTGGATCGGTGTTCCGGAACTGTCAAAGACTAGCTGCAGACCCTGCGCATCCGCTTGGGCCGAGCGCAAAGCGAAAGGCCGGATGAAGCCGGCCGAATGTGGTAGCAGAGTGCGGCTTCCGTCGGGCCCCGAAGGGGGCGAGACGTCATAAAAAGTCGGAGAATCCATAATCAGTCCCCCGCCTCCGCCGTAAGTCGGCGGCGCCGGCGAAGTCAGCCACAGAAAGTCCTGCATTGCCCACTGATAGAAGCTGCAGTTGGGCGAATTCAGGAAACTCACGCTATTCGCCGGGGCGAAGATGGCATTCACCGGTGCCGGGATCGGCGTTCCGGGCGTTTGGAACCAGGTTGCAAACATCGTCTGCGGGACTACGCACGAAGGATTCGGGTCCTTCGGCAGCAAAGTCAGCGGGTTTAGCGGCGGTGGTGTTGGCCCGGGGCATCCTCCAAATCCCATCATCAGTACCAGAGCGGCTGTTATCAGCGCTACCTGAGCGACTCTACTTGACGTTGGCATATCGCTATCCTCCTCGCAAATCTGCTTGCCTGAGGGAATAGTGATCGGCGGGAGTAAATCGTTGCAGAGAATCGTGGAAGCTAAAGTTCGCTTACTAACTGTGTATCCCGTTCCAGCCCATCCAATCCAGCATCCAGCGCCAGGTGATCTCATGGTCGCGATGGACCGGCGGCGGCGGCAAAGGCTGCGAATGAAACGTGACAGTCTTCCCTCGATACGCATCGGCGAGCTGTTTGAACACCCGGCCTTGTTCTTTGACCTTGCCATCATTGGTGAGCAGCCCCAGGCTGTATTCGAGCGAGTTGAATTCGAATTTGCGGTCCACATCGTGGCTGTCCCAATAGGTGAACCAGCTCACTCCGGAATCGATCGCGGCCAGCACCGCTTTCTCCAGCCACTCCGCCTGCTGCTTTTCGTTCAGCGCTTCGATGCAGGTGTTGAACTCTTCTGCCCACACGGGTTTTCGCGGATCGTTGGCATAGGACCGGATCAGGGTTGCGTTGGCCGCCATCAGCTTGATGCTCGGCGGATCCATCGCCCCACCAAACTTCAGCGACCCCGACCAGTAGGGATAACAATGCATGGTCGGCATCGGCCGCGCCGCCAGTGCCTGCGGAGAAAATGTGGTCACTTCAAACCACGGCAGTTCGTCCACTCCATTCACGTGAATGTGATCGGGAGAAACGCTCTCCATCAGCGAAAACATCTTCTTCATCCACGCGTCGCCTACGCTCGGTTCCGCGCTCCAGCAGGTGTTGATCTCGTTTCCAAAATCGAAGCCGAGGATGTTGTTCTTCCCCTTCATCACGCCGGCCAACGCTTGAATGTAAATTTCCTGCGCGCTCCAGATTGCGTCGTCCGAATAGAAACCCGATCCAGCTTTGTTGAATGGAGGCAGAAAGAACCAGCCACTCAACTGCCCGGTAAGCGCCGTGACCACTGCGTCCAAATTGCGCTCACCCATGAGTGTGAGCAGTTGATGCAGCCGCTCCAGATGCAGCGGACTCACCCACTTTGGATTCGGTTGAAAGTAAGGCCAGATCAGCAGAATGCGCAGATGATCCGCGCCCAAAGCCGCGATCGCATCCAGGTCTCGCTTGATCGAGTCGGCGTCCCATTCATTCCAGCAGAACCACCAATTCTTCGATGGCGTATAGTTCACGCCAAAACGATGTCGATCCAGCGCCAGACTTGGCCTCAGCGGGACGGAGTGCAAATCGGCGATTCCCATCGCTCGCATCGCTTCGAGATGTATCCGGTTCGAAGCTGCAGATGCTTTGGCAGCGAGTGATCCCGCAACCGCAGCGCTCATCGCGCTTGAAATAAAGCGGCGTCTATTCATAACTGACCGACTATACGCTTCCTCAAACACCGTGCCATACAAGCTTGACCGGCCCGCGCGACCGTCCTAAACTTGCAGGCCACAGGACCCGCCGCCATGACCCTCACTCGGAAGATTTATATCGCTGCTCTGATTCTTGCCTTTACTCTTGCCCCCGCGCTGCACGCCGCGGACGCGCGCCTTCTCGCCTATTACGAGTTCAGCGACAAGTTCAACGTCCCTCCCTACGATTCCTCCACTATTCCGTACCACGAGCTCACGCACATCGTGCACTCGAACATCGCGCCTTCGTGGAAATTGGATGGTTCTCTAATGATCCCCAGTGGATTCCTCGAGCCCACGCTGATCGCGCGCGCCCACGCGGCAGGGGTCAAGGTGGAACTTTGCGTCAGCGGCAATGCAGGCCAATTCGTTTACATCGACGCCGATCCTGGGCTGCGAGCCACTTTTGCGCAGAACATCGCCAACTTCGCCATTGCCAACGGCTACGATGGGGTGGACTTCGATTACGAAGTCCCCAACAACGATAAGCAGGCCATCGAGTTCACCGCGCTCATCCAGGATTTGCGCGATCTCATGCCCGCCGGGCAATACGTGATCTCGGCCGCCGTTTCCTCCACGCCCGGTTCTTACGGAGTCTACGATTTTGCCGGCATGACGCCTCTCCTCGATTTCTACAACGTCATGACCTACGACTTTCACGGCGCCTGGACGAATCACTCCGGCCACAACTCGCCGCTGTACCTCAGCCCGCTTGACCCCGGCCAGGAAGGCAGCCTCGATACTTCGACCACGAATTTTCTCTCCCTCTTTCACGTGCCCGCCGAGAAAATTAATCTGGGCACTGCTTTTTACGGTTATGCCTTCGACGTATACGGCCTGTGGTCGTTCTGCGCCCACGATAATCTCTGCGGCAATGGAGGCGCTCCCACCGTCCTCTACTCGCAGGTCGAGTCGCTTCTTAAAGCCGGGGACTGGATCGAGAATTTCGACGACCTCGCCGCCGCGCCCTATCTGCTGAATGCGGATGGACCGAAGTTCGGCTTCATCACCTATGACAACCCTTCGTCAACGTCCGCCAAGGTCGACTATGCTCTGAGTAAACATCACCTCGGCGGCGTCTTCATGTGGGAACTCTCCCAGGACTACAACGGCCACAGCCAGCCTCTGCTGAAGGCGATGCGCTCCGCCTTAGTAAAGGCCTCGGCCGGCGCGCCCGCACAGTGATCGCATAGCGCCATCTCGCAACATCTAAAGCCGGCTGGTTACCTTCGTGCCCCGAACATCCGTGCTGCCAACACCGCACATCGGGGCCATTCCGGTTTGTTCACGCCTGCGGCACACTGTTCCTGAGCAAAATTCCATGCGACAAAAAGTGAAAGTAAACAGGCGTCAACAGAATCGCATTCAAGGAGTGCTGCCCGTGCGCGTGCGTGGAAGGGACGCTTCCGGCGCCCTGTTTGAAGAACTGGCGCACACGCTCGACCTCACGGCAACGGGGGCGCGGCTGGGCGCGATTCGTCACAAACTGAAAACTCTGGATACCCTGGTCGTTCTCTTCCGGCAACGCCGCGTTGAATTCAGTGTGGTGTGGACCAGGCTGCTGGATGAACGTGGCGAGCATCAGGTTGGCCTGGAGATGGTGGCGCAGGAAAGCGATCCGTGGGGACTGGGCGTGAGTCACGCTGATATGCAGCCGGGTGCGCATGCCTCTGCAGTCTCGGGCGCGGCATAAGTCAAGGGGGAATTATGAATAACTTTTTGAAAAAGCTTTGGGCAGACGAAGAGGGTCAGGACATCGCTGAGTATTCGGTGATGCTCGCCGTGATCCTTGTCATCGTGGTCGGCACCGTGCGGCTGATTGGGTCGAATGCCAACAACGTATTCTCGAACGTCGGCAGCTCGATTCAGTAGTGCAGAATTGCTGTAGCTGAACACGTAGCACCGGCGACGCGAAAACCCACAATTTATCGCGCTTGTCATCCTGAGGCTCGCATTTTCTTGCGGGCCTGTTTCTTTGCAATAGCTCCGGGTAAATGAAGTTTCGAGATAGGCCGAGCCGGAAGCGCCGAAAATCTTCAGACTACGGGTTCAGGGCTTCAGGGAGTTGCTCATCATCAAGGCAAACAAAAGAGGAAGGTAGATGACCGTGGCTTGCAGAACATGGCGAGCCAACATTTTGGATCGCGGGCTGTTGAGCGGCAGTTTCAGAAAGGCGAGACGCGCGCCGAAGTAGAAAAGAGCAATTCCCAGGACGACGGCTCCCACCATATAAATCTTTCCCGCCATGCCGAAAACACTCGGCAGGACGCTGAGCGGAATCAGGATCAAAGAGTAAGCGACGATACGGCGCGCCGTCGACCGTCCATCTTCTTCGACGACCGGCAACATGCGAATCCCACCCGCCGCGTAATCCTCGCGGTAGAGCCATGCGATGGAAAAGAAGTGAGGGAACTGCCATACGAACAGGATGCCGAACAGGATCAACGTGCTCCATTCCAGTTGGCCACGGGCCGCTGTCCAGCCTAAAACTCCGGGCATAGCTCCGGGAAAAGCGCCGACGAAAGTGCAGATCGGCGAGACGCGTTTCAGGGGTGTGTAAGCGGCAAGATAGACGACCGAAGTGAGGAAGGTCAGCAGACCGGTCAAGGGATTGGTAAAAATCGCCAGATAAATGGATCCGCCCAGTGTCGCAACCAGACCCGAGATGGTGGCGTGAAGCAAACTCATGCGGCCGGTAGGCAGCGGGCGTTGCGCGGTGCGCCGCATGTGCCCGTCCACCTTGTATTCCATCACTTCATTCAGCGCAGCGGTTCCACTGGAGACCAGTCCAATTCCCAGCAGCGCGTGAAAAAGTCCCCACGAGAGCGACGAGACGCCGGCCTTCTGGGCGCCGAAATAATAGCCGCACCACGCGGTCATCACGATCAATGTGGTGACGCGGGCCTTCATCAATTCGGCGTAATCGCGCAGTAGCGAACTGGCCTGCCTGCGAAGTAGCAATAAGGGTTGGGTCATAGCGCTCATGGCTATCAGTGGTGTAGTTGTCGTACCGCTCCTGCAGGCGCTCTCCCGGCATTCCTGTGCACCACTGAGAAAGGCTTTGCGAGACGAGCAAAAAGGGTGGACCCACAAGACCACCCAAGAATTGCATAGGTACTCTTTCAGCTTTCGAAAGTCAAGCCCAAACTCCGGCTGGAACCGCGAGGCGGCATCCATTCGGCTTACGAAACCCGCGTTACTGGCCGCCCGCAGCCCCGGACTCCGTGAATGTTTCCGGCGGATCAAAAAAACATTGATGCCACAGAGCGGCGTCCGACAACGTACCGGCCTTCCACTGTTGCAGAGTCGGAAGCGTGGCTGCGATCATGCCTCCGTCGGCGGAGTCAAAGATTACGACGATTCCCGCGAGCTCCTGGGATTTCTGCGCGATCTCGGCATAGTCCTTATCCAGCACCGACTTGACGAATTCCAGTCTGAGGCGCGGGCCAGAATCCTTGGCGTTCTCGTCGGTTTGTTCGACCGAAACGATCTTTACTCGCTGTCCGCGAAGCGGAGCCCAATCACCGGGGAAAGGCGCGATTTCTTCCCGAGAGACGTGAAACACCTCCGCAGCGGTGGGCACAGCCGCTTCATTCGGGGGAGCGTCGCTGTCCGGAACGCTGTCCGGCAATTCGAGGTTATCGCGCCAGATCCAGCCGCGCGACAAGCCGGAAATCCGCACGTGCACCCAATCCCGGTTGAAATCCAGCATCTCGAACTCATCGTGTGCGCTGGCGAGAAACAGAACTTTGGCGGTCAAACTCGCCTTCGCAACTACCGGAGTGCCGGACTTCTTTACGGCGACAAGATTCTTGGGGTGAGCCTGATTCTTAAGAATCTCTTCCAGGCTCTCGGCTTCAGTTTGCAGCGGACCGCCGTCCTTCTCCTGAACTTTTTTCGCGCCGCTTTGCGATGCGGCTTGTTCCTGCGCTGCCAGGCTCTGAGCCAAGGACGAAGAGTAATTGCCGTTGACTTCCGGAAGCCTGGGGACTGGAGCGGAGATTGCTGCTTCCTCGGGTGCTGGCGCTGACGCCGTCGGCGGCTTCGCCTCCGCGGTTACTGGAGCGTTCGGGCTCGCATGCGGAGCAAGAGCGGCCAGTTGATCCGACAGTTGATCCAGCAGGTCCGCCTCGAGACGGCCATTCGAGGGGAGCAGCTGATATCCCGATTTCGCCGCTACCGGATCGGCATACCAAGCCGTAACCTGGACGCTCACGCGCACTACAGTTCCTCCCGAGGGCGCGGCGCTTAGCTGGAACTTGGACTGGTAGTAGCCGCGTCGATATCGGTCCAAGGGATGATCCGCTGATGCCGATGTCGCAAAACCCGCCAGCACCGGTAGGCGTCCGGCAGTCGCAGCCTGCATCTCATTCAGAATTTTTTCGACCGTGGCTTTCGATTGTGGAAAGGTGCGCTCGTATGCGGTCGCTTGCGCCTGGCTGGCAACAGCGCAGCAAGAAATCGCCATGGCCAACGCCACTGGCAACCACGCCCGCGGGCTCGAAGCGCGTCGAAATACTGGAGCGAATTGCGTCATGGCAGTTGCTCCAATTGATCGCGTTGCATCCATCCGTGCTGCCCTTCGTGGGTCTCCACCCCGTACCAGTAAGGCGTGGAGATGACGATCAAGACTTCCGTGCCGGTACTCAACAATTGCAGCGTACTAGCCGTATGAAACGGCGCCGACTTCAGCGGAGCGCCAGGCGATTTCACCAGGCGCTCGACCTGCTTGCGCAAATCCCTCACGCGTTGTTCGAGTGTCTGGCCTGCGGCCCCCATGCTTGAGATGGCCGTTTCTTGCGGCGATGGCGCCGGAATCGTATCCGGCTCACTCACCACGGCTGAGGGAATCGGTTGGGAAGACGACTGCCCCGTGACCTCCGGCGGCGGCGCTTGAGTATTCTGCATCGCCAGATGCTGCTTCTTCCGTAATCGTTCCAGGCGCTCTTCAGCGGCCTCGGCATTCTGGGCCTTCATCACCTCGATGGTGTCGAGGTGCTCCCGAATGTCCTTGTACTCGGCACTTTCCACCGATCCGTCGGACTGGTGCACGGTTTTGCGGAAGTCTTCTTCAAAAAGGGCATCGATGCGCAGCACTGTGTTCTTCTCGCCCTGAGGCTGCACTACGTATCGAACGGCCAGCGTGCCAACGTCGCCGCTGTCTTTAAAGTTACGTGGGTCGATTGCTCCCATCCGGACTTTATAGAAAACCTTCCCGCCCTGATCCCAGGGTGGAAACACATGCGAGGAATCGGCGGGCTTCGCGCCGGCGATGAATTCGTCCTTGTTGTATTCTCTGGTTCCCCGGATCAGGCCGTTCCCGGCGACGTCTTCGACTACTTGCTCGACTTCTCTTTCCGGCATGGGGATATTAATGATGAGACCTTCGCCATACGTGATTTTTTCTTTGGTCCGCGCGGTGACAGGAACGGTGGCTGCCGACAGGAAGAGAAGCAGGGCTATGAAAGCTGGCGCGACCGAGGCAAGCCGCACAAATACAAGCCAATCGTATCCAGCGGCACGGTTATGAGAAGTCTCACACTGCATGGGCCACAAAATCAACCGGCGCCTTCGAAACCCATCCGCCAAGCCACCTGGTCTCCGATTCCTGCACCGAGTCTCGTACGAGGGACACAAACCTGTCAACCCTGCCGAGCGATTTGGCATCCCAGCAAGAATTGGTTTTGACAATGTAAAAAAAATGTAAAAAAAAAGATGGAAGCTACTTGAATTTTTTCTAAAGGCCGTAGTAGGATTCATCCCCGGTACGATGGTAGGACCTTAAATATTAATCTTGCATCGCAGGCGGACACAAGAAAGGGGTTTCTTGTTTGCGCCTTTTTCATCTCGTATTATCTGCGCCTTATCGCTTTTTGTGGGAATGCGGTTCAACAAAAACTGATCTCGATTTGATGCCGAGGAGTCCGGCCATGCGCGTTACGAGGCGTTTGCAGATTCGAAACCTCGCTCACTTTGCCACGTCCCTGTCTGCCCTCTCCCTGCTTCTTGTTTTCCTCGTTGCTACTTGCAGCCAGCCTGCGAACGCGCTTCCCGCCTTCGCCCGTAAGTACGGCCTGCGCTGCTCGGCTTGCCACGAGTCATGGCCGATGCTGAACTACTTTGGACAGAAGTTCAAAGATAACGGCTATCAGCTGATGAACGACCGGGATTCTCCGATCTGGCAGAATCCCGGCTATTGGCCGGTCACCTTCCGCATCACGCCCATCTGGCACAGGGTCAGCACGGGTAAGGTGCTGGTAGATACGTATGCCGGGGGAGTTGTGACTGGACAGGCAGTCCAGCGCGTCGAGCAGTCCGGATTCGACCTAAGCGGCCTCGACTTTCACACCGGTGGAACGCTCGAAAAGAACATCTCGTTCTACGTGCTGCCATCTTCCGATCCGACCGCCTCCTTCCACTTTGAAACCGTCATGGCGCGCCTTGACAACCTGTTCAGCAGCCCTTGGCTGAACGTAAAGCTGGGTAAGTTCGAACTCGACAATCTGCTTTCTGAAAAGCGCATCCTGACGCTTACCGGAAACGGCGGCATCTACCAGCTCTACCACTTCATCCCACAGGGTGACGGCAACATCTTCGGCCAGATGGGCGACAACCAGCTCGGCGTCGAGGTCCTGGGCCATTCTTACAACGACCGTACTCGCTACTCCGCTGCTTTGTTGAGCTCGGTCGATGGACAAGTCGGGTTGCCCTATGGATCCAATGCCTACTCCGGTTTCTTTACCGCTAGTCAGGCCTTCGATACAGGCAAATTTGGTGTGCAGCGCATTGGCGGGTACGCCTTCATCGGCGAAGCGCCGACAACCTGGCGCACGCAAACTGGTCCCAGCGGTGCGACAATCATCCCTGGCTCCGGCATTGGCAATAAGACTTTCAGTCGTGAAGGCTTTGTTGGTCTGTTCTACTTCGGCCAGCATGTCGACCTTCAGGTTGTAACTCAGCACGGGTCGGATAGCGCCTGGTTCGGGCAGGGTTACGGCGATTTCATCGACGGCATCGCCACCGGCAACAATACCACCGGGACCACTCTCCCCGCTGGAGCACGCAACCCAACCTGGAACGGCGTCCTCGTCGAACCGCACTACGTTTACAGTCCACAGCTGATCTTCATCGGGCGATTTGAGACGATCCGGATGTCGCAACAGTCCACTCCGGGAACGGCTTCGAACTTCGGCAACATCTCGACCTATACCGTTGGCTACCGCTACAACCCGTTCATGACCAGCCGCGCTGGTTTTGCCTGGCACAACGAATACAACTGGCTGCATCAGGACGGCACGGGTCCAACTCTGGGCCTGAATGCCGCCAACATCAACACCAGCGAACTGCTGCTCGGGTTCGACTTTGATTTCTAAGCTGTAATTTTGCGAGGGATCGATATGCGGACAGGATTGCAAAAGTGGTCGCTTTGGTTGGGTGCGGCTGCATTGTTGGCGCTCCCGTTGGCTTCATGGGCCCAGCTCTCGACCGATCAGCTGAAGACGTGGGAGTCTGCGCCGACTGCTGTTAGTCACGTCGGCAACCTGACTGGACACGCGAAAGATGCCGCCGCGGATTACCGCAGGTATTGCGTTGGCTGCCACGGCGAATTGGGCGACGGAAACGGCGAAGTGGCACAGTGGCTGGCACCGCCGATGTGGCCCAAGCCGCGCAACTTCCAGTTGGGCATCTTTAAGTGCCGTTCCACCCCGAGTGGGACTTTGCCCACCGATGAAGATCTTTTCGATACCATCGCCCGCGGCATGGACCGCTCTGCCATGCCGCAATGGAGCACCTTCACCAAGCAAGAACGCGCCGACTTGGTGGCCTGGGTGAAGCATTTCTCTCCGCGCTGGGCGAACGAAAAGCCCGGAGATGCCATCAAGATTCCTCCCGAGCCCGAAGTTACCCCCGAGCGCATCAAGGCAGGACGGGACGTGTTCGCCCGCGTTCAGTGCTGGAAGTGCCACGGCGTGCAGGGCATGGCCAACGGCCCTTCCGCCGCCACTCTGACCGACGACCTGGGTGCGCCCATTGCGGCCTTCAACTTTACTGAAGGTGCGCGGCCCAAGTGCGGAGATACGGATCAGGATATCTATCGCATCTTCATGACCGGCCTCGATGGCACTCCCATGCCATCATTCGCCGATAACATCAAACCAGATGAGGCTTGGGATTTGGTTTTCTATCTCCGAACCTTTATGCAGCAGCACAGCAAGGAGAGGGAGATGGCGAAGCAACTCAACCTCAAGCCAGTTGATCCCAACGCGCCGGCACCGTCGGGCCAACAGTAGGGACTAGAATTGGCATCGCACGAACGGTTTTCAGTCTGCTTCAAGGAGAAAGACCTATGAGAAGTCGATACAAATTCGCTGCTGTACTATCGGCAGTAGTTCTGCTATGTTCTGGCGCACTGCTTCTGAATCCGAAGGTTAGCGCCGCTGGGGAAGGCAAAATTACGGGCACAGTGAAACTCGATGGCACCGCTCCTCACATGCGGGGCATCGACATGTCGAAGGATCCTTATTGTGTCAAGGCAAACGCGAGTTCGCCTCAGCACTTGGAAAACGTGGTGGTCGGCACCGGCGGTGGTCTGGAGCATGTGGTGCTCTACATCTCGGATGGATTGTCGGGCGGCGCGCTGACGGCAGTGCCCTCAGACGAACCAGTATTCGATCAGAAAAATTGTATGTACACGCCGCACGTGCTGGCCATGGACGTCAATCAGAAATTCAAGGTTACGACCAGCGACCAGACTACGCACAATATTCACCCGAATCCCAATCCCATGACCGGCAACATTCCCTGGAACCAGTCGCAACCGCCCGGAGCAGCGCCGGTTGAAAAGAGCTGGAAGGCTACGGAGTGGATTCCGGTACAGTGCAACATTCATCCCTGGATGCACGGTTGGTTTGCAGTGGTCAAAGGTCCGTATGCAACCTCCGATTCCAGCGGGAACTACACCATTAACAATGTTCCACCCGGAAGCTACACAGTGACCGCGTGGCAGGAAGATTTAGGAACGCAGACGGCTAAGGTGACCGTTGCTGCGGGCGCGGCCGGATCTGCGAACTTCACCTTCAAGGGCAAGTGAGAAGTTTTAATTCTGCACGCTTCAAGTAGTTGCATAAATTAGCGAATCGCCGCAGTTAAAACTGCGGCGATTCGGGCATAGGCCGGGTTCAACCGGCAAAGGCGGGGAGCATGGCGAAAATCTTCGCGGTAGTCATTGTGCTGATTGCGATTGCTTCGGCAATTCCCATTATCATGCACACGTGGCCGTTGCCACAGGATATCTCCGTCCACGGTCATCTCATCGACGAGCAGTTTACCGACACGATGGCCGAGGCGGGAATTTCGTTCCTCGCCTCCCAAATTCTCCTGGCCTTCTTCATCTTCAAATTTTCCAGTCCCAAGCCCGGCGACAAGATTAAGAGCTTCCCCGGTGGCGCTTCAGGATTGGTGATCGCGGCCTTTCTGTTGGTAGGTACTGAGTGCCTGGCTTTGGGTGTGTTCGGCGTGAAGGCGTGGGCCAGCGTATACCTCACTCCGCCAGCCGCCGATGCCATACCTGTTCAAGTGCAGGCGGGACAGTTTGCTTTCTATTTTCGCTATCCCGGCCCGGATGGCAAGTTTGGCCCCATTCATCCCGATCAGATCAACGAAGCTAATGCTAATTTCTTCGGTATCGACACGACGCACGATCAGGACGCAAAAGACGATATCGTGACGGCGGAAATGGCGATCCCGGTCAACAAGGAAATTCACCTATTGATGCACTCCAAGGATGTTGGCCACTCTTTCTATGTTCCGGAGTTGCGCGTCCAGCAGGATTTCGTTCCCGGACTCGACGTCTCGATTCACTTCACCGCGACCAAGGTCGGCAAATATGAAATCGTCTGCACGCAGCTGTGCGGCCTCGGGCACTACAACATGAAGGCCTATCTCGAAGTGAAGTCTCAGGACGACTACGACGCCTGGATCAAACAGCAGGCGGCATTGCAGTAACTTATCGGCACCTACGATTTGAGCGAATCAAGAAAACATCCGGTTTGAGGTGAGCACAATGCACGATATGTCAGCCCACGCGACGCAGCACGGGGCCCCGACCAGCTTCATTCGGAAGCACGTCTTCAGCATCGATCACAAAGTGATCGGCAAGCAGTATTACGCGCTAGCTCTGGTCGCGGCGGTCGTGGGGATGTTTCTTTCCTGGCTCATGCGTATTCACCTCGGCTGGGGAAATTTCGCGATCCCGGGCCTGCACCTGCTTTCCAGCACAGGCGCTCCTGGCGACGTAATGACCCCCGAGTACTACCTGCAGCTGATGACCATGCATGGAACCATCATGGTCTTCTTTGTGCTCACGACGGCGCCCTTTGCGGCCTTCGGCAACTTCTTCCTGCCCATTCAAACTGGCGCGGAAGACATGCCCTTTCCGCACTTCAACATGATGTCGTTCTGGGTGACGTTCGTCGCCTTCCTGGTGATGGTCGCCGCGTTCTTCGTTCCCGACGGTCCCACTCTCGGTGGCTGGACGCAATACGCCCCGCTGAGCGCTGTGGGCGCGGTCGGTGGGCCGGGACAAGGTCTTGGGGTGGTTCTGTGGGCGGCTTCGATTGGAATTTTCTGTATCGGCCAGTTGCTTGGCTCGCTCAACTTCATTACCACCACGCTCGACATGCGGTGTAAAGGCATGTCGCTGATGCGGCTGCCGCTCAGCGCCTGGGGATGGTTCATCACCTCCATCATGGGCTTGACCGCATTCGCGGTTCTGATGCCCGCGTGTATTCTCCTCATTCTCGATCACGTCGCCGGCACCAGCTTCTTCGTGCCATCGAATCTTGTAATCAACGGCCAAATCCTGCCGCACTCTGGTGGATCGACTCTGCTGTGGCAGCATCTCTTCTGGTTCTTCGGACACCCCGAGGTTTACATCGCGATCGTCCCCGGCATGGGAATTGTGTCCCATGTTCTGATCACCAACATGCGGCGGCCCATGCTCAGCCACCGGGTGCTCATTTATTCCATGGGAGCCCTCGCCGTCCTCAGCTACATGGTGTACGGGCATCACATGTTCGTCAGCGGAATGAATCCAGTTTCGTCGATCGCTTTCTCCTTCCCCACGCTGGTGATCACCATTCCGTCGACGATCGTGGTTCTGATCTGGCTGGGTAGCCTGTATGGCTCGAAGCTGCGAATCAACTCTGCGTCACTGTTCGCACTGGGCTTTATTTCGATGTTCATCAGTGGAGGGGTCAGCGGATTTTTCCTGGCCCAACCTTCGCTGGACATCATGATCCACGCGACCTATTTCGTGGTTGGCCACTTCCACCTGGTGATGGGCGTTGCGGCGATGTTCGGCATCTTCGCCGGAACTTATTTCTGGTTCCCCAAAATGACCGGCCGCATGATGAATGAAACCTTGGGCAAGGCCCACTTCATTCTCAGTTTCATAGGCGCCTATTGCATCTTTATGCCGTTCCACTATCTGGGCATGGCGGGTAACGTTCGCCGGTACCAGGCTTTCACCGACGATTACCTGATTCCGCTGATCCCGGTGCACAAGTTCATCACGATTGCTGCGCTCTTCACCGGATTTGTCCAGCTGATCTTCATCTACAACCTGATCTACAGCCGATTCAAAGGCCCACACGCTCCGAACGATAATCCCTGGGAAGGCACGTCGCTCGAGTGGAGCACGGCGACGCCTCCTCCGCACAACAACTTCGGTGACAAGATGCCGGTGGTTTATCACGATCCTTATCAATACAGCGTTGAGGGTGCGAGCGCCGACTACATCATGCAGACTTCGCCGGAAAAGATTTCGAGCCCGGACGAAGAGAAATAATGTTCGTCAGACGAAAGAGAACAGGCAGTACAGAATTGGAGTAGCAGTATGGCAACAACAGTTCACGAACCGCCGAAAATCGATCTCGACCGTTCACCGAGCCAAGGCTCCGGCAACGGCGGCTGGCGGAATCTGGGGCCCGCTGGCGGGGATTTGCGGCGCGTCAAGCCTTCCTCTCCACCTCCCGCAAGCACCGGCATCTGGGTGGGCCTGGCAGCCATTACCATGACCTTCGCCGCCTTCACCAGCGCCTTGATCGTTCGTCAGGGAGCGGCTCAAGATTGGCAGCATTTCACGCTGCCTTCCATCCTTTATCTCAATTCGCTGATCATTATCGCCAGCAGCGTCACGCTGGAAATGTCGCGCCGCCAGATTGCCGCCTTCATGGGCCGCGAAGCTGCTCAAGGCCCGGCTCCGGCCCGTTGGCTCTACGTGACGCTCGGTTTAGGACTTCTCTTCGTCGCCGGCCAGACCGTCGCCTGGCTGCAGCTCCGATCCCAGGGATTCGGGCTCGCCACCAACATCAGCTACTCCTTCTTTTATGTGCTGACGGTCGCTCACGCCATCCATCTGCTCGGAGGGCTCGGTGGCCTGGTTCGCGTGATCGGAAAGCTGAACCATTCTGTTCTCCGACGGAGCACGTTGAATGCGACATCGCTCTATTGGCACTTTATGGGTGCGCTGTGGCTATATCTGTTATTGCTGCTTTGGATGAAGCTCTAACCTAGTCAAAGGTAGGAGGCAAAGTGAGCCAAGCTGATCTTTCGATTCACGGGCAGGTGTCGCGAACAGGCGCGACGGAGATAATGACTGCGCCCACATTCTCGGTCCCCGCGAAAAAGATGGCGATGTGGCTGTTTATCATCGCAGACACGGCGACTTTTGCTGGTTGCCTGGTGGCCTACGGATTCATCCGCAACGCCACGCCGGACTGGCCGCGGCCCTTCCACGGCGCCGCTGAGATTGCCAACATCGCGATCATGACCTTTATCCTGCTGACCAGCAGCTTGACCATGCTGATCGGAATAAGGTCCGCCGAGAAAGACGACAAGGCCGGCGCCTTCCGCTGGATGATCATCACGGCGGTTCTCGGAATCCTGTTCGCCGTGCTTCACATTCGCGAATGGCTGGGAATGATTGGCGAGGGCGCGACGCTCTTCCACAATCCCTGGGGAACGCCGCTGTTTAGCTCGACCTTTTTCAGCATTACCGGTTTGCATTTGTTGCACGTGACCGGCGGCGTGATTGCTCTGATCGCCGTGGCGATTCGCTACCAGGGCGGTCGCTACAACGCTGATGATATTGAAGTGACCGGTCTCTACTGGCACTTCGTCGATCTGGTTTGGATGTTCGTGGTTCCGCTGATTTATCTCATGAATTTGAGTCACTAGGGATTAAGAACGAAAGAGGCAGGAGGAACTATGGCTGCAGCCGAAACGCACAACACCGGAGGTATCGGGAAAGACGTAGCGATCTACGTTCTGCTGCTCATTCTGGCCGGGATCCAGTTTGTCATTGCCTACCAGGACATTACCGCGTCGCAGATGTTTGTGCGCATGCTGTCCGTCGCGATCATCGAAGGCGGGATTGCGCTGCTGTTCTTTATGCACCTGTCGAAGAATCACGGCCTTATGTGGTTCGTCGTGATTTTCACGGTGGCCGTACTCCTCGGCCTACAATACGGATGGACCGACAGCTACCGTTTGCTGGATGGCGTAAGGTGGTCGCACTAACATTGAGTGTCTGTGTGGAGAAATCGGGAAGGGCCCGATTTTAGTCGTGCCGATTTAGTTCTGGATCGACGAAAGGGCCTTTGCCGCTGAGGGTCGCCTGCGAGGATGTAGCATATGAATTGGAAATCCATCTCGATTCTGGTGCTCGCAATTAGCGGGCTTTTCCTGTTAACTCCCTCGGCCTCGGCACAAAGCTGTGCGCTTTGCTACACCCAGGCCGCGTCCTCCGGGGCTCGCATGATCCAAGCATTGAAGAGCGGCATCCTGATCCTGATTGCTCCCCCTACTCTGATGTCCGTCGGCGTCATCTTCGTCTGCTACCGCAAACGCAATCAGACCATGAAAGATGATGGCGACGAATCGGACCGCGAGTGGAAGAACGACGACGAGAAAGATTCTAAGAAAGATTCAGACAAAGACTGGTAGAACAGAAACAGCTTCATCATCCGCCGCGGTCACTTCTTGTAAACCACCCCGCCCTTCATCACGAACGACACATTTCCCAGCACGCTGATATCCTCGATCGGGTCGCCCGAAACCGCGACCACATCGGCAAGATATCCCGGCTCCAGCGCACCAATCTGACCTTCCCAGCCCAGTAGCTTGGCTCCATGAATAAGATCCGCCTGCATCACCGCCAGCGGCGACATCCCATATTTCACCATCAGCACAAACTCCCGCGCCTGCGTGCCGTGGGGAAACGGTCCTACATCCGATCCCACCGCCATGGGAACTCCTGCCGCAACCTGGTGGCGAAAATCCTGCACCTTCGCATCGAGCATCTCGTGCTCACGCGCAGCCAGTGCCGGAGTCTCCGCGTGTTCGGCGAAATATTCGAAGATGGTGAAAGTCGGCACCGCGTAGATTTGCTTCTCCCGCATCAGCCGCATGGTTTCGTCGCCAAGTTGATTGGCATGGTCAATCGATGCGACCCCGGCCTGCGCCGCAAATAAAGTTCCCGGCTCACCTGTTGCATGCACTGCCACACGCTTGCCGACTCGCGCCGCTTCCGCGACCGCAGCACTCAACTCCGCTTCCGTGTACTGATACACCGTGGAAAACTTGCCGTCAGTCACCGTGTCCGGCCCGGTTTCATAAATCTTGGTGAAGTCCGCCCCCTCCTTATATTGCTCGCGCATCACCGCTACCAACTCGGCGCTATTGTTGGCGTAGTCGGCATTCGCAAGCACATGCTGCGCGGGGTTGAAGCCGATCGCGTCCTCATGCCCGCCGAGGATGTTGATGGCGTTCCCGCTCATCCGCATCCGGGGCCCAGGGGCCAGCCCATCATCGATCGCATTGCGCACCGCCGTATCGGCCGATCCGGCGCCCTCCGTCCCCATATCGCGCTCGGCCGTGAACCCAGCCATCAAATCATCACGCGCCGCGAGCAGCGCCTGAATCGTGCGCTGCGGCACGGACTCCTGCACGGTCTGCAAATCCTCCGCACCCGGATGCAGGAACAGATGTACATGTGCGTCGATCAATCCCGGCAGCAGCGTGCGGTCTCCAAGATCGATGACCTCCGCGCCCGCCGGATGCTTCACCGCGGAACCGACTTCCACGATCTTCTCGCCCTCGACCAACACTTCGCCCGGCTTCACGATGCGTCCGTTCTTCACATCGAACAGACGCGCTGCGTGCAGAACGATCGCGTGCGGAGTGGCCGGGTGGGCTTGCGTCTGCGCCGAGGAAATCAGCCCTAGCAGCGCAGGGAATAACAACGGCAAAGATAAAGATAAGGCCAGCCGATGGTTGTTCATATTTTCAGTACGGGATGGTACCACCTTAGACGTGCAGAGACTACACGGATTGAACGTGGATAAAAGGAATTGCCTTTACTTCGCCTTCGAGAAATCTTCCACCGCAAAGAGCTGCCCGCCGCGCTCGACAACTCCGACTCCGACGGAATCCATATCCGAATCCAGCATGTTGGCGCGATGGTTGGGAGAGCGCAGAAACTCAGTCTGAATGGCTTCGATACTGGAAGCCTGTACTACGTTTTCCGAGAGCCATACAAACCGCGCGCCCGCTTGCGTGACTCGCGAAGCCAGTGCAGGCTCGCCCGGGAATCCATGCGCCACCGCGCCATGCTGCGCCATCAGCGCGGCGTGCCGACGCGCCGCCACGGCCAGCGCCTCGTTCCACTTCAATGCCGGCAGTCCCTGTGCCCGCCGCGCCTGGTTCACCGCAGCAAGTAATTCCTGCTCGGCACTGCCGGTTTGCGCTTGTGCCACGGAGAGCGCTGCAAGTCCAATGATCAAAATCGCCGCCGGCCGGAGCACGAATCGCATTGCGATCCTCCTGCTGAATCTTAACCCGTATCTTTTCTTTTTCTCTCGCTTCCGGACTATCGAAGGTTCGCCGGCAGCGCCCCACCAAGGTAACCGCCAACCACCTCACTTCGCAGAGCCTTTCTGTTCCTGCGGAGGCGACGCTGGCTTGGCGAATTTTGCGTCATCCACCGGAACATTTTCCTTCACGTCGCTCACCTGAATCGTAAACCGGCCGCCCGGTCGCGCCAGTGTCCAGCGAAACGGAATTTTCACTCCTCCCGCCTCCCGGTAATCCGCATAGTCGATCTGCGTTGGCAACTCTCCCAGCGGCGTTTCTCCCAGCCGCAGCAGCCGGACCAGCAGCCCCGATTGCTCGTCAAAATACAGTCGCAGCGGTGTCTTCCCCGGCCGAGGCCCCACCACCACGTAGGCATCATGGCCGTCGATCTTCTCCCTCCCTTGCACCTTCGGCTCACTGAATATCGCGTTCAAATGCGTCGCAAACTGCAGGTCCGCATCCATCGAAGCTCCATCGATATCCGGTCCGTGCATATCGTGCAGCGGGTGTCCGAGAATGCCCAGCCAGCCTTCATGTCCATCAAACGCGGTGATACTGTCTCCATTCGGCGTGTGCGTCACGGAGATCCGCTTGTCCGGCTTCTTCGAGTAAATTTCGATCGGAACATTTCTGTCGCCGAACGTGACCGTCCCCTTCATTACCCGGCTGGTAATTTTGTCGATCGCGGCGGTCCCACCCATAGCCTTGACGTATTTATCAAACAACTGTTCGGCGGTGGGTCCGCCTGTCTCCTCCGCCTGCGCGCCGTCGATCTCCTTCGGCTCCGCCATGGCCGGCTTCGCGTCGGCTGTCATCACCACCGGCGTTGCCAGCGGATTTGTACTGCCTCGATGGCACGAGTAGCAAGTGACCTCGCGCTTCCCGTCGAAATTCTCCTGATTGATGGTGATCATCATCTCCATCATCTTCCGCGCAGTCTGCTTGGGCTTCTTGTCGTCCTTCTCAAACGCCCCTTGCACATGGCAGAACTCGCACTCCACCCCGAGCGACGCGGTAATGAACTGCATCGCCGGAATCAACTGGTCCGCCGGGATGTCTTTCAGCACCTGAATATTCTTGAACTGCTGTACCGCTGTCTTCGGCCCTGAAGAAGCCGCCGATTGGGCCCTGGCACCGCTGATCACGACGCCAAACATTACGAAGACTACGGCGAGCCAAATAAAAAATGTAGGGACAGCGGCCCCGGGCTGTCCGTTCGAGCGCAGGTCGATGCGTCGTTCTCCACTCATAATTGTTTCTAGCTTCAGTTGGAATCTCAGAAGTCTATCAAAAGCTAGACCGCAACTAGTTCCCTGAGTTCTTCAATCACAAAATGACCCGATCGTCCGTAACCTTTGTCATTCCGACACGCGAGCGAAGCGAACAAGGAGGAGCCCGCTGTTCGCGCGCTACTTCCTTACAAAGAACTGCCACTTGTCCATGCCCGCCGGAATCGCCACGTCAAAGAATCCCACCATCATTTCCTGCGATGTTTGATCGCCCCACGTCACCAGCTTGTCCGGATCGGGATTGTGCGGATTGTTCTTCGAATTGTCGTACCAAGCCACTGCCCGCAGCTTCGTCCCCGCCTTCAGCTCTCGCGGCTCCGCCAGCTTGTAACTCAACTGCCAATGAAAGTGATAGTTCACCCGCAGCAACGGTTCCACGCTGCCATCCTCGTGCACAATGTCATATTCGAAGCGTTTTCCGCGCAGGTGCATGTGGGGAAACAGGCTTAGTAACGTGGCATCGTTCGGTAGCGTCCCCTGCACTTCCACGCGAAAATTATCCGCTCCGGGCGGAATCATCAGCGCATGATTATTCAGCTGCAGCGTCACTACCCTATGCTTCGGCGGACTCTTCGCGAACACCAGCCCTACGCTCGTCTCGTCGCTCGCCGCCTCGCCATTGGTGGTGTAGTGCATCTGAAAAACGAGGTCCGATCCCGCCGGAACGAATTTCGCCATGCCCTCCGCCCACCGGTCTGGCGCACTTCCCGGCGCATACACCAGGAGCAGATCGCTGGTGGTCTCATGCGCCTGCCGCCGCTCCTCCGGATCGCTCAACATTGATGCCGTGAAAGCCTCACCGACCGGCGCATGCCGCAACCACGGCGAATCCGGAGGCCGTATATACACGACCGCATGATGCACATGCGCCGGCCTGGAAGGCCGCACCTCCACCATCTGCACCCACTTGTCCTCGGTAAAATGTGTGGGCACAATTTCGTAGGTATATTCCATCTCGCCGGTCGCGGGAATCGGCACTGGCTTCGGCATCTTCACGACCAGATCCGGCTGCGGAATATTCCAGCCGTCACTCCATTTCGGTGGCTCAGGCGCGTCGCTCATATTCCCCGCAGGCGCTCCCGCGTCTGCCCATGCCCCGATTGTCTTAATCTGCTCTGTGCTCAGCGACGGATCGTTGGCGAACTTTCCGTACCGCGGATCGGCAAACCACGGCGGCATCATCTTCATATCCACCGCCGCCGCAATTTTCCCCGCCCATGGCCGAACTTGCTCGTAAGTCACCAGCGGCATGGGAGCCGGTTCGCCTCTGCGATGGCAGCTCTGGCATTTGTCCTGGAGGATGGGAAGCACATCTTTGTAAAACGTTGGATTGGGATTTTTTAGGTAACGACTAGCATCGGAACTCGGCGCGTGCAACGCCAGCAAAAAGATCGACGCCACGAAAAATATGTAGTTTGTTTTCACGACCGCAGAAACTCCAGCGTCAAGGCCCACGCCTGCCGCGCCGAATTCGGTTCATACGCCGCCCGCTCATCGCAGAAGAATCCATGATCTGCACGCGAAAACTCAGCATTCACGTAAATCTTTTTCTCCGCGCTCAAAGCCTCGGTCACGGCTCGCCGCTGCTCCGGCGTTATGTGCTTGTCCAATCCGCCCCACAGAAATAAGGAGGGAGCCTGCAGCTTCGCCGCCCGCCCCAGCAATCCCGGCGCGATTCCTCCGCCATAGAAGGAAACTGCTGCCCGCAGCGGAACGGTGCTGTTCGCAATAAACGAAACGCGCCCGCCCATGCAGAATCCCACGCACGAAATCTCGTCGGCCTCTACCGCCCCATGCGATCTCATCCAGTCATACGCCGCCCGCACATCCGCCTCGGCTGTCTCCGTCGTCACTGCCTGCATGTGCGGCATCACGGAAGGAAAATCTGTGTAACTTACCTCAAATCCCGGCGGCGCCGTGCGATGAAACAGCTCCGGAGCGATCGCCACATACCCCTGTGTCGCAAACCTCTCCGTTACATCGCGTATGTGATGGTTCACCCCAAAGGCTTCCTGAAACACAAGCAACCCCGGATGTGCCCCACTATCGTTAGGACGCGCTACGTACGCGGCCATCCGTGTTCCATCCGTAACGGTGAGTTCAACTTTTTCTTTTACGATGGTCATTAGTGCCTCCTCCTCGCTCAACCCTCAATAACCAGGACGCTTCCTGCGAGAGCTAGAATGATTCCGATTCCAAGAAACAGAAGCTGGATTCCCCGCTCGCCGCTTCGTGCCCAGAAATTAGCAACGAAAGGCCGACTAGACTGCGCCCTCGCAAAGAACTTTCTACCAGTGCTC
>DATEQW010000013.1:0-27604 GCA_035272245.1 Candidatus Sulfotelmatobacter sp. | reverse complement strand
GTGACGTGGTAAAATGAAGCTCCGCACGCCGGAGAGGTGGCAGAGTGGCCGAATGCGGCGGTTTGCTAAACCGTTGTACGGGCTAACACCTGTACCGAGGGTTCGAATCCCTCCCTCTCCGCCAGCAAGTCTTAGCTGCAGAGAAATCTCGCCGTCTCTCACCCCCAAATGTGCGAAACATGCCCAATTTCCACGATAATTGCTCAGCAAACCGGACTGCAGAGAAAGCACTGCTCTGCAGCGAAGGAGGTTATTTCCCGGCCTTTCTCTGGAGCGCACACGCGCAGTCCGGTTTCATGCAGGCATAAGGCGAATGCAATGCGATCAGAAGCCGGGGATTCGGCCATAGCGAGGTTGACTTCTGGTAAGGCTTCGTCCAGCAGTCCACGACCGCGATCGCCAGAACCGTTTCCCTGGGTTTTCTTTATTTGTTTCCCATCATGCTGGCGGCTGGGTTCTTGCCGAGGTGGGGAATCGTTCTGATGGGTATTGCCTGCGCGTTACTCAGCGAGCGCTTCAGCAATCTGGACCCGGCAGACGCTCCCATCCGTACCAGCTTTGAGGCGCTGGCGCTGGTCGGTTCCGGACTATTTATCTCCGAAGTGCTACGCAACCGCCGGCTGAGGCTGGCGTCGCAGGAGCGATTGCGGGTCCTGGTGGAAACGAGTCCTGCGGCGATTGTCACGGTGGACGAGCACGGCTTCATCGAACTGGCCAACCAGGCGGCAACTGAATTAATGGCTCCACGGGACGGCCATCTAATCAGGCAGCCAATCGCGGCCTACTTGCCCGAATTGCATCATGCCTTGCGCTGGGAAGAGGGGCCACAATTCAGGACTTCAATGCAATGCCGCGGGCATCGTGGCAACGGAGAGTCGTTTCTGGCGGACGTCTGGTTCTCCAGTTATAAAGAAGGATCTACGCCGAAGCCGGCTGCGATCATCGCCGACGTCACCGAGGAACGAAACGCGCCCGAGGGCTCGATCCCGGCCGAGTCCGACCACCGGGAAAGGGCGCCGCTGAACAATCGGGAATCTGATGTGCTCCGACTGCTGGTCCAAGGTTTAGCCAACAAGGAAATAGCATCACGCCTAAACGTCTCCGAGAGCGTAGTTAAGAACACGATCCAGCAACTCTTTGCAAAAACCGAAGACGCACTCGGAGTCAACTCGTTCGGGTCGCGCTGGAATGTTATCGGGACCTGCTGTAAAAGCATCGCTAATGCTCTTTTTGATACCTCCCTGAGTGTTCGATAATCCGAAACGGGCGTATGGGAAGCATCGGAATCGCGTTCCAAGATGTCGAAACGAGAAACTTCTTAGTTCCTCCGCTATGCTCGAGGGAGTTGAAATCCTAATTATGACCGTGACAACTTGACGTGAATAGCACCGCCGTCAAGTCCGCGATAATCTGTTCCACTAGCCCGGATGAATCTCGACTGAGCGAATCCTGTCCCTGATCGCATGCTGTCCGCCAAGCGGCAGGCAACTGAGAGCTTATACCGACGGCTGATCGATGAGAGACGTGACCGCGACAGCTTTCAAGGGATGCCTCCAGCGAGACGATCTTAACTAGCGATGAAATCTTGGACAGTTGCCTTCGATCGTTGTCCGTCAGTTCCGGACACGCAACCACTATGTCGCGCCATTCATAGATCCAGAAGTTGATCGCGGTTGACAGTGTTCTGATCGGCAAGCTTCGGTCAGCATCAGCCAGCGAAGTGCTGCGACTGCCTGCATCAAAGTTGCCAGGAGGATGAAGATTCTCCGCATCGACAAATTCCCACGCCAAGGCTTGTGCGAGGAGTCTGCCGAGGGTGTTTCTGGCTGATTGCGCGGGTCCCATGATGATGAAGACCATACCTCTCACCTCCTTTCGGAGGCGACCCTTAGAAACGAAGTTATTCATTCAGCGAGCAAGAACCTGCAGCCGGTAGAAAACAGTTAATGACTACTATCCCAACGATAATCGGCGCTAACCACTGGCTGATCACGTTATGACTTGTAGGGACTAACTCCCAACTGCCGCACCTGATCGGTGAACTCGCGGACCACTTGCGCAAACCTTGGACCTTCGGCCGCCGAAACCCATTCCAGGCGAAAGCGCTCTTCCTCGATTCCGAAATCTGCAAGCATCAACTTGATGGCTTCCGCGCGTTTTTCTGCCCTCAAGTTACCCTCTTGGTAGTGGCAGTCGCCAGGATGACAGCCACACATGAGAACTCCATCCGCGCCCTTGGTGAACGCATCAATCACCAGGTTGGGATGCACCATCCCCGAGCACATGACACGAACGATCCGGATGCTGGGCGGGTATTGGCTGCGGGAGACGCCCGCCAAGTCCGCGCCGGCATAGGAGCACCAGTTGCAACACAGAGCGATAATCAAGGGTTGAAAGTTGTCGTCCATCACTCTACTCCCAGAGCTGCATGGATCTGGGCCTCGATCTCTTCGAGGGTAAATCCACGAATGAATACGCCTTTCTTCGGGCAAGTGGCCTGGCAGCAGCCACAACCCTTGCAGGTGGAGTCGTTGGTTTCGACGACTTTTTTGATCGCCCCCTGCCACTTGTATTCGAGCAGCGTGATCGCTTTGTAGGGACAAGTGTCCACGCAGTAGGCACAGCCGTCGCAGTTTTCGTCTACCACCTGCGAGATATTCGCTCCGAGTTCGAGGCGATCTTGAACGAGGACGGATGCGGCTCGCGCGGATGCTGCCTGGGCCTGCAAGATGGATTCGTCGATGCTCTTTGGAGAATGGGCCAGACCACACAGGAAGACACCGTCGGTCATGAAGTCCACGGGACGCAGTTTCATGTGAGCTTCGAGGAAGAATCCCTCGCTGTTCAGCGGAACCTTGAGGAACTGCGCGATCTTGCGATTCTCTTCATGGGGATGAATTCCTGCAGACAGAACTACCATGTCTGCGGAGATCATTATCGGCATTCCCAGAGTTTGATCGTAGACGCTGACCTTGAGTCCTTGGCCATTTCGTAACACTTCGGGCTTGCGGTTCTCGTCGTAGCGCACGAAGACCACGCCCTGCTGGCGCGCCTTGGTGTAGTAGCTCTCTTTGAAGCCGTAGGTACGGATGTCGCGGTAGAGAACGTACACATTCGTCTGCGGAGAGCGCGCTTTGATCTTTAGTGCGTTCTTGATGGCCTCGGCGCAACATAAACGGGAACAGTACGGATGGTCGGCATCTCGTGAGCCCACGCACTGGATCATGACGACAGTCTTCGCAGGCTGAATGCCGTTGCCCGCCAGGAAATCACCTCCGGAAGCGAGGCGCGCTTCGAGGTCACGCTGCGTGATGACACTGTCGTCCTGTCCGTATAAGTATTCTTTCGGCTGATATTGCTTCGCCCCCGTGGCCACGATTACGACCCCGTGCGTGACTTCTGTGGTCTCGCCATTTGCGGTGATCATTGTCTTGAAGTTGCCGATGCTGCCATCAATCTTTTCTATGGCCGCGCCGGTAAATAGATGGATTTTGCTGTGGTGTGCGACCTCGTCGCGCAAGCGCGCTAATTCATCCAGTGGCAAGTCTCCGTTGAGTAGGTAGTGGATATGGCGCAGATTCCCGCCCAGCTCCTTTTCTTTTTCCACCAGATGAACGTCAAAGCCCTGGCGTGCCAACGAAAGGGCAGCGGTCATGCCTGACAGTCCTCCACCGATGACGAGGGCGGACTTTTCGACGCTGACCGCTTGCCGGTGGAGCGGCTCCAACAGCCGAGCCTTGGCCAGCGCCATCCGCACCAGGTCTTTGGATTTCTGCGTGGCCTTTTCCGGCTCGTGCATGTGGACCCATGAGCACTGGTCGCGGATGTTGGCCATCTCGAACAGATAGGGATTGAGGCCGGCTTCCGCCATGGTATTGCGGAACAGAGGCTCGTGGGTTCGCGGGGTGCAGGAGGCTACCACCACGCGATTCAGGTTGTGTTCGGCGATCTTTTCCTTGATCCGATCCTGGGTGTCGTTGGAGCAGGTGTAAAGATTGTTGTCCGCAAACACGACGTTAGGCAGGGTCTTGGCGTATTCCACGACCTCCGGGACGTTGACCACTCCCGCGATATTGGTTCCGCAGTGGCAGACGAAAACTCCGACGCGCGGCTCTTCTCCCTTCACCTCTCGTTCGAGTGGGTAGACCTTGGGAGTAATCATCGTGCCGCGGGCTTCGCGCAGGAGCGAGAGCACTTCAGCAGCGGCCGCTGACGCCTGCATGACAGTTTCCGGAATATCCTTCGGCTCGGCAAACGGCCCGGCCACAAAGATTCCTTCCCGCGAGGTTTCAGCAGGTTGGAACGTTGTCGTGCCGCAGAAGTTGAACTTGTTCAACGCCACACCGAATCGTTCGGCCAGCACTTTGGCGTCTTTGGGTGGCTGCATGCCCACCGATAGAACCACCAAGTCGTATTCCTGGGAAAGCTTCCTGTCGTTCTCGCCGAGATAGTTGACGATCAGGTTTCGCGAGCCGGGGACTTCCTCGATCTTCGGGACGCGGGTACGGATATAACGCACATCGAGTTCTTGGGCTCGTCGGTAATACTGCTCGAAACCCTTGCCAAAGGCCCGTATGTCCATGAAGAAGACATCGCATTGCAGACCTTCGCCGAGATGCTCTTTGGCGATGATGGCCTCCTTCGTGGCATACATGCAGCAGACGGATGAACAATAATCGCGCTCGAAATCCCGTGAGCCAACACACTGTAGAAAGGCGATGCGCTTTGGCTCCTGTTGATCGAAAGGTCGCCGCACATGGCCGGAGTAGGGTCCCGAGGCGGAGAGAATCCGCTCGAACTCCAGCGACGTAAGCACATTCGGGAAACGGCCGTAACCCAGGTCCTTCTTTAGCCGGGCGTCGAAGATTTCGAATCCAGGTGCGAGGACGATGGCGCCTACCTTTAGCTCGCGCGTCTGCTGGGTCTGCGCATAGTCGATGGCATTGGCCTGGCAGGCGGTTTGGCAGAGATGACAATCGCAGCAGATGCCACAGGCAAGGCAGCGCTTGGCTTCGGCCACTGCTTCTTCCTGCGTATAGCCGACGTGGACCTCGGCAAATGTTCTTCCGCGAGTCTTGGGGTCGAGGGCTTGAACGGGTACTTGGCGCTGCATCAGCACGCCTGCCGTGTCCACGGTGTACGCAGTGTGATACGGTCCTTCCATTTCGCGCGCTACACGGAGGTTTCGGCCATTGAGCCAGCGGTCGATAGAGTTAGCGGCTTTCTTGCCCGCGAGCATCGCCGTCACCACCACGTCGGGACCGGTCACGCAATCACCGCCTGCGAAGACACCGGGCAGCTCAGTTTCCAGTGTTTGCGGATCGGCGCGAAGCGTTCCCGATTTTGTGGTCGTCAGGCCTAGCCGTTCACCCAGGCTATTCACGTCTGGCACTTGGCCAATCGTGGCCACAACGGCGTCACAGGGAATGACGAACTCCGAGCCGGGAATCGGCTCGGGAGCCGGTCGGCCGCTGGCATCGGGACGGCCAAGCTTCATCTTCGTACACTCAAGGCCAGCCACGCGCCCCCCCGGGCCCGCGTGGAATGATTTGGGCGCGGCGAGGAACATCAACTTGACGCCTTCTCGCTCCGCATCTTCGATCTCGCGATGGTCCGCAGGCATTTCTGCGGGGGTTCGCCGGTAGACAATGGTCACTTCGGCCGCGCCGCAACGCAGCGCGGCGCGTGCCGCGTCCAGCGCGGAGTTGCCGCCACCCACGACCAGCACGTGCTGCCCCGGCGCGACCCGACCTGAGAGGTTTACACGTCGCAGGAACTCCACACCGCCGGTGACACCGGGCAGATCTTCGCCGGGAATTCCAAGTCTCCGCTCCACGTGGGCCCCGATCGCGACGAAGACGGCCGCATAACTCTTGCGCAATTCATCGAACGTGATGCTGCGGCCGACTGGCGCATCCAGCAGGATCTCGATGCCGATCGCGCGCAGCCGGTCCAACTCGGCGTTCAACAGGGGACGGGGTAAGCGAAAAGAAGGAATGCCCGCAGCGAGCATCCCTCCCGCCACCGGAAGTGCTTCGAAGATCGTTGTGCCATAACCTTTCTGCCGGAGTTGATAGGCGCAGAGAAGGCCGGCTGGGCCTGACCCCACGATGGCAATCTTCTCCGGACGATCGGGCACGGTGGCCTGTGGCAACTTGTAGTTGGAGAAGCGGTCGGTGATGAAGCGCTTCAACGCCGGCAAGTTCACCGGATCGTCCACGCTGTTGCGGGTGCAGGCGGCAGTGCACGGGTGGGTGCAGATTCGGCCGCAGATCGACGGGATCGGGTTGTCTCGCAGAATGACCTGGAGGGCCTCATCGAAGCGTCCCTGCGCAATGAGAGTCACGTAGCCCTGCCCGCTCTGATGGATTGGACATCCCGCCTCGCAGGGAGAGTTGCCGCGGCGGGAAATGGTAAAGATATTCGGCACGGCTTGCGGGAACGGCCGGTAGATCGCCTTGCGCGGCGCTAGGCCCTGATCAAATTCTGACGGCATCGTTACTGGACACTCCGTGGTGCACGCACCGCAACCAGTGCATTTCGTCGCGTCGATGAAACGCGGCTGCTGCTTGAGACTGACTGTGAAATTTCCCGGCTGCCCCGCGACGCGTTCCACCTCAGTTAGGGTGAGAATGTCGATATCCTTGTGCCGACCGATTTCGACCAGACGCGGTGCCATCGTGCACATTGCGCAATCGTTGGTGGGAAATGTTTTGTCGAGCTGCGCCATGACCCCGCCGATGGCAGGGCCTTTCTCGGCCAGATACACTTTGATGCCGCCGTTGGCCAGATCGAGGGCGGCCTGCATGCCGCCGATACCGCCTCCCACGACGAGAGCAGCGCCCACGGGTGGGGCTTGGGACTCTTCAGAGCGCATGGGGAACGACCTCCGCTGCCGGCGCCTGCTGCGCGGCTTTCTCCTTGACCGCCAGGAAATACAATGCCAGCGGCCGATACACCATGTGCGACCATTTTCCAAACGACATCTCTACCAGCAGCATGGGCGTCGCGATGATGATGTGCAAGGCGTACATGTAGTGAGAGGTGAGGGCAAAGCCGTCATAGCGAAAGGTGTGGGCGGCGATGCCGCTAAACACGGTCAACAGAAGCAAGATAGGAAAGATGAGATCCTGAAAAGTTGTCTCTTTATAGATTTCCTTCTGTGCGCGCAAACGGCCGGCGAAGATGTCGGCGAGACCGTAGAGGATGAGGCCCGTGGCGAGGTATCCCAGCCAGCGTTGCGGGTTATACAAGGGGTAAATGTTGTCGGTTTGAAACCAGCGCAGTGCGAAGACCTTGATGGTTAGCATTATGACCACGCCGCTCGCCATCATCCAATGCCCCAGCCACCGGCCTTTTTGCGGGCATTTTCTCATTAGCGAGTCGCTCACGGTCTGGTAGACATAGACCCAGGCCTCGAGCACGTATAGGGAAAGCTGTGGGCGGGCCTGCCTTTCGCCACCCATGGTGAGCCGCCAGATGCGGAAGACACGCGAGAACAAAAGCAATAGGGGAACCAGGATCACTGTCAGCGTGTAGTAGGTGATCATTGGGAACATGTGATCCAACCCGAACGGCGTTGTAGCAAAATCCTTGGCCCCCATCCCCACGTACCACAAGTGGTAGCCAACAATCAGAAGCAGGACGACAAACGCCAAGGAGATTAAGGAACCGAGATACCACGCTTTGGACTGGAGCAGCTTGGAGGCAATGCCCGTCCAGTCGTACTGCGCGCTGAGGAAGCGCCGCAGCGTGAGCATTGAGATGCGCGGCTCCGATTGCCGCGGGCAAACCAGAGAACAGTCGCCGCAGTCATGGCAGACCCACGGGTCCAGGTTTTCGAGGAGCGATTGTCTCAAGCCGAGCAAGGCGAGGCGAATACTCCGGCGAGGAAAGGTTACAGAATTCCCGACGAGATCGCATGAGAGGGTACAGCTTCCGCACTGATAGCAGCCTGTGGGATCGAACTTTCCATAACGCCGGATATCGGCCAGCAGTGTGGGATCGCTTTGAACCTGCATTGTGCCTGCAGCCATCTGCCACCTCTACCGAATGGTGCCGCTACTGCACAGCGACGGGCCATTCCTTGACAGTCCTCCTGGTGTAGACCAGGAACTTTCCGCTTTCCTCTATGAGCTGAACCTGAAAGCCTTCGTTCTGATAGGACTCCGCCGCGCGGGATGCTTCGTCTTTGTTGTCGTAGGGCTGCCCATCCCACATGAATTTTTTTCTGTCGCTGATCATTGCGAGATTCGGGCTCATACTGAACCTCCAACGAGCGCACATGGTGCTGCGTAAGTGTTCCTTGCTAACGACGCGGCGCGAGGGAAATATTCGCGGACGAGCCAATCCGCCGCTTGCGGCACAGCGCTGCTGACTACTCTCGACAATCCTTGGGAGATCTCTTCCGGCAACGGCCCGGTTTGGCAGGCTAGCACTCGAACTTCGATTCCGCAGGATTCTTGCAAATCCCGCAGCAGGTTCGATGTAGGCAACTGGTGCAGCGAGAAATCATCCAGTTTGGCTACAGGAATGTCGGCAGGATTGACCTCGAAGATCTCGCCGGCAGTGCGTCCGGCATCGATCGCATCTAAGATGAGCAAGCGCTGCGGACGCGCCGGACTCAAGCAGAGCGTGAACAACAGCTTGCGCACGCCCGTGCCGGCGTCCAGCAAACAGACAGCTTCAGGTATTTGGTAGTGTGACTCGAGATAGTCCACTACCTCGCACCCGAAGCCGTCATCTCCAAACAGAATGTTGCCAACGCCTAGTACCAAGATCGGCTTCCGGCAGAAGTCAGGAAGATCGGATTGGTCGACCTCAGATTGATCGATCTCGGATTGCTCGATCTCCCACATACTTACTCCTTCTTGGCCGCCGTTTAGTTGGCGAGCGAGCCGAGTAACTTGCCTTCGGCGTCGAAGATATCCAGCTTCACCGAGAGCTTCCCATCCAGGCGGTGGGTCGCGCAGGACAAGCATGGATCGTAGGCACGGATCGACATCTCTACCTTGTTTAGCACTCCCTGGTCGTATTTGCCGTCATGGATCAAACTCTTGGCGGCCTGTGTGACCGACATATTGATGGGCGCGTTGTTGTGCGTGGTACCCACAATCAGGTTGACATTGGTGATCAGACCATCGGCATCGGTGGTGTAATCGTGGATGAGCGTGCCGCGTGGCGCTTCGGTCACACCCACGCCTCGCGCCGCCCGCGGCGTAACCTTCACCCTGGTTTCATTGCTGGTGATCTCGGGATCGTCTAGCAAGCGGATGGTGTTTTCCGCGTTGTAGAGCAGTTCGATCAGCCGCGCCCAGTGATAGAGCAGCGTGAGTTGCGCGGGGCGCCCGAACTTCGCACGAAACTCCTCCAGTTCCGCCTGTGCCAACGGTGTGTCGATAAAGTCGCAAACGTTGATGCGTGCCAGGGTGTTGGCGCGATAGACGCCCTTGGGATTGTCGACATCCATGGAGAAACCCTCACCCCACTGCTTGGCGTAGGGGAACTTCAAGTAGCTCCACGATTCAATGTGCTCGGAGATGAACTCGGTATAGCGATCGTACGGAAAGTCCTGGTATGCGCCGTTGGAGGCCATCAGGCGAAGCTTTCCGTCGTAAAGGTTAAGCGCGCCATTCTCCTTGATGGTACCGATGAAGCCGGTGTTGATCACTCCCAGCGACTTCACCACATCGAGGTACTTGGGAAAGACATTCTCCTTGGCAAAGGCAATGGAGAACTTAGCGAGGTCCAGCGTCTCATCTGCTTGCTTCCGCAACTCGTCACGATCAGCAGAAGCCAGAGGCTTGCTGAATCCGCCAGGAACGGCAGCCTGCGGATGGATGGACTTGCCAGCTATGGTTTCGAGCATCTTGGCGCAGAGGTGGCGCACTTTCACCACCTTTGTGGCAATATCCGGCGCCGCTTGCAGCACGCCGATCACATTGCGGATGGAATAGTCGGCGTCCGGACCGAGCAGAAAATCGGCTCCAGCCAAGAAATAGAAATGGAGGATGTGCTCTTCCATGTAGGCGATGCTGTTACACAGCTCGCGAAGCTTCTTGCCCGCGGGGGGTGGATCGACTCCAAAGACTGCATCGCAAGCCTTGGCCGAGGCAAGATGATGCGACCACGGACATACACCGCAAATGCGCGGCGTGATGCGGGGGAGATCTTCCACCGGCTTTCCGAGGCAAAACTTTTCGAAGCCGCGCAGTTCAATCACGTTCACCCGGGCGGTGTCCACGTTACCGGCATCATTGAGTTGAATGGTCACCTTGGCATGGCCCTCAATGCGGGTGACAGGTTGAATGACGATTGTCTTTGCCATGGATCACCTCCGAGGCATCGGCCGCAGACGGCCAGCGCCAGAAAAGCGGTTGAAAGTTGCGGCTCGATCCGGAATCTGTTTTGGATCAAGTCCAATTGAGGACAGCGCGCCCATCATGTCCACCATGGGATTGGCTTTCTCTGACAACGGACCAAAGCAACCCTCGCATGGCATGTAGGCACGGATGCAGCGCGGGTTGCCATCACTGCCACCGCAACCGGCTCGCGTCGCGGGCCCTAAGCACAGGATGCCCTGCTCCATCAGGCAGCGCATCTCGCTCAAAGGCGCTCCCGGCTTGAAGTCGGGCGCATCCAGGCGGCGTTTCAGGGTGGTGACTGCTTTCTTTTCACGCTTCGTCGGACACTCGTCGCAAACGCTCTTCGAGGGCAGAACGGGCAGGGGCTTGCCTTCAAGGAGAGCAAGCAGCGCTCCGGCTACCATCTCTGGCGTAGTTGGACACCCGGGCAGATAGGCGTCCACCTTTACCACTTCGTGGACCGCGTAGACCCTATCAGTAAGGGCGGGAATCTGCTCATGAGGCAGACCGTTTTTCTCGGTCGTCACGCTGTCGCGGTAGACCTTCTCCAACAGCTCCTCCGTGCTGAACTGGTTCGCCAACGCCGGTACACCGCCAAAACACGCGCAGGAACCCAGAGAAATCAGTGTCTTGCATTTCTTGCGCATCTCCTGCGCCAGTTTCTTGTGTTCTTCGCTGCGGATTCCGCCAGATATGAGCCCAATATCCGCCGCTGGTATTTCCATCTCGGTACTTTCGCCGGTCTGACCGTAAAGCTTGTGGTCCATCAGAACCGGCATGTGTACGATTTGCACTTGTTTGAGTACATCTAGGAGTGGTTCACCGATGTCGAGGATGGTTACCTCGCACCCTCCGCATATAGCAAACCATTCTTCGGCAAGTCGAGCTGCCATGCTGTGCCTCCTACCGAACTTGAATTGGTGCTGCTCTGTTCTCGGTGCTCACAATCAGTTATTGCGGTGTTCGACTGTATCCTTAACTGCTGGCACTATCTCGGGACCCATTGCGTCAAACAGCAAGCGTTCCCCCTGAAAGACACCAGCTCCAAGCCGAAACCTCCCTTCGGTTGATAGGCACCGCCGGAGAGGCCCGCAGATTGTTCTTGATGTAATGGCAGTCGAAGACAAGAAGCTAGAGGGGGTGCGTCTTGACAGGCGGTGGCGAGAGGAACTTCCACAGTCCACCTTCCGGGAATTATCGAACGTTCGTTCGAATTGTTCCCGTTCACGTTAACCCGTGCCGAAGCACTTGCGAACGTGATAACACTTATGGTCCAACCACCATACTGCCGTCAGTGATCGCGGTCACACCTTCACGTGACCGAACCTGCAGCCGTCAGGAGATTAGTAACGAGAAGTCGGCTAGTGTTTACCGATGGAGAGAGGTGGCGATTGTGATTGCTGCTTCTACCTGAGTCACGGTGGAACGGATGCGATACTTGATTGCGGACTTCGACGCTGGCCCGAAGTCGGCTTCGGGGAAATCGCTATTGATGTCCTCTGATGTCCTCCAAGCCCGTTTCCATGTAGCCGATCACCCCCCCGGGGCGCCGGCACACCGGTGCGACCACACGATTTGGCATGCTGGTTGGAGCTCACGTGCCGCCCTCGCAAGCAGATTGCGCGTGGCAACTTTGTCAGTTGCCCATCTTCTTGATTGCTCCGAGGGGCGTCTGTAGCGTTCCGTCGTTGTTGATGTCGAAGTCGTAAGAAAAAGGGGTGAACGATCCGGCCTTGTAAAAAACAACCTTGCCGTTGCCAGTGAAGCAATCGAACGGCATCTCATCGCCCAATCCTTCGGTAATCGTTGCCTTCCCGGAACGGAAAACGACCTTCATACCGCCCATGCCCGAGACATGCTCCCACCGGCCTTCATATTTGCCGGCGCAGCTGGTGAGTCCGGGCTTGGGAGGTTGCCCGGCCGCCCGTTGGGTGGGAGCCGGAGGAGCGGGCGTAGAAGACATGCGGATATTCTCGGGGGTCGTGTTCACAATGTCAGAGCCGAAGCCCGTATCGACCCCTGAGACCTTTATGTCGTACATATTAAGATTCTGCCCACGGATCTCACCCTCCATCCACTTGCCGTTGACCAGCACTTGCACGCGATCGTGGATATCGTATTGCCCCACTGCGTGATCCTCGGCCGTGAGTTTTCCCAGGCGACGCACTTCCATCGGCCAGAGTTTTGAAACGTCAATCCCATTCGGCAGATGGACCACGTACGAGCGGCCGTGCACCTGGATGATCTTGGCTTCCTGCCAGCCATCGCTCAAAACGCGCACGGTGTCGCCGACCTTCAATCCGCCGGCTCCGGGCCCGGTCTGCGAATTCAGTGCAACTGCGGATCCCGAAGCGCTGTTGCCAGCACTCGCGCGCGCCTTAAATGGAGAAGGCGCGGGTGGAATCTCGCCGCGGTGCGGGTCGTCCCGCGCTTCGGCAGGCGTTTGCGCGTGGCATTTTGCCGGGAGCAAAGCGGCCAGTTGTACGCGGAGCGCTTCGCCCCGCTGGTATGCCTGCCCCTTCTTGTAGTTCTGATAATCGCAAGCGCCCGTGGTGCTGTCGCACGAAAAGACTTTGAAGCTTTGTCCGTCCGTGCACACGTAAACAACATTCATTTGCAGCGCCGGGGTCTGCGCGAGCGCGCCCGCCATCGGCACAGCCAAAAGAAGACATCTCAAAGCGAATATGCGCATCTGAGCCACCTTGCTCTGCGTACGTCGGGGCCAAAACAGTGTCGCGGAAGCATATCACCAAGAAAGGCGAGGAACCGGGTGAGAACGCCCTATGGCACACCTGGGACTCTTTCAGGCCCGGGCCGGACCACAACTTGAACCTTCTCGTCATCAATGGCATCATCCCCTTTGCATGAAATCGCTCGTGCGACTCCTTCGTCGTGCACTTTTGATCTCATATTTCTGCGCCACTCTTCACGCCCAAGAGATCTCCATTCAAGCTCTCGTCACCCCTTCCAGCGTCATCACCAAGGACGGCCGCCCCGTCAATTTCGCGCTCCACGGATTTATCGAATTCAGATCGCTATCCGAACTGTTTCCCTACATCGACTCGCAAACCCATCGCTGGCCAGGCAACCCCGCCTTCGACGACGCCAAGCGGCAACAACTCGCCCGCGAACTGCTTCGCCGCGGCATCGAGAGTCGCGTCGTTTCCATGACCGATGAGCGTCCCCTCGAAACGCTCATCACGCATACCGAGGACGAACTCCGCCACGCACTCGCCCAAGTCACCGAACCCACTCCGGTTGGATACGCCGAGGCCTTCGTCGCCGTCCAGCAAAAATGGAAACACGCCATCAATTGCTGGAGTGCCGCTCCCTCCATTCCCGCACGTGTCCTCTCCAATTGGTACCCGATCGCCGAGGGCATCCCGCTCTATGGCGCCACCTATGACTCCACCGAACACTTTTGGCAAGCTATCAAATATCACAGCGATACTACCGTCGCCGACCTCAACGCCCTCCTTAGCACGTTTGAGAACCAGAATTGGACGCCTTGGCTCGCCCGTCTCGACGCCAATCCTAGCCTTTACCTCCCGAACGCTTACGCAATCGAGTTCCTGCGCTCCAACCTCACTCGTGACCGCCTTCGCTGGTTTCGCGACCAACTCACCACACACAATCTTCAATCCACCGAGCACGCTCGTGCCGCGCAGCAACGCACCGCCGCGCCCTTCCGCTTCACCGCCTTCGAAGAAAAGGTCATCTGGGGAGACCTCGCCGACATCTTCCACTTGGTCTGCACCTTGTCCCTGCCGGAAGACCCGCTCCGCGCTACCCTCGACCGCTCGCACTTTGACGGAATATATTTAGGCAGCCGTAAGATGGCCTTCATCAGCCAAGACTTCCGCTCCCTCATGCTCGAAATCTGGCACGTGAAATATCTCCAGATGCCGCGCTTCCGCGAACTCATCAGCTCCATTCCCATCGAGATCCGGCTTGAGCACTTCCTCAACGACGGCGACTCCCCAGATATTCCGATTCCAATTTATGTCGGCTACCTAAACCAGATCCGCGATCTCGCCCGACGATATTAGCCTAGGCGGCGCGGTGATCTCGCCCCGAACCGCGTTGCAGACAGTGCCTTCGCTGTCTGGCGGAGCCTAGCCCGCAGGATTTCGCAACGCGACGAGAACGATCGAGGCGTTTCGCCAATACTTGGGTGAACAAATCACTACCAAGACGTCGAATGGTTTGCTCGTGGATAACGAGACTGCACAGGCAACAAGCGCGACAACAGCCGAGGGGCGCCAAGGCCATCACCTATGAACGACAGACGGCTTGACGATCTCAAGCGTTTTTATTTCATCCTGGCGGCGCTTGAGCAGAACGTTCCGGGGCCCGAAGTCGGCTTCGGGGACATCGCTACTGATCTCCTCCAAGCCCGTTTATGGTTAGTCTCCGGATGACCGATCATCCTCTCGCATCGGATCTAGCTCCCTGCACAGAGATCGACCTTCCCTGCAGAAACCTCGGAATTGTCGGATTGTCGGTAGCTTGAGCACCAGTTCATCGCCAGAGTATTCCCATGAAACACCTGTATTGGACCCTGCTTACTCTGTGGCTGCTGCACATGCCAACCTTCGGACAGATCAATCCACACACGGTACTTCACGATGCCTTGGTGCTGGAGAACGGCGGAAGTTTCGAGGCTGCGGCCAGAGTTGCGAAAGCCGCGATCGATTCTCGCCAACTGAGTGGCAATGAGCTGGGCAGGGGGTACATTATTCTTGCAGTTGCTTGCCAAGGAGCGGGAGATCTGGCGGACGCGAAAATCGCTTTTGAGCATGCACTGCGAGTTCTCGGCCATGATCGCGAACACCCTGAGGACTATGCGTCGGCCCTGGAAAACTACGCCGGATTCTATAACGAACTGGGACAACTTGACGTTGCTGCGCCGATGTGGCGAAAGGCTTTTCACCTGCGCCAAAGGGTTGGGGACCATACGGGAACTGCGCTATCCCTAACACGCTTGGCGGAACTCGCTCTCGCTCGAAATCGAGTCCGCGAAGCGCACCGGTACTTGCAAAAGGCATCTAACGAGGCGAAGGCCTCGCCCGATCTTATTGACGATGACAAGGCATTCTTCTTTGAAGCCCAGGGATGGCTAGCCATCGATGAGCACCATGCTTCCGTAGCCGTAGCGGCTTATCAACACGCCTTGGAACTCGTGGAGCGATCCCGCGGCGAGCAGCATTGGATCGCCGGTTTGGAACATATGTTGCTGGGTAAAGCGTACGCGGAGTCCGGGGATTTTAGGAGCGCCTTAGCAAATATGCAAACCGGGCTCACAATTCTGGATCATGCGCTCGGGCAGAAGAATCCGAAGTACTTCGCCGCAGAACTAGCCTATTCTCGGATATTGGATCAGTTCGGGTTGCACGCCGAGGCCGCGGAAATGCGCGCAACTGCCGAAAAAGCCAGTAAAGATTATTATGGCAGTCAATGTGCTGGATGTACGATTAACGTAGCTGCATTCCGGTAGAGGTGCGTGATTCCTGATTGCGACAATCTGTCCCGAGCCATGGTGCGTGCCAAAAGGCCATGGGGTGAACTCTTGCCTCGGGCGAGAATGATTCCTCTTACCATGGCAGCGATCCTCGCTGCGGCAACCGCGATCGAATGCCATGCTCAAGCGAGAGGAATCCGGTCCTTTCTGTCTTGGGGATTCTCGCTTGCGTACGGCTGCGCGCTTTGGTTTTGGTGGGCCCTCGTCGTCTATCTGTTGTGGCGATCAACCAGTCGCTGGCCATCTTCTTTGAGAGTTTCGTTTCGTGCTCTGGTGGTGCATTCACTGATTGCTGTCGGAGTCGTGACGCTTCATCTCTGCTTCCTGCAAGGGGCGACCCAGTTGATCGTCAGACTCGGTCCGGAAGCGGTGAAAGCGGAGTATCAAGGGTTGGATATCTTCTGCCTTCCGCGCTTCGGTATGGAACTTCTCATGTACGGTCTGTGCTGGCTTGCCTGTGCCACGGTGAATACTCAATTGACGGCGCAGCGCGATTCGATGCGCTCTTTGGAATTAGAGCGGCAGTTGTCGAGCGCTCACTTGCGAGCCCTGCAGATGCAGATCGAGCCCCATTTTCTCTTCAACACTCTTAACGCAGTCACCACTTTGGTCGAATTTGGCCGCAGAGAAGAAGCCCTCGAAACACTGGAGCACCTGAATGCAGTCCTGAGGCAGGTCCTGAAGAGGAACACTCCCAGCAAGATTCCGCTGGCGCAAGAGATGGAGGTGCTGGAGAGCTACTTGGCAATCGAGCAAGTACGTTTTGCCGACCGCCTTCGCGTGCACATCAATCTCGATCCCAACACTCTTGATGGCCTGGTACCCTGTTTCCTATTGCAACCCATCGTCGAAAACGCGATTCGGCACGGAATCGCGCATTGTGAAGACAGCGGCTGGATCGAAACTTCCGCCCGGCGAGTAGGGACTCGCATGTGCTTGCAAGTGCGTGACAACGGTCCGGGAATGAATGGAAGGTCCGCAAGCGGCTTTGGGCTCGGTCTCAGCAACACGAAGGAACGGTTGGTTCACTTCTATCAGAATGATTACGAGTTCCGTGCTTTCCAACCAGAATCGGGCGGGTTTCAGGTCTCGATTACGATCCCGTATGAGAAGGCGACCGCATGACCTTGAGAACGATGATCGCTGATGATGAACCGTTGGCCCGCGAGCGCCTCAAGATGCTCCTCGCACCGGATCCGGACATTTATATTGCTGCCGAGTGCCGAAATGGCAGCGAAGTCGTGAAGTCGCTTAAGGCAGCCAAAACGGATCTGCTTTTTCTTGATATTCAAATGCCTGGCAGAGATGGCTTCGAGGTGATCCAAGAGATCGGGCCAGCCAATATGCCGATCACGGTTTTTGTGACCGCTCACAATGAGCATGCGGTGAATGCTTTCGAAGTGCATGCGCTGGACTACTTGGTAAAGCCGATTGAGAGAACCCGGCTTGAGCAGACGTTGGCCAGAGTCAAGGAAAGAGTTCAGTTGGAAGAAGCGTTTGCTGCGCGTGAGCAAATCTCTTCCGCTGTGGAAGCATTACGGCGGGTAGCTCACCCTGAGCGGGCACAGCGATTTCTGACTAGAAGTGGAAACACCGCTTCGTTCGTGTCGGTGAGCGACATCGAGTGGATCGAAGCCGCCGATTATTACGTATGTCTGCACGCTGGCGGCAAGCGGCATCTTTTGCGGGAGAGTATTCGGGCGCTTGAAACGAAATTGGATCCGAAGACGTTCATTCGCCTGCACAGGTCGGCGATCGTCAACCTCGACCATGTTCGCGAAATTCACCGAGACGGACAAGCGGAAGGCTGGGTTCTCCTATCCACGGGAGCCCGGGTTCGCCTGAATCGGAATGGTTGGCGGAAGCTGATTGGCGCAACCGGCGCTTCGAAGAATCCAGTCTTATAGGAATCCTCACGTTGGCGGATTTAATCCCGACTGATTTACACGAAATAAGCTGATAACGAGCGAACCGCCATCCATTCTTGACTGCGAAGAAACTACGCCGCCCTTTCCCCCGAAAGACCTGAAAGATGCCCATTTTTCGCGATAATTGCTCAGCAAACCGGACTGCGGAGAAAGCACTGCTCTGGAGCGAAGGGGTTATTCCCCAGCTTTTCTCTGGCAACTCGGCAGTCTACAGGATGCCTGGAGTTAGCAATAAGACGATCTGAAATGCTCCGCCCACACAATCACCTATCCAAATGTCGCTTTCTAACTGTCGCACGGGTGGTGCTTGGGTGGAGTTTATCGGGCAGCCGGTTTTGCGAAAGCTAACGTGGCTGTATTTTCCTTAGAGCGCCTAACAAAACCTCCATCCCGGCAGCTTAGTTTCGCTCACTCAGCGCTACCGCAAGTAATGCAGGTCACAGGCATTGATGTAGACACATCCGTCATCCATTCTCCGGCTGGAGGTTATCTTCAACCGACCGGCTGACCGGAATAAGCGGGTTGTGCGCATGCAGTTTCTACGGTCTCAGAATCCACCAGTCCGGCAGCCCCATAAAGTACCGGCAGCAGTTGGCTCGGCTGATACTTGCGGCGCAACTCTCCGACTTTTTCTGTGCCGCACCGGTAAGCCGGCAGATACATGCGTCCCAGGAGCGGATGGCGTCCCCAAGCACCGGAGAGTTTGTCGGCACGCTCGTCGCTAACCAGGTAATCCCGCCGCAGAACCTTAGCCACTTCTTCTTTCTGCATCTTTTCGCCCCAGGTGAGATACGAAGCTTCGTTCTTGGCGTCATCTTGCAAGAGGGCGAGCAGCACGCCAATCTGCAGGTCTTCATCGGGAAGCTGGTCCACTTCTGTGACGCCATGGGCGATCAATATTGCGTTGTTGGCGATTCCTTCAAAAAGAGTGGCGGCACGCGTATTCATGGTGAGCACGGTGGCTTCGAATCCGACTAACCCGCGAACGTACAGATCCTGAAGATAAGCGAATGTGGTGACGTGTCCGGGCACGACTTCATGGCTGACGAGTTGTTCGAACTCGGGAAACGACATTTGCAGAGAAGCGTTGATCTCGTAAGTCGCTTCGTACTTCGGAGAGCCATCCGCATTCCGCGCGCGCCCGATGTAGTTCATCGAACCGGAGAACCAAGCCTCTTTGATGGGCAGGAAATCAATGTTGGCGCGGGGCACGCGAGCGAGTTCATGCGGAAGATGCGGTGCCAGATTCTTCTCGCAGAGCTCGTTCATTTGCGCGATGACCGCCGCGCTGAGCGCGCGAACAGAGGCCATGGGGACGATGCGATCGCGGCGCCATGCATCGACTGCGTTCAAAACCCCCGCCGAGCCCGATGTAGGATACCCGCCGCGCGCGAGCAATTCGGCGACGCGTTCGCGCTTGGCTTCCGGCTGCGACGGCTCGGGCGCGCGGCCGGTGGATGCCCTAACACTCTTCTCATAAGCCACGCGGTTGCCCTTGCCGGCAGTTTCCAGGGCAAGTTCCCACATGGTTGTCAGGCAGATGTTCAGGCCTTCCAGAAAAATGCCGCGCAAGCCGCCCACGCGACGGGCCTCGACGTTAATGGCGTCCATCGAACGGATGATCTCGGCGCTCATTTCACGCAGGTAGTCCTCGACGGCAACGCTGTCTTTGCCGGTAACGCCGCCGGCCGTTCGCAGGCGCGCCGCGGTGGAATGGGTGTAAGTAGCGGGCAGCGGCTCGTCTGAAAACCAGCAGTCGGCGATAAAGCGGCCCGTGCCTGAGGGGCACATGACGTCGCCTCCCCAAAGAGTATCGATACCGAGAATTGCGTTGGCGATAGAAAGATCGGCTTGATTCATAGGAAACCTCCATTGAAACCGTTCATATCACAGCATGCAGGCTGTGGCGCGTGGTTTAACGTGGGTCGGCGCCCCACCCGGTCTATTCGTTTTCAGACTTTTGTTTTTTCATCGAGTTCAAATAGGTGTACACGCACAGCGCCACGAACCCGAGCGCCGAGAGCATCTGCGAAACCGGGATGTTGTCATAGAACGGCGTCTGGATCCACTCTTCCTTGAAGTGTGGTAGCACGCGCAGCGCGGCTCCAATCACGCCGCCGAGCGCTCCGCCCGCCATCAGGCCGCCGGCAATGATGATACCTCGCTCGCGGATCGTCTTACCCCGCTCTCCGCCGGTTTTTTCGGCGCGCTTGTTCACCAGGTGCGAGAGGAATCCGCCAGTCAGAATGGGCGTGGTCAGTTGCAGTGGTAGATAGATTCCGAGCGCGAAGACCATGGAGGAAAGGCCAAGCATCTCCATCACGACGGTGACCATGGCTCCGATACCGAACAAGACGTAAGGGGCGGGCTGGCCACTCATGAAGCCCGAGACCACGGCCTTCAGCGCAGAAGCCTGCGGCGCGACCAGGACTTGCCGCGGATCGCCGGGCATCGCTTCTCCGAACTGAAATGCCTTGGCGAGCAGGATGATGGTGAAACCCGCAGTGATCGCCGACGCGATGATCGCGATGAACTTTACCTTCTCCTGTGCTGCGGGCGTGGAGCCGATCCAATAGCCGGCCTTCAGGTCGGTGATGAACTGTCCCGAGGAGCATAGAGCAACGCAGACCATGCCAGCAAGGGCCATCACGAAAAACATGCCGGTCGCCCCAGAGAGCCCGAACCTCAACAGTACGACGGCAGAGACGATCACGGTTAGCAACGTCATGCCGCTGGCCGGATTGTTTGCTGTTGTCGCAATGGCGTTCGCAGCCACCGTGGTGAAGAAGAATGAGAACAGCAGCGTCAGTGCCAGGCCTAGCCCAACCACGGTCCAGGAAACATGAAGCTGTCCAAAGAAGGCGGCTACTGCGATCGCGCCCAGCACAACTCCGAGCAGGATGCTGATGATGGGAATGTCACGATCTGTGCGGTCTATTTGTGGCGCTTCACCGCGGCGGAAGGCGCGCAGGGCGATGCGGAAGGATCCTGCAACCACGCGCAGGGACTTGAGGATTCCAACCAATCCCGCGCTGGCGATGGCGCCCACGCCGATGAAGCGCACGTAGTAGCGGTAAATATCCGCAGCCGTCATGTGAGAAATAGGGATGGTGGCCGGATACACAGTGACATCGCCCATGTGACTGCCAACAAACCAGGTCATCGGCACCAGCACGAAGTTCACCAATACTCCACCGGCACAAAAGATGAGAGCGACGCGCAAGCCCATCACGTATCCGAGGCCGAGAATGAAGCCAACCGCATCGAAATTGAAGACCATGCGGCTGCGATCGGCGAGCGACCGCATCACCGGCAGAAACTGGAAGTTTAGGTACTCCTTCCAGACATGGAATGTGGTGACAAAAAAATCGTAGATCGCGGCGACGACAGTGGCCTGCAAGAGCAACTTGGCTTGCGAGCCACCTTTTTCGCCCGTCACCAGGACTTCGGTGATGGCTGTCGCCTCCGGGAAGGGGAACTTGCCATGCATCTCGCGGACAAAGTAGCGCCGCAGCGGGATAAGAAAGAGGATGCCAAGGCACCCGCCGGCCAAACAGATAAAGATGGTCTGCACCGGATGCGGATCGAGGTGGAGCGCATAAAGCGCGGGCAGCGTGAAGACAGCACCCGAAACGACAGCAGCCGAGGCGCCACCCATGCCTGTAATGATCACGTTCTCCAGCAGCGAACTGCGTCGCCGGTACAAGCGCGCCAAGCCGATAGCCAGAATGGAGATGGGAATCGCTGCTTCCATTCCCTGGCCGACCTTCAGGGTCGAGTAGGCCGACGCGACCGTGAAGATCACGCAAAACAGGACGCCCCAGAAGATTGAACGCGAAGTGAGTTCTGGCAATTCACCGGAAGCGGGAACGATGGGCAGATACAGTTCGCCGTCATGCAGAGGTTTATAAGCATTTTCAGGAAGAGTTTTGGTGTCGATCAATTCAGCCGACATTTGGGGTTCCCTCGCTCGTTGCAAGTGGATCACTCAGGCCTTACAGCGATCAATGACGCAGATCACAGTGCTTTGGCCCGCGAACGGTCACAATGAAAACCGGAATTCCCCGGGGAAAGACAGGGGAATTCGATTGTTAGCCTCCAGGCCTTCGGCAAGATAGAAGGCGTTAACGTTATCTGGAAAAAAGAGGACACAATGGAACCATTCCGCTTTCATCTCTTCGTCTGCACGCAGCAGAAGCCCGAAGGTGTACCTTCCTGCCCGGCCAGTGGGTCGTTGGCTGTGCTCGAAGGCCTGGATCGGGAGGTGCAAAAACGGGGCCTCGGCCCTGACGTACAGCTCACAACCTGCGGCTGCATGGGGCTTTGCGACGAAGGCCCCGTCCTGGTTGTTTATCCGGAAGGAGTGTGGTACCGGCGGGTTCAATCGTCGGATGTAAGCGAAATTGTCGATGCACATCTGCTCCACCATAAGCCCGTCAATCGTCTCGTTTGGAACGACGCGCCGGCGATGAGAGCCATGTCAATCGAACACGGAGAGAAGTTCCGCGCAGCCATGGCGGCTCGTGAAAAAGCGGGCACGCTACCCGACCGCCTGGATCAAATGATCCGCGGGTACATGCCGAGTCGCTGCATTCTTACCGCGCTGGAGCTCGACATCTTTACGGCCATCGGCGAAGGGGCCAACGCGGAACAAATCGGGACGAGGATCCACGCCAACGCTCGCGCCGCAGAGATGCTGCTTAATGCACTGGTTGCGCTCGGACTGATCACCAAGAGCGGTGGCACCTATAGCAACACGCCCGAGTCCGCGCGCTTCTTCGTACAAGACTCGAAAGACAATCATCGCAACGGACTGCTCCACACAGCGAACATTTGGCATCGCTGGAGCACGCTGACTGACGCAGTGCGCCATGGCACTTGCATTCCCATCGATCATCGCAACAATGATCCTCGCAACAATGCCCGCGACAGCACGCCCGAATGGACGCTCAACTTCATTGCCGGCATGGATCGCAACGCCAAGGCTCGTGCTCCACTTTTGGTCCAGGCTCTGGGCACCGCCGGCGTTCGCCGCATCCTCGACCTAGGCGGCGGCTCCGGCGCATACTCCATCGCGTTCGCCAAGGCGTCGTCTGATGTGCGGTGCGAGATCCTCGACGTACCAGAGGTCGTGCCGTTGACCACTGCATACGTAAATAAAGCCGGCGTTTCAGCCCAAGTGAGCCTTCGCTCTGGAGACATGCTCACGGACGATCTGGGTTCGGGTTACGACATCATCATGCTGAACGCGATCTGCCACATGTTCTCCGAGGAGCAGAACCAGCAACTGTTTCGCCGCACTCGCGAGGCACTCGCCCCGAACGGCCGCTTGGTCGTGCAAGATTTCATCCTCAATAGCGATAAGACAGGGCCGCTACACGCCGCGCTATTTTCACTGAACATGCTCGTCGCCACTGACCAGGGCGCGAGTTACAACGAAACCGAATATTCCGGCTGGATGAAAAACGCCGGATTCGCGGACATATTCCGGATCAAGCTACCCGGCCCCAGCGATCTGATTGTCGGGCTGGCGAAATAGGTCCCGATCTCTGCCCCACGGCCAAGGGCGCTGTGTGCCGCCGGTCACAGACACCGTCAATTCGATTGGCTAGCCCTGAATCGCGGCGCGTTCGATCACGACTCGCTCGCTGGATTTCTTGTCGCTTCAACGCGGGAGAACCTTACGTTGGACGCGTGGTCTCGACTCAATGGGTTGGTCTTCCGCAGTGCCGACTGAACCCAGAAACGTGCAAAATTCTTGCCTCTTGCACGATCAGAGGCACTTTTGCCCACCGAGCGTGTTGTGCCGCAATCCTCCAAGGAGCGCCGACAGACATCGTTTGTTTCTTAGGCATGGTGACGACATTTGCGTTTTCCTTCTTCGCCTTCACTTTCGCCCAGCGTGCTCCCTGGGCAGCCGCGACTCTGGCTCTTCCAGCGACGGTCAGCCCGCCTCGAGGTGCTGTCCCGTTCCCGTATGTCGCTCCGAAAACTGATAGCGCTGCACCAATCGCCTTCAGTTCCATGCTCAGTATTGCGCTTCGTCGGCGATCACCAATTCAGCCATCGCCGCAATCATCGCAACAAAAAGGGCTATTCCATGAATCGGTCGAACCGCACAATTACTTTTCCTCCATGCAGTACTCGCCGATCTTCTTATCTTTATCCGGCGAGTTGGCGTCCGGATAGATTTCCACATCCCTGCACTCGTACATTCCGTAACCTTTGGGCAGTTCAATGATTTGGTAGCTGCCGTTCTTGTGCGTCGTGCAGCCGGGCACATCTGCGTTGCATTGCAACTGGTAAGTCTTGTCGCCTTTCAAGACGTGGAGGATCACGACTCCATTATTTACTTCGCTGTTTGTTACCGTGATGTTGGACTTTTGCTGAGGAGAACCCGCCGTCGCTCCCAACCAACAGAAGACAGCCAGTGGAAGGAAGAAAAGAATATTTCTTTTTCCCATACGCACCTCCCGCGGGCCGAAGTTGTCTCGTCCCGTGTCGATCTTCTGAATAGATTGTTTACCCGATCAGTAACCACTGTCTGTGACGAAGTGCACAGGAGCATGCCCATCCTCGCTTCTTCGGTATAGCACTCCGTCCGGCGAGATTGCTCCCTTCAGACTTATCGAACTTTTCGGCTCAGACAACCTGCCAGACACTGTCGAGCACAGTGCCATCTACCCATTTGACGATCGCCACGGGGCGGTCGCTGGGTTTCAATCGCTGCGGTTTTCCTCCGCAGATTCGCTCCACTTCTTCTTTTATGTCTTGCAGCGGGCGGATGGGAAGTTTTGAGCCCTTGACTGCGTCCAGCAGATCCTGGCGGCGCGGGTTGATAGCGATGCCGCGTTCGGTCACAACCACGTCGATCAATTCACCGGGCCCGCATAGGGTGGTCACCTGATCGACAATGACAGGAATGCGGTCGCGGAACGAAGGCACGGCCAGAATGCTGCACCCTGCGGCGAGGCAGTTCTGCCAGCCGCCGATCCCGTGTAGCAGGCGTCCATCGGAGTGGGTGACAACATTGGCGTTGAAGTTCACGTCGACCTCGGTAGCGCCCAGCACGACGGCGTCGACCAGTGACGCGAAGTTTCCCTTCCCGTGGTAGTTGTACGAAGTGAACGGAGAGGTCGCCACGTGGCGCGGGTTGCCGGCGATGGAACAAACGCCGTCGAGGTCGAACGTCTGTCCGTCGAGGATGTAGTCGGTCAGGCCCTCTTCCAGTAGCTCGACCAGGTACTTCGTCGAGCCGCCGCGAACGAATCGCGCCTTCACGCCTGCCTCTTTCATCATCTGCTTGAGGTAGCTCACAAAAGCCAGCGCAATTCCACCAGCACCGGCCTGAAAGGAGAAACCGTTGTGCATGATGCCGGCGTCCCGCAGGAAACGCGCTACGAACTCGGCGATGCGCAAGCGGTCGGGCGAACGCGTGATCTGCGTTGTCCCCGAGACTATCTTGGCATGATCGCCGATGGAGTCAACGGTCACCACGTAGTCGACGTTGTTCCCTTGGATCTGCCAGGGAATGCAGGGGAACGGAACGAGATTGTCCGTCATCACGATCACGTGATCGGCATAGGTGGAATCCGCCAACGCGAAACCCAGAGAACCACAGGCGGACTTGCCATGCGAGCCGTCACAGTTGCCAAATGAGTCGGCAGTCGGCGCGGCGATCACGGCAACATCAATGTGTACTTCTCCGTCCTGAATCGCCTGCCAGCGCCCTCCGTGGGAGCGCAGGACTCCCATGCCACGCATTCTCCCTTGGGTACAGTAGTCACCCAAAGGTCCGTTCATGCTACCTTCGATATGGTCGATCACACCCGAGGCCATCAGTTCGATAGCGCCCTTCTGCGAGGGAAACGATGCGCTCGGAAACCAAGTGAGATTTTTGACGCCAATGCTCGCGGCCGCTTCGAGCGCCATCAGAGCGACACGGTCGCCATCCCGCAAGTGATGATGAGAGGAAATGACCATGCCATCACTGAGACCGCATTTGCGGAGCGCAGTCGCAAGGTCCGCCACGCGCTTGTCACCATTCTCGGGATAGTCGGCCGCAGTCCGGATCGGCGGCGCAGCTTTGCATCCGCGAGGTCGGTATTTACCAACACTCATGTAGGGAACCTGCGGACGGCCGTTCACGATCTCCGGGACCATGCGGCCCGCGGCATTGAGGACTAGCTCCGTCTTTTCGAGAATGGCCATGAGCACTCCCAGCTAAAGTTATTAAAAACGTTCACGCCACCAATCCCATCGCCTGCGCCCGCGCCATCAGTTTTACGGCTCGCTGTACGACCGGAGGGTCGATCATCTTCGATCCCAGGCTGACGACCCCCAAGCCCTTCTGCTGGGCTTCGTGAAACGCCGCGACAATTTTCTGTGCCTGCTCGATCTCTGCCGGGGTCGGGGCGAAAGCCTGATGGATAACTGCAATCTGCAGCGGATGCACGCATCCCATGCCTTCAAAGCCCGTCGCGCGGGAGTTCAAAGCCCACACTCGCAATCCATCCATGTCGCCGACGTCGCCAAAGACCGAATCGATGGCCTGCACCCCGGCGGCGTGGGCGGCGTTCACCAGGCGTTGCCGTGCGAAGAGCGACTCGGCGCCAGTCAGCGTCTTCACCACGCCAAGGTCCGCTGTGTAATCTTCCAACCCAATGGTCAGTGCTGCGATTTCCTGGTTGGCAGTCGCAATTTCGTAGGCTTTCTCGATTCCCAGAGCCGACTCGAGGATCGGCATCAACCACATCGGACGAGTGATGCCGTAATTCGCTTTGATCTCTGCGATCTTCTGACTGGCGTCGATCACATGGCCCGCGGTCTCGACCTTGGGAATGAGAATCACATCGGGAGATTCTGGAACGATCTCCTCCAGGTCTTCGAGTCCGAGTGGAAGCTGGTTGATGCGCACCATCCGTTCGCATTGCAAAAAGTCGACGGCACGAAGCGCGTTGCGCACTAGCAATCGAGCCGCATCCTTCTCGCTGGTGTGGACGGAATCTTCGAGATCGAGAATGATGCTGTCTGGCCCGTGCAGGGCAGCGTTGATGAAATACTTAGGCTCGCTGCCGGGAACATAAAGCCGCGACCGCCGCATGCGATCGCGGGGCGAAGGCGCAGGCAGCGAGAGCCTTTCCGGGAGCACGCGTGTGTCTCCCCCCAGTCCTGCACGCCGGGCAGCGGCCTCGATGCGTGCCGCGATGACAAACGGCACCGCCCCCTCGTCGTGGATGGTCACCTGCGCGTGCTGAACCCCGAGGGCCTCAAGCACCTCTTCGGCCTGCCTGCGGATTGAATCGCCATAGTAGGGTTTGACGCGCGATTCGAGTTCAATCACGATGCCGCCACGTTCGCGCGGTTCAATCCGTACGTATGCGTCCGAGCGAATCTCCGGGCCGCAGTGGCCCGCTTCACCTGCCTGCCTAGCTTCGATTTCAATGCCCACACTCATTAGCGTCTCCCCATCAGCGGCTCCTGTTACCGTTGCCGGCTGCAACGCATTCTGGCGAAGTTGGCACGCTCGCCGGCTGTTCTAGTTTCGCCAGAACTGCATCCGTCATTTGCACCGTGCTGGCGGCGCCCTGGCCGAGTGCCTTCGGGCCACCCGCGAGGCGCATCATGTCATAAGTGCGAACTTTGCCCTCTTTCACCACTTCGGCAATCGCGTTACGAATGCGTCCAGCTTTTTCGGTCTCGCCTACGTGCTCGAGCAACATGACAGCCGAGAGAAACATGGCAATCGGATTGACGATTGGCGGATCCAGTTCCGCATACTTCGGAGCCGA
>DATEQW010000012.1:0-5163 GCA_035272245.1 Candidatus Sulfotelmatobacter sp. | reverse complement strand
GGATGATTGAACTCCGCATAGAGCGCGAGCGCTCCGATGGCCAGCAAAATGAACGAAACATTCGGGTCCATCAAATAACCGAGGATGCGTTCTTTTAGCGTCATGCCAAAGGGCACGATCGGCTCGCCGGAGAGTTTCAGTGTCACCGCCTGCCCGTCGAAGCGTTTAAAACTCTTGCCCTCCATCTGGCGGAAAAGGTCGTCGTCGCTGGAGGCTACGTAATCGATCAGGCGCTGTGAAAGCGCTTCCTGTTCCGTGAATGATTTGGATTCGAGCACCGCACTCTCAGCGACCTCAACATTACGCCCGCGTTTGGAAGCAACCGAACGCATTAGCGCCGCAGTATCGTTCTCGATCTTGCGCTTCATCTCATCGTCAACTTTGGGCGCAAACGGCCCGATCAGCACGGGATGCGCTGCCCCCGCGTTGGTTCCCGGAGCCATGGCTGCGACGTCGGCCGCCTCGAGGATGAAAATTCCAGCCGAGCCCGCGCGGCTGCCGCTGGGTGCGACGTAAACGATGACCGGAACCTGCGACGAGGTAATCTTCTCGATGATCTTCCGCGTAGAATCGACCAGCCCTCCGGGCGTATTGATCTCGATCAATACAGCTTGATCGCCGCGCCGTTGCGCCTCGTCGATGGCCCGCGAGATATATTCCTGTGTGATGGGCTGAATCGTGTCATCAACGACGATCTTAAGGACTTCGGCGAAGGAAATAGAGCTGAAAACACAAATCGCGACAAGGCCGAGAACGATGCGGAAAATTAGCCTGAGTTTCATGAATCGGCCCTAGCCCTCAGGAATATTCTTACTCTTATTTGTGGATCGCGGAAGGAATTTCTTGTTCGCGTTCGATTGCGCCGCTATTTCTGGCAGACGTGTCATTCCATCCGGGAAGGTTCGTGCTGCCCGTGATCAGCCGCGCGCCGCGCTCGTAGGTGAAGTACGACCACGCCCACTGGATCAAGACCAGCACGCGGTTCTGGAAACCAATCAGAAAAAGAATGTGGATAAACAGCCAGGCCAGCCACGCCATGAATCCGGAGATGTGAATCTTGCCGAACTGCGCCACCGCTGCCGCGCGGCCAATCGTCGCCAGACTACCTTTATCCCAGTAATGAAAAGGCTTGCGCGGCGCAGGTTGGCCCGGCTGGCTCTTGGCGAGCTTAATCTCCTGGCGAATCAACTTGGCTACATAGCGTCCCTCAAGAATGGCCACGGGCGCCACGCCCGGCAGCATCCTTCCTGATTTGTCTTTCAAAGCGGCGAGGTCTCCGATGACGAAAACCTCAGGGTGACCAGGGATACTTAAGTCAGGCTCTACGAGCGCCCTCCCCGCGCGATCCAAGGGTGTACCCAGCTTCTTGCCGAGCGGCGAAGCAGCCACGCCTGCGGCCCACAAAATCACCGACGCCTTCATCCGCGTTTCGTCCATCGAAATCACGCCGGGCTCTATGTTCGTCACCATGGCTCCGGTGCGCACTTCCACACCCAGCCGCTGCAGTTGTTCCAACGCGCTCCGGGAAAGATCGGCGGTATAGGCGGGAAGCACAACCGGCCCACCTTCAATCAAATGGATATGAGTCCTCCGCGGATCGATCGAGCGAAAATCGTTGGCGAGCGCATGACGGCAAATTTCGGCTAAAGTTCCGGCGAGTTCCACTCCCGTCGGCCCGGCTCCCACCACAACAAAATGCAATGGGTCATCGGGTTGGCCAGCGGCTGCACGGCGCTCGGCAAGTTCGAAGGTCAGCAGAACTCGGCGTCGAATCTCGATCGCGTCTTCGATTGTCTTGAGTCCGGGCGCGATCGGCTCCCACTCGTCGTGGCCGAAATAGGCATGGCGCGCACCGGCGGCGACGATCAGTGAATCGTAGGGAACCTCTTCTTCCGCCGTTTTCACGACGCGCCGTTCCAGGTCGAACCCGACAACCTCAGCCATCAGCACTTCGACATTTTTGTGCCGCCGAAGAATCGACCGGATGGGCTCCGCGATTTCCCCCGGCGACAGTCCCGCCGTCGCCACCTGATAAAGCAAAGGCTGGAAGGTGTGATGGTTCTTCTGGTCGATCACGGTGATTTTTACATCCGCGCCGGCCAGCGAAGTGGCCGCGTTCAGGCCGCCGAAGCCTGCTCCCACGATCACTACTTCATGCGTAGCCTTGCTGTTCATAGCGTCACTCTATAAGATTCACCGCGATGGCAATCGGCTACAGAAGTTCTGGGAAAGATGATCCTTCCCCTGTTTCCGCGCACAAGTATGTGCAATGGGTAATTCCCTCGATCGCGGATTTGATTTTCATCTCCCTGCTTGGATTGCTCTCCTTCACCATCCTGTCGGTTCGTTTGCTGGGCGATGCCGGAATCGGCTGGCACATTCGCACCGGGCAACTGATTCTGTCGTCTCATGCGATTCCTCGCGTCGATCCCTTCTCTTCCACGATGTCGGGCCATCCCTGGTTTGCCTGGGAGTGGCTCTATGACGTACTTGCCGGATGGCTGGACACGGTTGCTGGTCTGAACGGAGTGGTCTTCTTCACCGCTCTGATCATCGCCCTGACCTTTTCGCTGACATTTCGATTGCTTCTGCAAAGGGGCACAAATTTTCTCGTGGCTCTTGCTCTCGCACTGCTCGCGATGTCAGCGGGCATGATTCACTTTCTCGCGCGCCCTCACGTGGTGAGCTGGCTCTTTACTGTTCTGTGGTTCTGCGTTCTGGAGTCGTCGGAGAGAAACGCCGATGGTCGCCAGTCCTCGCTATGGCTTCTTCCCCTGCTGATGATTTTCTGGGTCAATGTTCACGGAGGATTTCTCCTTGGCTTCATCCTTCTTGGGATTTACTGGGTCAGCGAGTCCTGGCAATGGTTCACGCTAAGGGAAGATCGGTTCGACGACGTTCTTCAAAAGATACGAGCCGGGAATCGCGCGCGAGACTTGGCGTTCGTCGGGATAGTCGCTGCGCTGGCAACGCTCGCAAATCCCTACGGTTGGAGATTGCATGTTCATATCTACCGTTATCTTTCCAATCGTTTCCTGATGGACCACATTGATGAGTTTCAGTCTCCGAATTTTCACGGCGCGGCGCAGAGGTGCTTTGCCGTCTTGTTGCTGCTCGCATTAATAGCCTTGGCAGTCCGAAGGCGCGAGGCACAGCGCATCCGTGCAAGCGACGCCCTGGTTGTTTTGTTCGCGGTGTATTCAGGACTCTATGCCTCGCGCAACATTCCAGTGTCGGCCCTGTTGCTGATTCTGATCATTGGTCCGTGGCTTTCGGATGCGGCTCGAAATCTCGCAGACTTATTCGCGCAACGCCTGTTCGGGTTTCGTTCGCAAGAGCGCTCATCGAGGCATTTTGTTCAGAGAATGCAGGCGATCGAGTTGAGTTCGCGGAGCCACCTTTGGTCCTTCGCCGCAATCGCCGTGGTCGGCTGGGTCGTTTTCCATGGCGGCAACCTTGGCGCTACGCCACTGATGCGCGCACATTTTGGCGCCAAGCGTTTCCCCGTGGCCGCTGTAGATTATTTGGAGAGCCACCATCTATCAGGCCCGGTTTTCGGCCCAGACTACTGGGGCGGTTATTTCATCTACCGGCTTTATCCGCAAGTGAAAGTTGTCATGGATGACCGCCACGATTTCTACGGCGAAGAATTTGTCAAATCCTATTTGAAGACCGTGCACGTTGAGCAGGGCTGGAACGATTTTCTCAACCAGCATGAAGTTCGCGTGATCGTCGTTCCCAAGGATTCTGCGCTCGCCAACATCCTTCGCGAAACCCCGCGTTGCCAGCCGATCTACCGCGACGACGTGGCAGTCATCTTTGTCCAGGCTCGAACTCCCGTCCACTAGAAGCCATGCCCACGGTTCCCGCAGGCGTAAACCGTCGCTCCTGCTAAACTCTCTCCGTGCCTCACCCCACTCACCTCGAATGCACCCGCTGTCACGAGCATTACCCCGCCGACCGTCCGCAAACGATTTGTCCGAAAGATGGCGGCATTCTCTATGCTCGCTACGATCTTGCCGCCATCAAGAAAACTTTCTCGCCCGCAGCGCTGCTGCCGCTTGCTCCCACCATGTGGCGATACGATGCTGTCCTTCCCCAAGCCCCGCCCGTTTCCCTCGGGGAAGGGTTCACTCCCATGCTGCGGAGCCGCGAATACCCCAACGTCTTCATCAAGGACGAAGGTCTGAATCCCACCGGCTCCTTCAAAGCTCGTGGACTCTCTGCCGCAGTCACCATGGCCCGCCATTTCGGCCTGAAGAAATTAGCCATTCCTTCCGCTGGAAATGCCGCCGGAGCTCTCGCCGCCTACGCCGCCGCCGCCAACCTCGAAGCCCACATCTTCATGCCCAAAGACGTTCCCATGGCCAACCGAATCGAGTGCGATTACTACGGCGCCCACGTCACCCTGGTCGATGGCCTCATCCCTGACTGTGCCCGCAAAGTTGCCGAGCTGAAGGATTCCGATTCCTGGAAAGACGATGGATGGTTCGACGTCTCCACCACCAAAGAACCCTACCGCGTCGAAGGCAAGAAGACCATGGGCTACGAAGTCGCCGAACAACTCGGCTGGAAAGTTCCCGATGGAATCATCTATCCCACGGGCGGCGGCGTCGGCCTGCTCGGTATGTGGAAGGCGTTCGACGAATTGGAACAGCTGGGTTTTATCGGTCCAGAACGCCCGAATATGATCAGCGTGCAATCTTCGGGATGTGCGCCCATTGTTAAAGCGTGGGATGAAGGTCGCCCAGCCTCGGAAATGTGGCCGCACGCATCCACTCTAGCCTCCGGCCTGCGTGTGCCCAAACCCTACGCCGACTACCTGATCCTAGACATTCTGAAACAAAGCGGAGGCCTCGCCCTCGCTGCCACCGACGCAGAAATCCTTGCCGCTACGCGCCACTGGGCCAAAGTAGAAGGCATCTTCGCCGCCCCCGAAGGCGCAGCAAGTTTGGTCGCCTACCAGAAACTGCTGGCCAGCAATTTCTTTACGCCCGATGACACAGTCGTGCTCTTCAACACCGGCTCCGGCCTGAAATATCTGGACGTGCTCGACGACGCCACCGTCGACCGAGCCCCCTCGCCCGCATCCCGCGCCATCGCCGGAATCATTGGGCCATATTGAGAAGCAAGTGAAATTGTCTGTCTATGGAATGGCGAGGA
>DATEQW010000011.1:0-3219 GCA_035272245.1 Candidatus Sulfotelmatobacter sp. | reverse complement strand
CTCGCAGCCACTGGCCCTTTTTCCGTGCAAGCTTGCGCTTGGCCAGCGTTCTGATCGCAGCACGGCATTAGCCGCGCTGGTTCTATGTATGCACGGAAGTGCAGGTTACCGTTAGGCGGGAAATCTTCTTCTGCTACAATTTTTTACAGCCGGAGGCACGTGAAGACAGTATTCTGGAAGCAAGCGTACTGCTTCTTCGGCACACGTCCGCGTGATGCAGATCGCGCGAAGGCAACGTAGATTTTGAGGCTGAGAGTTCGAACAGCAGTGCAGGCGCGTCCAAGGAGTCTCAGATAAATCATGGCATCCACGAAACATAAGCTCCGCGTTGCCGGTACTTTCGCTGCGCTCATCACTCTGGCCTTGGCCGTAAGCTGCAAAGGGTTTTTCCAGAACCCAACTCTCACCACCATCACGGTTGATCCTCCAACTCCGAGCATCAGCCAGGGTGCAACCCAACAGATGACGGCCAGCGCGACCTACCAGGACGGTAGCACCGGGACGTTGACGGGCGGCAAGAGTTGCAGCGGAAACACGGTGTGCTGGTCAAGTTCGGATACGACGGTCGCCACCATCTCGACCGGCGGGGAGCTCACCGGCGTCTCTTCGGGCACATCGACCATTACAGCAGCCTCCGGCGCCATCACCGGTACCACAACGGCAACCGTCGTTCTCAGCAACATCACCAATTTCCAAGTTTGTTTGGGCTCCTTCGGCGCCACGACCACTTGCTCGAGCGGAGGCACGGCTGCTACCTGGAATGCGAATGCCGCGGCCACGGTGACGCAGGACTTTGTCGCGCAAGGCGACAGCAACGGTACGCCGTTCGATCTTACAACCAGCTCGACCTTTACCGTTGCGAACTCGCCCACGGACGTCACCTGCGACAGCACTTCATCGCCGGCAAGTTGCACCGTGCAGCAAGGTACAACAGCGGGCACTTACCCTGTGACGGTAACTTACGGCACGCAGACTGCCACCATCAATATAGTCGTGACGAACTAGCACCGTACTTATCACCGGGCGCCCCATTTCTCGCGTCTCTTGCGGGAAGTGGGGGCTTTGACTCTCCATAAGCAATCCCACTTCAGGAGTCTAGGGGCCGGCCCAGCCTTTCCGAGCAAACACATCTACGGCTGCCCCGTCCTTGTCGCGCCTTTTGCGACAGGGCAGGGAATTTGACTTCCTGTAATTCGAGCACAGCCCCGCGGTTTATACCTCTGCACGCCAGTCGTGCGGGCTCGGCGACATGGCGGCAGCGGTCGAGTCAGGCGGCCGACGCGGGTTTCGGGTTGCGCACGCCCATCGAATCCCCGCCCAAGTTACGGGCTAACTGTGAACGAAAGCGAATTGGACCCTTGGGCGCTGCACGAGTTTGAGTTGGTCGCCGTGACTGATCCCGTACCAACGGTCTGGACCCCGCTGCTCGTAGGGTTGTATACGTAAACCACCGCTGTGTCTGGCTGTGCGATCTGTGTCGCCGAGATCGCAGCGGTAAGCTGCTTACTATTGACGACTGCCGTCGTTAGGAGCGAGCCGTTCCAAACCACCATAGCGTTGCTGCTGAAATTACCGCCATTTACGGTGAGTGAAAATCCAGCTCCTCCAGCGGTTGCGCTGTTCGGCGAGAGAGAAGTTACCGAGGGCGTCGCCGGACAGCCGCCACAGGAGACGACACAAAGCACCAAAATCGCTAACGCTCCCAAAAGTGCCGATATTTTTATCGCCATCGGCGTGCACATCCGCCAAATTAGCGGACGTGCAGACTCGCAGGGCCGGGATTTCGAGAGGGTCATCAGCGTCGCCATACAGCTCGTCGTCCGGATCGACATGATTATATAGCCGGGTGCCCCACCTCTAGCGTCCTTTGCGAGAATGCCTGCCCTGAGCGACGTCGAAGGGTGCGGCTTTTGATTTTCTTCCCCCCGTCGTCCACGTCCACTCGTAAGTTGTTATTCTCCGCGCCAACAGTATCATCGTGAAGAACGGCCTTATTCCTTTATATCTGGCCTAATAACCATTCATCCTATGTCTGACATACGCTGTATCGGGATTGCCACCGGTGGCGGAGATGCCCCGGGTCTGAACGCCGTCATTCGCGCCGCCACCAAAGCCGCCATTCTGAAGTATGGATGGAAGGTCATCGGCATTCCCGATGGCTTCGATGGCTTGATCTGGCCGGAGAAATCCTTCGAGCTCACTCTGAAAGAAGTCAGCGGCATTCTGCCGCGCGGGGGAACGATTCTTGGCACCACCAACCGCGGCGATCCTTTTCATTACCAGAAAATCGAGCACGGCAAAGAAGCGGTCCGCGATATTTCCGGCAAGGTCATCGCCAACGCCGCCAAGTTGGGCATCGACGCCATCATTACCATCGGCGGCGATGGTTCGCAGAAAATCGGCTACGAGCTTTCGCAGAAGGGCATGAAGATCGTAGGCGTGCCCAAGACTATCGACAACGATTTATCCGCCACCCAAGTCACTTTCGGATTCGACACCGCGCTGCACACCGTCTGCGACGCTATCGACAAGATCCACACCACCGCAGCTTCGCATCATCGCGTGATGGTGGTTGAAGTGATGGGCCGCGACTGCGGCTGGATCGCGCTCGAGGCCGGCTTGGCTGGGGGCGCTCACGTCATCCTGATCCCGGAGATTCCGTTCACCATTGAACACGTCTGCCGGCACATCGCCGACCGTGAAAAAATTGGCAAGCACTTCACCATTGTCGTGGTTGCGGAAGGAGTAAAGACGCCGCCAGAGTTGAAAGAGAATCGCCGCGCCAGCTCCATCGGCAACCTGTTGGGCAATGCCATCGCCCATGGCACTCACAAAGACGTGCGGGTAAGCGTGCTCGGTCACATTCAGCGCGGAGGCACGCCATCGCCCTTCGATCGCATCCTGGCCACCCGTTTCGGCGTGGCTGCCGTGGACCTGATCGCCTCCGGCGGCTTCGGCATGATGGTGGCGCTCCAGGGCGACTCGATTGTCGCCGTCGACGTGGCTCACGCCGTTGGTCACCTGAAGTCGGTGAATCCCAACGGAGAAGTCGTGCGCACGGCGCGTGCCATCGGAATCGGCTTTGGGGACTGAAAGTTTCTTGACCGAATATTCTGGACCAACTACGGATTACCCTCGTCACTTCCCCGCAGCGCTTGCCCTGCGGTTAAATACAAAGGCATTCCTTCGTGGAAATCGCAGTCATGAACGACGTCATGA
>DATEQW010000010.1:0-3990 GCA_035272245.1 Candidatus Sulfotelmatobacter sp. | reverse complement strand
CGATGGGCGCGCCAGAACAAGCCCTGGTCCAGGCTGGCGAGTAGTTCTTCCAAAGTGCGGCAGTTGGAATGTCCCTCCATACCAGATGCGCCCGCCGTTACCACCGTGATCACCCCATCTTCAATCGAGGCGTAGCAGATTTCCTTTTGGTCGACCAGAAACATTCGCCCCACGGCCTTGAGTAGTATTTTCGAACTCTGAGTTTTTGGCGCTTGCAGCATACGCACCAGGGTGTCGATTTTTTCTCCCGGCAGTTCCTGCGCTTCTTGTTGCGTGCGGGCCTTCTGTAGCGACTGCGCCACGCGCTTCTTGTCGAAGGGTTTTAGCAGATAGTCGACGGCATTAACCTCAAACGCCTTTACCGCGTACTGGTCAAAGGCAGTCGCGAAAATGATTTTGGGCAAGGGAATTTTCTTGTCGAGCAGTTTCTTGATGACGCCGAAGCCGTCGAGTCCCGGCATTTGGACGTCGAGAAAAACCAGGTCAGGATTATGTTCCTTGATCAGGCTGATGGCCTCAAGGCCATTTTTCCCCTGGGCAACAACATTCACATCGCCGGCGCTTTTCAGTAGGAAGGCAAGTTCATCACGGGCGAGTTGCTCATCGTCCACGATTAATGCGAAAAGGGTCATTCCGTCTCCTGAGAGTGAGCAGACTCTAACGAAAAGTATAGCGACCGCGTTTTGCGGGAGTCAACGCAGCTGCCCTCAATCGTTCGATTTCGGGCGGCAGGCGGAAGAAACTGCGTCCTAGTGGGGCGGCGGTATCACGCAAAATGTCCATTTAATACTAGCGACGCTCGCGCAGTGACCAGAATAATTCATCCTTTTACACCACGCTTTCCAGCGCCAGCGCCATACCCATTCCACCGCTGATGCAGAGAGTGGCTACGCCGCGCCGCGCGTTGCGCTTCAGCATCTCGTGCAATAACGTAACCGTAATTCGTGTCCCGGTACAGCCGATGGGATGCCCGATCGCGATCGCGCCACCGTTCACGTTGAGCTTGTCGCGATTGAAATTCAATTCCCGGTCGCAGGCGAGCACCTGGCCCGCAAAGGCTTCATTGAGTTCGATCAATCCAAACTCGTGGAGCCTGAGGTTGTGCTTTTCTTCGAGCTTGCGCAAAGCCGGGACGGGGCCCATCCCCATCGTGCGCGGATCCACTCCAGCCGAAGTCACCGCCGAGATTCGCGCCAGCGGCTTCAGGTTGTTCGTCTTCACGAAGTGCTCGTTCGCCACAATCACAGCAGCCGCGCCATCGGTGATTCCCGAAGAATTTCCCGCCGTCACCGTCCCTGTCTTCGAGAATACCGGAGCCAGTTTGCCCAGCTTTTCCAGATTCGCGTCTGGAAACGGATGTTCGTCGCGGCTAAAGATGGTTGCACCTTTCTTGCTTTCGATCGTTACGGGAACAAGCTCGGCGTCGAATCGTCCCGCGGCAATCGCCCGCGCAGCGCGGGTTTGCGACATCAGCGCGTACTCATCCTGTTCCTCGCGCGAAATCTTGTAGTGCTCGGCGAGCACCTCGGCCGTCTCGCCCATTACCATCTTCGCCATGGGACAGAAGAATCCGTCGCGATACATGCCGTCCACCAATTCCTGATTACCCAGCCGAAATCCCCAGCGCGCTTCCAGATAATAAGGAAGCCGCGACATGGATTCTGTGCCCCCTGCCAGAATGCAGCTCGCATCGCCGAGCAGAATCGCCTGATAAGCCAGCGCGATGGATTTCATCCCCGAAGCGCAGGCTTTGTTCACCGTGAATGCCGGGACTTCCTGCGGCACGCCGCTGCGTATCGAAATCTGGCGCGCCGGATTTGGCCCGCCCCCCGCCTGCCGCGCGTTGCCGAAGACGGCTTCCTCTACTTGCGTGGGCTCGATTCCGGCTCGCTCGATCGCAGCCTTGGCTGCAACTACGCCCAAGTCAGCCGCCGTCAGCGAAGCCAGCGATCCGCCGAATTTCCCAATCGGTGTGCGTACCGCCGAGAGAATATAGACTGCCTGCAAGCGTTACCTCCAAAACATTTGAGTTTAGCAGGAGGGAAAACGAATCAGGAATGCCGTGCCGGGGTGGGTGCCTATTGCCATTCCCCCTAACCTCCGGCATAATAGTGGTTTGGCTGGACCTCACCGGACTCTTCCGGAACAAGGATACACATCTGTGTTAATGATTCGACTGTCGCGCATGGGTGCGCGCAAACAACCGTATTACCGCATCGTGGTGATTGAGAAGGCACGCGCGCGCAATGGCCGGCCGGTGGAAGTGGTGGGGACTTACAATCCTCGCACCAACCCCACCAGCATCGATTTTAAGCGCGACCGCGTGGAATACTGGGTTTCCAAGGGCGCGCAAATGTCAGAGCGAGTCGGCAAGCTCTACTCCAAGCCCGCGGCGGTTCCCGCGGTTTCCGTGGCCTAAACACCCATCATGACTGAACCCACTGGAGATGTTCGCCTTCTCGTCGAGCGGATTGCGAAGTGGATCGTCGATGCTCCAGATGAAGTTTATGTAGACCATCTGGACGACGACGTGATCGAACTGGAAGTTGCGGAAGGCGACGTTGGCAAGATCATCGGGCGGCAAGGCCGCAATGTGCGTGCCCTGCGCACGCTCTTGAGTGCTGCCGGAGTGCGCACGCGAAAGCGGTACACGCTGGAAGTCATCGACTAGGAAGTCTTGACGAGCTGGTCACGACCAGCAATCCGAGGAAGCGGCGAAGAGCCAGCGCCGGGGCAGGGAACCGGGCCATTCGCGATCCTGAAACAAGTGGTGAGTTCATTACGCTGGCCCGGGTCGTGAAAACGCAGGGCCGCCGCGGTGAGGTTGCGAGCGAGATCTACAGCAACGTTCCGGATCGATTTGCCGCAGGTATGAAGTTGTTGGCGTTGCCGCGGGAGTCAAATCAGCCTCGGCGCGAACTGCAGGTGGAGGATCTCTGGCCGCACAAGGGATTGCTGGTTCTGAAGTTCGTCGGAGTGGATTCGATCTCCGAGGCCGAAGCGCTGATCGGATGCGAATTGCAAGTGCCGCGCAGCCAGCGCTCGTCATTGGAAGCCGGCTGGAATTACGTGAGCGACCTGGTAGGGTGTGCGGTGCTTGACCAGGGCCGAGAGATCGGACACATTGAAGACGTCCAGTTTGGAGCGGGGGAAGCGCCGTTGTTAGTTGTGCGCGCCGCTGCAACCCGGTTGCTGGAAATTCCCTTCGCGGAGGCGTATCTCGACAGCGTAGATGCGGAGCGCAAGCAGGTGCGCATGAACTTGCCCGAAGGCCTGCTGGAAGTGAACGCTCCGCTTACGGCAGAAGAAAAGCAAGAACAGGCGCAGGGAACGAGAAAAAAACATTAACCCAGAGACCACAGGTGAGATTCTTTGTAACCCTGTGCATTTGTGGTAAAGGTTTTGATCTGCGATGAAGGCCGACATAGTTACGATTTTTCCGGACTTCTTTCGCGGACCACTGGATTACGGCATCACCCGCCGGGCGCAAGAGATGGGCCTGGCGAAAATTCAAGTCCACGATCTGCGGGAGTTTACTCACGATCGTCACCGCACCGTGGATGACCGCCCTTTCGGCGGCGGCGAAGGCATGGTGCTGAAGCCGGAACCGCTCTTTGAATGTCTGGAGTCGATGGAACTTGCTCCGCGTGAAGAGCGCATGGCAGGGCGCGTGAAGCAGTCAGTAGTGCTGCTCTCAGCGCAGGGACAAAAGTTCAGCCAGAAAATTGCTGCAGAGCTAGCGCTGCTGGATCGCATCGTTCTACTTTGCGGACGGTATGAAGGCGTCGACGAGCGTGTGGCAGATTTTCTCGCCGACCGGGAACTCTCCATCGGTGATTATGTTCTGAGTGGCGGCGAAATGGCTGCGGCTGTGATTGTGGAAGCCGTCACGCGGTTGCTGCCCGGAGCGGTGGGAAACGAAGCGTCAACCCAGCAGGAGTCGTTTACCGTTGACGTGAAGGTGAGAAGTTCAGGTGGTGCGGATTCGAC
>DATEQW010000009.1:0-20698 GCA_035272245.1 Candidatus Sulfotelmatobacter sp. | reverse complement strand
GTCTGCCCCTCAGTTCTCGAAAAACGAGAGAGATCGGCAACAAAGTAGCCACTAGCCGGGCGACCAGGCAGCCATCAGGTTCCCGGATTGGTCTTGCCTGCCACAATTATGGCTGAGAGTGCGGTCCACACACTGGTGGTACGACTAACATGGTTGAAGGAGTTGGTCGTGCTTTCCGGTCGATTTACGCAGGCGACGCTTCGTGGCTTGGACTGGCTGGCAGAGCGCATTCTGCCGCCCGACCAGACTCCCGCGCACCAGACGGGACGCCGAGGTGAGGAAGCGGCTTACTTTTACCTGAGAAGATTAGGATATACCATGGTGGCGCGAAACTTCCGTTCCCCCCGTTGCCGTGGCGAAATTGACTTGATCGGCTGGGACAAAGATATTCTTTGTTTTGTGGAGGTTAAAACCCGGAGCACACGCGACGTGAAGCCCGGGGAAGCGGCAGTGGACCAGCACAAGCGACGAGAGGTGGCCGCAGTCGTGAGGGAGTATCTGCGTCGTTTCCCACCTTCGTGCCAGTGGCGGTTCGATGTGGTCAGCGTATACTATGGGCAGTCGAAGGCCAGCCAGCCACAGATTGAAATTTTTCGCAATTCCTCCCTGTCGGCTTAGAATGAAAGATTCGTCATCTTAAATTGAGGGGTTTTCTGAGTGCCTGAGCTGAGAAAAGATCCTATTGTTGGCCGCTGGGTAATTATTTCGACCGACCGCGCCAAGCGACCCACGGATTTCGCACGGGAGAATGTGAAGTTGAAGGGGGGCTTTTGCCCTTTTTGTTATGGGAACGAGAGCAAAACACCACCTGAGATTCAGGCCTACCGCCCGGGGTCGAATGGCGGGCCGGCGTCGCAGCGGGACACGCCGGGATGGACCGTACGCGTGGTGCCGAACAAGTTTCCGGCGTTAGGGATTGAAGGCACGCTAAACCGGCAGGCCGAGGGCATGTTCGACCGGATGAACGGCGTTGGGGCACACGAGGTGATCATCGAGACGCCGGATCACAATGCCAGCCTGGCGACGCTGCCTCCGAAACGAATCGAAGATGTCTTGTGGACATTTCGCGACCGCATTCTCGATCTCAAGAAAGACCGGCGTTTTAAATACATCCTGCTTTTCAAGAACCACGGTGAGGCGGCGGGAGCGTCGCTGGAGCATGCGCACTCACAACTGATCGCGCTGCCGATTTTGCCTATCAACGTGGTCCAGGAACTCGAAGGCGCCAAGCAATACTTCCTGTACAAAGAGCGATGCGTGTTTTGTGACATCATCCGGCAGGAAACGGAGAGCGGAAGCCGCGTAGTAGCTGAGAACGAAAACTTCCTCACAATTGCACCTTATGCACCGCGCTTCCCGTTTGAAACCTGGATTCTGCCGAAGCAGCACGAATCGGCGTTCGAAAACTCGTCGTCGCACTTGTTTGAGAACTTAGCCAAAGCACTGAAGACTCTGCTGATCAAGGCGGACCGGGTACTAGATAATCCGCCTTATAACCTGGTGATCCACACTTCGCCGGCCCAGGATCCCACCAACGATCACTATCACTGGCACGTGGAGTTTATGCCGAAGTTGACCAAAACGGCGGGGTTTGAGTGGGGCACGGGGTTCTACATCAATCCCACGCCGCCAGAAGAAGCAGCGAAATTCCTGCGCGAAGCGAGTGTGGAAGAACCGCTTCCGGCTACCGTAGGATAGTTGTTATTTTACGCAAGAAAAAGAGGGCACGGCCAGAGCGCCGTGCCCTTTGCAGTTGATACGGAGAGAGATGCTGATGGCCGCGGCGGAAACCCAGTGCAAAAACCGCGTTACAGCACTGAACCTAGCCTAAGGCCATCCGGTCCCTGAGTTGTCACGAAAATGTAAAAAGGCCGAGCTTCCGTTCGCCTCGAGGGAATAGGGTTCGGGGGATTGGTCCGGCTAGCCTTGGGTACGGTCCTGGAATTCCTCATGCCAAGCCATCTGGATGGCTTCGAGTTTGCCCTCGTTCGAGGCACCGGGATCACCCTTGAAATCAGGCAATTCAGTTACGTAGCGGTGCAGATCCGTGAAGCGAACGGTGAGAGGATCGACGTCGGGATGAACCTCAGATAGCAGGATGCCGATGTCCTCGGCGTCGTCCCACGTGAGAGTCTTGGGCATGGAGTGTTCCTCGCAAAAGTTTCAAGTTTGTTGTTCCCAGTTTCCGGAAACCGTAACATACCGAGTTCTGATATCGACGGAAGCTGGAAACATGAAACCTGAAACTACGTCCTAGTGATGTTCTTCCGATATGTAGTTGCGGTTCCAGGCGGGGATCTCGACGACTACTTTACCCGGCTTCGTGATCTGCACCTGGCAACCGAGACGAGAGTTTAACTGTAAGTCGGCGGCCATGTCGAGTCGATCTGCTTCGTCGTCGTCCATGGGCGAAAGATTTTCGGCGCCTTCTTTGATCCACACGTGGCAGGTAGTGCAAGCGCAATTGCCGCCGCATGCATGATCGAGCGGAATGCCGTAGTTGAGTGCGATATCGAGAATCGACTCTTCCTTACCGTGATCTTCGTATGGCAGCTTGCCATGCTCATATTGCACGGTCTTGCCCTCGGGCAGGAAAGTAATCTGCACCATGTTTTCGCCGGGCGCTTCTTCGGTGACGGTGCCAGCGCCCTGGTTTTTATTTTCTTCCATAACTGCTCCTCAGATGTCTTCTCTCTCAGCTTGCGAGTTGCCAGCGTTATTTATTCAAATTCTGCTTTCGCCATCGGATGCGGAGCGGCAGGGCCTTCGCCCATATCGGCCTCGTCCATGGTTTTGCCTTTTAGCGCGACGGAGACGGCGCTGTCCATCATTAACTCGGCCAGACGCGTGGTTCCCTGGTTGAGCGCGTCGATGGCTTTGCGGATTGCCTGATAATCGTCCTCGGCCTTAACCGCGATGAGGGCCTTCTCCATCTTGGCAATCTTTTTCTTCTCGTCGGTAGTGAGTTGCCCCCACGCCGGACTCTTCTTGCCTTTGTCGAGTGCGGCCAAGATAGTAGCGGCTTCGTTGCGAGCTTCAATGACCTGACGTTGGCGGAAGTCTTCTTCCGCGCTATCGAAGGAATCGAGGATCATGCCCTCGACCTGTTCGTCGGTGAGACCGTAGCTGGGCTGAACCTGAATTTCGGATTCTTTCCCACTGCGCTGCTCGCGCGCGGAGACGTGGAGAATTCCATTGGCATCGATAAGAAATTTGACCTCGATGCGAGCCATACCCGCGGCCATCGCCGGAATGCCCTTGAGATCGAAGCGGGCCAGCGAGCGGCAATCTTTCGCAAGTTCGCGCTCGCCTTGCAGAACGTGGATGGCCACGTTGGCTTGACCATCGATTTGTGTGGTGTAGAACTGTGTTGCCGACGCGGGAATGGTTGAGTTACGCAAAATGATCTTGTCGGTGACGCCCCCCGCTACTTCGATGCCGAGCGAGAGTGGAGTGACATCGAGCAGCAGCATGTTCTCGGTGGCTTCCGAGCCGCCGCCAAGAATGTTGGCTTGCACGGCTGCACCGAGGGCGACCACCTCATCGGGATTCAAGTCTGTGTGCGGTTTGCGGTGAAACAGTTCTTTCACCAGTGCGCGCACTTTGGGAATACGCGTGGATCCGCCGACTAGAACCACTTCGTCAATTTGTTCGGGCTTGAGTCCTGCATCTTTCAGCGCTTGCTTGCAAGGGCCGACGGTGCGGTCGATGATCGGATGAATGAGTTGTTCGAATTGCTCGCGCGTGATCTCGCGCAGATAGTGCTTGCCGTCGGGAAGTTCAATATCGAGCTTCGCGGAGGGCTGCGAAGAAAGTGCGATCTTAGCTTCGATCACCGCTTTGCGAATGGCTTGCACGGCTTCAGCGTTGCGGCGGAGATCAAGACCGAGGTCGCCGAGAGTATCGTCGAGGGCAATGGTGATCAGTAGATTGTCGATGTCGTCGCCGCCGAGATGGGTGTCGCCGTTGGTGGCGACGACCTCGAAGATTCCGTCATGCAGCTTGAGAATCGAAATGTCGAAGGTGCCGCCACCGAGATCGTAAACGGCAACGATTCCGTTTTGCTTTTTGTCGAGACCGTAGGCGAGCGAAGCGGCGGTGGGTTCGTTGACCAGGCGCAGAACTTCGAGGCCGGCGATGCGGCCTGCGTCTTTTGTGGCCTGACGTTGGGCATCGTTGAAATACGCGGGCACCGTGATGACGGCTTTGCTAACTGGCGCTCCGAAGAAGCGCTCAGCATTGCGCTTGAGTTGGCGGAGGATGAGAGCTGAAATCTCGGGCGGGGTAAAAGTTTTCTCCCCGAGCTTGATGCGCAGAACCTCACCAGGTTGCAGGTCTTCCGCCAGGCGGAATGGGAAGAATTTCAATTCTTCTTGAATGTCATCAACTCCGCGTCCCATGAGGCGTTTGATTGAATAGACGGCGCGCTCCGGCGTCTCGGCCAAATGCTTTCGCGCGGCGTTGCCGATCACCGGCTGATTTTTCTCGTCGAGCGCCACAACCGATGGAACAAGATTCAAACCATCTTCGCTGGGGATCACGACAGGGCTCTCCCCCTGCATGAAAGCCACGAGAGAATTCGTGGTTCCGAGGTCAATGCCAACTATGCGATCAGATGCCATTTGCAATTCGGTAATTTTGTAGTCAGGTAATTTAGCAATTGAAAAACTCTCAACCTTTAAAATTACAAAATTACCCGATTGCCAAATTACTCATTCTCCCAAAGCCTCACTCACATCCCTTACGAGATTGCGGATGTAGTTGCGGCGGTTCAACAAGTCCACCATTTTGTCGCGGGCTTGCTTGCGTTCATCTTCTGAAACAACCTCGCCAGCTTGCTCGCGCTCGACTAATCGATCCCAGGTCTTCCAATGCGCCTGCAGTTCCTCGAGGAGCGCTTCGTGCTTTTCTTCGAGTTCGAGCTTCTGGCGGCCGATTTCCTCGATCAAGGCAGGATCGTCCTCCCCTATCCTTTTTTGCGTGCGGAGTTCTTCGAGTTGCATGTTCAACTCGAAGACTTCCTCCAGCAAATCCCGCGGAACGATTTGCTTCTTCACTTGTCCGCTGGAGCGCGCCTGCTCGGTGGCGGATTTCGACTGCTCTTCCAGTTCCACGCCTTCCAGCTTCAAAAGATACTGCGTACGCTTGATCGGATCTTTCAGGGTGCGATGAGCGTCGTTGAGCAAGGAGCTCTGTTGCAGGCTCCACTCCTGCTCCTGACTGCCGGCACGAGCGTTGATATCGGGATGCAGCTTGCGGCTGAGCTCGTAGAAATCTTTTTCCAACGCCGCGACGTCCAGATTCAACCTGCGAGGCAGACCAAAGAATGTGAAGTAGTCCACCGGGGCCGGCGGCTGAACCTTGCCACAGAATTCGCAGAAGTGAACGGCACGCATGGTGCCGCACGACCAGCAGGTCTGAGTTTCCACAGGAGCGGGCTTCGCGGTGATCATGGTCAAAGGTGCCTTAGTCATTTTCCATCTACCTATCGCACACAACTCGAGCCCAACATGGCAACGATGCAAGCCCAGGGCGCTGAAGCTGGGCGAGGACGGTCGCGCCGTGGCGTAGTCCCACGCGGGCGAGTGCGCCCGCGCCATTCAGACTCAGGCAGAGAACGAAGTCCCGCAGCCGCATGATTTCGTGGCCTGAGGGTTGACGAAGACGAATCCCTGCTGCATCAGCGTCTCCTGGTAATCGAGGATCATGCCGTGCAGATAGATAAACGACTTCGGATCGACGAACACGCGGATATCGCCGAACTGGAAGATCCGATCGCGTTCGCGTGGCTGCGTATCGAAGCGGACGTTGTAGCTTAAACCGGAACAGCCGCCGCCCTGCACACCCAGGCGCAACCCGCCCTGCTCGGGCGAGATGCCTTCCTTGGCCATCGCACTGCGCACCTTAGCCAAGGCTTTCTCGGTAACTTGAATGCCTTTGGCCGGCGCTGTCTGCAAAGTCTGGGCGGATTGTTCCATCACTGTCGTCATGATAATGATACGCCTTGCCGGTCTGCGTTCTCAGGAACCGTCATCGTCTTGCGTCCAAGGACGCAAGACGAAGCCCTGCTCGCCAGCAGCGTTCCGACCGCAGCTTATTGCGCTACTGCGGAGGTCACCGGCTTGGCGCTCTCCTGCTTTTTCTTCCAATCGCCGATTGCAGCGCGGATCGCGTCCTCGGCCAACACGGAACAATGGATCTTCACCGGAGGAAGCGACAGCTCCTTTACGATGTCCATGTTCTTGATAGTTAGAGCTTCGTCCACGGTCTTGCCTTTGACCCACTCGGTGGCCAAGGAAGACGAGGCGATTGCGGAGCCGCAGCCAAAGGTCTTGAACTTGGCTTCTTCAATCACGTTGGTCTCGCGATTGACTTTGATCTGCAGCTTCATGACATCGCCACACTCAGGCGCGCCGACCAGACCGGTGCCGACGTCGGTGCTGTTCTTATCCATAGAACCGACGTTACGCGGATTGTTGTAGTGATCAATTACCTTATCGCTGTATGACATTCGCTTCTCCTGAATTTTCTGAACTCTACCCCAGGGGTTAAAGCCCCTTCCCACTTAGAACGCTCGCGGTACGACTTGAAGTCGTGCCCTTCCTGTTATTACTCACCCGCCCACTTTACGTCTTTCAGATTGATACCTTCTTTCGCCATTTCGTACAGCGGAGAAAGTTCGCGTAGACGCTCGACAGTTTCGATGACGCGGTCGGCCACGTAATCGACCTCGGCGGCGGTGTTGAAGCGGCCGATGCCAAAACGGATCGAACTGTGGGCCAAGTCGTCACCCGTGCCGAGAGCCTTCAATACATAAGATGGCTCAAGCGTCGCGGAGGTGCATGCCGAACCGCTGGAAACTGCTATATCATTGATACCCATCAGCAGGGACTCGCCTTCCACGTAGGCAAAACTGATATTCAAGTTGCCGGGCAAGCGGTGTTCCATCGTGCCATTGATGTAGGTCTCATCCAGACGATTCATGATGCGGTCGCGCAGACGATCGCGCAGTGCGGCCAGTTGAACCGCCTCCCGTGACATCTCCTCGGAGGCGATAGCACAGGCTTTGCCTAGACCCACAATTCCCGCAACATTCAGCGTACCCGAGCGCATGCCGCGCTCGTGGCCGCCGCCATCGATGATGGCGGAAATCTGCACTCGCGGATTCTTGCGGCGGACATACAGAGCTCCCACACCCTTGGGGCCGTACATCTTGTGCGCGGAGATCGACACGAGGTCGAGATTCTGCTTATTCACATCCACCGGAATCTTGCCAATGGCCTGCGTGGCGTCGGTGTGGAAGATCACGGCGCGTTCGTGGCAGAGCTTGCCGATTTCCGCGATAGGCTGCAGGACCCCGATTTCGTTGTTCGCGGCCATAATGCTCACCAGGATTGTCTTGTCATCCATTGCACGCTTGAGGTCGTCGAGGTCGATCAGACCATCCTTCTGCACCGGCAGGTAGGTGACGCGATAACCGTATTTCTCCAGGCGCTTGCAGGTATCCAGCACGGCCTTGTGCTCGGTGACCGCGGTGATGATGTGGTTGCCCTTCTCGCGGTACATCTCGGCCACACCCTTAATGGCGAGGTTGTCGCTCTCCGTGGCGCCGGAGGTGAAAATGATTTCTTTGGTCGTGGCGCCGATCAGCTTCGCGATGCGTTCGCGCGCCGTTTCCACGCCTTCTTCACCCGCCCAGCCGAAGGAGTGATTACGGCTGGCGGCATTGCCGAACTTCTCCATAAAATAGGGCAGCATTTCCTCCAGCACCCGAGGGTCCATCGGGGTGGTGGCGTGGTTGTCCATATAGATCGGCAACTTCACTCCTTGGGGAGCGGCGTGCTGTGTGACTGGGAGCTGCTGGGGGACCTTCACATCCGTGCTCATAATTGCTTCTCCTACCAGATTGATTGCTTACCTCTTCAAACTTACGGTGCAGACGATCGTCCCTCTAGACGATCGTGACCAGATCGGCCGGCTTGTTCGGCGCACTCTCGACCGTCTCTGGCTCTTCCCGCATATGTGAAATCTTGATGCGCTTCAGCACTGCTTCGATGCTCTCATTTACCTTCCGCAGCGGCTCCCGAATGTTGCAACGGTCGCTCTGGCCGCACTCTCCTCGAACCGTGACGCAAGAGGTGATGAACAGAGGACCGTCGATGGCTTGTATCACCTCGAAGGCGGAAATCGTATGCGCGGCGCGCGCCAGCCTGTAACCGCCATTGGTGCCGTGCTGCGAATGCAACAGGCCTGCCTTCGCCAACCTCTGCAGAATCTTGGCGAGCGCTTCGGGCGGAATGCCGAAAGAGTCAGCAACGTCTTTGGCGCTGGCGCTGCCGGTGCTCTCGTGAGCGTGATCGGCCAAGTGCTTCATGGCCATCAGCGCGTAATCCGCTTTCTTGGTTAGCTTGAGCATTTTGGGGTCGACTTCTGAATCCTCGCTGAAAAACTTAACTCCGACTGATAGAGTCGGACTTAATTGCGACCTTTTCCGTCGTAGATCCATTCTACGTCCAAACTGCGAAAGGGCGCAAGTCCTTCCAGCCATGTGCCGAAATTGGAATCAAATGGTAACTAACGGCGATTTAACGGCTTAGGCGTTGGCGAGCAATTTGGTCGGAAATTGGAAGCCCGAAGAGGCTTCGTGCGCCTGCAACCTAGCCGGGCGAGAGGGGAAATTCACAAGCGGGGGCTTGACAAGCGCCACAGCGGGGCTAAAATACCGGGAAATTCCCGCGAATCGATCCCTCGCTGTATGTTGCGAGGGCGACGCTTCCGGATTTATGACCGCAAAGCCGTCCACCCAGCCTGAAGGCGCGAACAACCGACCTTGTAAGCACCCGCGTGTGCAAATCGTGAGCCGCGACGAAGATGCCGAGTTCGTGGAATGCCTGGAATGTCGCGAGATTTTCGAATCCAGCGAACTGAAGGATATGAGCATCGAAGAAAGCGTCGAAGGCGAAGCTCAAGACTCCTAGATTAGGGGCTGCGGGACAACGCAACACACCGGAGTCACCACAGTAACCATCCTCGCTGTATTACTGCTTGTTTCTAGCAGAGACGCCCTGCTAGTCTGCGGGCCGGGGGCGTGCATTCCGCACGTTGCAAACTCATGCCTTCCGTAGCGCTGGTAGTTGACGACTCCATGTTGATTCGCTACACCGTTTGTCGCTCTCTGGAGGAGCGCGGCTTCACGGTGGAGTCGGCCACGAACGGCGTCGAGGCTTTGCAGATTCTTGAACGCGTGCGCCCTGCGGTCATCGTGACTGACATGCAAATGCCGAAAATGTCAGGCGGCGAATTGATCTCTGCCCTGAAGAAGAATCCGCAGACCTCGAACATTCCCATCATTATTGTTGCCGGCCGCGGCAGCGGCTTCGACGAACAGGAGAAGCGCGCCAACTTTGCCATTTATAAGGATATCGACATTCAAAGCCAGCTCGAAAAGGCGCTGGATGCGGTGATGGGTAAAGGTCAGGGACAAGGCGCGGGAAAATAGCGAGACCGGCAGTGGAGGCTAAGCTGCGCTTCGGTGGCCCACTACCTTAGTACGAGGCTCGCTTCCGCGGAAAAATCCATAGCGGCAAAATCTTTCGCCAGGAATTTAGGATAGGCAGCGGCGGCGATCATGGCTGCATTGTCCGTGGAGAGCGCCAGCGATGGGAAAAATACAGGCACTCCTTCCTGAGCGCCTTCGCGTTCGAAGGTTTTACGCAACTCACTATTTGCTGCGACTCCGCCAGTAACAAAAAGAGTTGCCACATCGAAGGCGCGGGCCGCCGCCAGAGTTTTGCCAACCAGGTCTTCTACGATGGCACGCTGAAATGAAGCGACCAGGTCGAGAGTCTGCCGATCACTATGCGCCAGGTAGTCCTCGAGCTTCGGTTTTGAAATGTTGGCGAGGGCTTTGCGGCGGTTCTCGATCGACGCCCGCATGCCATGAACTTCGACGGAGCGCAGAACGGCAGTCTTGATACCGCTGTAGGAAAAATCGAAGCGTGGACGATCCGTGTCGTCTTTCTTTTCTCGGCCCTTACGGTCGCGGCGATCGCGATGTTTGATCTGTGCGGGAAGGAACTTCACGGCATCCGCGTCGCCGTGGGAGGCGAGGCGGTCGATGATCGGGCCTCCGGGGTAGCCGAGGCCTAAGAGCTTAGCGACTTTGTCGAAAGCCTCGCCGGCTGCGTCATCGCGCGTGTGGCCGATGTTTTCGTACGTCCAACCGTCATTCTTCTGCGCGGCAAGATATAGGTGCGTGTGTCCCCCCGACACAACCAGAGCGAGCACAGGAAACTGCAACTCATGATTGCCCTTCTGACGTTCCTCCAGCAGAACTGCATGGATGTGGCCTTCGAGATGGTTCACCGCGATGAGCGGTTTATCGAGGGCGAAGGCCAGAGCCTTGGCGTAACTGATGCCAACCAGCAGCGCTCCAGCGAGGCCGGGACCCTGCGTGACCGCGATGGCGTCGACCGAACTGTAAGTCTGATTGGCTTCAGCTAGCGCTTGCCGGACTACGGGAACGATCGCTTTCAAATGCTCACGCGATGCCAACTCGGGAACTACGCCACCGTAAGGCTGATGCGTGGCAATTTGTGAAGCCACCACATTCGAGATCAGTTGCTCTCCGGAACGCACGACGGCCGCGGCAGTTTCATCGCAGGAGCTTTCGATACCGAGGATGTAGGCAGAGGGCATGAAATCAGTTTCTAGTTTTCAGTTTCCGGATGCAAGCCGCGTGACCGCTTAACTCGGCCAAGATTACCCAGAGTCGGCTAAAGCCAGCCTTTGGTTCTTGCGATTCTCGAGGCTTCGACACGATTGCTGGCGCCCATTTTGCTGATCGCTTCTGAAAGATAATTCCGCACAGTGCCCTCCGACAGGCGAAGCTCGGCGGCGATGTCGCCGCTCTGCATGCCTTCGCCGGCCAAGCGGAGAACCTGGCGCTCGCGATCGGTGAGAGGATCCGTCTCGGCCCAGGCCTCGAGTGCGAGATCGGGATGGATGACGCGCAGTCCTTGCTGCACGCGACGGACGGCCTCGGCGAGTTCTTCGGCGCGCATATCCTTCAGCAAGTATCCCAAGGCGCCGGCTTCCATGGCGCGCCGCAAATATCCGGCGCGCGCGAATGTGGTGAGAATGATGACTCGCGTGCTCGAACGGCGACGTTTGAGTTCTGCGGCTGTGTCGAGCCCGGTCATGAGTGGCATCTCAATGTCGGTGATCAGAACGTCGGGCTTGTGGGCGAGAACAGCTTCCACTGCCTCCTTGCCGTTTCGCACCTGGGCGACGACGGAGATGTCACCCTCAATCTCGAGCAGCGCGGCCAACGCGCCGAGGACCATGCCCTGATCTTCGGCAATGATCACGCGGATCGTCTTACGGTTTTCCTTCGCGATGGGATTCAATTGGCGCGGTCCTCGGTTTTCGGAGTGAATTCCTTGAGTGGAAGAGTGATAGTCAGTCTCGTGCCGGCTTCGGAATCGCGGTTAAGAGTGCCGCCCAGCATCTCGACGCGCTCGCGCATACCACGCAGTCCGTTGCCCTCGCTCTGCAAGCCACCGCGGCCGTCATCCTCGATCTGGAGCCGGCAAGAGCCGTTTTGCTGATCCAGGCGCAGGCTGCAGGTGCGGGCATGAGCGTGACGCACGACATTGGTGACCGCTTCCCGGATTGCCATTGAAAGCACGCCTTCGTGCAAGGCGGGCAGTGCGACCTTGGATGCCTCACATTTCACGGACACGCCGGCAGTCTCGAGAGTAGCCTTGGCTTGGGCGAGTTCCGCAGACAGTCCTTGCGCGCGATAACCGCGAATGGCGTCGCGGACTTCCGATAGAGCCTGGCGGGAAATTTGTTCCACCTCGCGGATTTCGCTGCCCGCCCGCTCAGGATCGCGATCCATCAGTTTTCCGGCGAGTTCAGATTTCAGGATGATGACGGAGAGCGTGTGTCCCAGAACGTCGTGGAGATCGCGGGCAATGCGCTCGCGCTCGGCCACTTTGGCGAGATGTTCAATTTCTTCCTGAGCGCGAATCAACTTGCGGTTGGTGCGATTTCGCTGCGCGAAATGGATATCGCTGGCACCGACCACGAGAGAGAGCCCACCGCCAAACAGCAAGAACCAGCCGCTGAGATGTAACGCCCACCATGTCAGAAACGCCGCGCCATCGACCACTAGCAAGACCTTGATGCCGTCGACTTCGTTATCGACGACGAAAGGTCCGCAAGCCGCGACAAAGATGAAGAAGGTAGTGGCCCCGCCGTTGTACTTCGCAAAACCGGCGCCCATCATGAGCATTGCTGCAAGATGCAGCAACCCCTGCCGGCAACTCACCCAGAACAAAGAGAAATACAAGACCAAGAAGATGATTGTCGCCGCCACCGTGAGGAACCACACCCGCACGCTGGCATGGTTCACGATGGGATCGATGTAGAAGAAACCAAAGTACAGAACGGAATACATCGCCCAGCCGTATTCGCTGTTCTTGGGCAAGAGTCTCATAAAGTCATCACGCCCGGACGGCGAAGCGGCGTGGCAAAGGCCGAATTCGGAGTCCTCCGCACATCTCTTCGTCGGTTCTATTATCGCCGATCATAGGTGGTACACTCCCAGTCATCAAGGCCAAGGTCAGTTCCGGCTTTGCCTGAAAATGGCGCTGGCCGCGGCGTACCAGACCAGTATTGCCACGGGAATCAGCGCCAAAAGCCAACTTGCGCCACCGTAGAGCGCGAGGATTCCGAGAATCATCAGAACGACTGTCGAGCCGTAGCCTTTCTTAGCATCTGCACTCATTGGGTCCTTCCCCTTCTTGCGCTCACAGCTAGCTCTGGTCTCGGCTTGCATCAGCCGTAGAGTTTTCCCTGATCTCGCTGGAAACCGATGCGTGCAACACCCAGGCAAATCAAAGTGAAGGCGAGCAGGACCTCCCAGTGGTTTGCGGCGGGCTCGTGGCGCCCCGCGCCGACAACTCCCAAGGCCAGTTGTGACAAGTGATATGGCGGGAGCGCCAATGCGACCTGCCGCACCAGTTTGGGTAGAAACATGTAAGGCACCCATAGCCCGCTGCAGAACGAAAGCGGCAGATAAATCAGATTGATCGCGGCAGGAGCAGAGTTTGGCCCGGCGAAATAACCGATAGCTAATCCCATGGCGGAAAAAGGCAGCGAGCCGGCCACGAGCGTTGCAAGCAGCTCTGCCATCTCGAGCAGGGGCATGCGCACGCCGCCGAAACCGAGGCCCAATCCCAATAACAGGGAGACTACGATTGTGCTGAAGATCATGCTCAGGACAACCTTAGCGGCGAAATAGGCGAACGGCGGCATGGGACTGGCACGTTTGACTTGCAACCATCCCAGGCCGCGATCGGCGGCGAGACCGGAGGCGGTTCCAAACAGCGAAGCTCCCATCACTCCAAAGGTTCCGTAAGTGGCGATCAAGTAGGTCGGCACACCGGTGCCGCCGATCATTTCTTTAGCATTCAAGACCAGCCCGAATAACACATAAAACATCAATGGGAAGCTGATCACTGACGCCGTATACACGCGCAAGCGAAGGTTCTTCAGGAACTCGTACTTCGCTTCCTTCAAATAAATGGTTGCGGTGTGGCCGGTGGAACGGTCGATCTGGGTGTTGCTCAAAACCGCTGTGGCAGTACTCATAGTCGCTTCCTCTTTTGGATGGCGCATCTCTACGCCGGAAAATCATGGATCAATTCCGTCGATTTGCGTTTTGACTATTGTCCTGGGTGAGGGCCAGGAATGCTTCCTCCAGTCCCGCGGTGGTGATCTCCAATCCGGAAAGTGAGGGATCGCGAGCCAGCAAAACGCGGACCACGGTCTCCGCTTCCGCGGCATGAATCTCTGTGACCTCCCGGTCTCGCCTAGCGGCGGTTACGCCCGGAATCTGAAGTACGCTGGCTATGTTCAGCGCCGTGATGCAGCGGATTCGCTTGCCACTGGTTTGCGATTTGATCTCTGTGGGCGTGCCTTGAGCGATAATCTGGCCCTGATTGATCACGGCGATGCGGTCGGCGAGAGCGTCAGCCTCTTCTAGATAGTGCGTGGTCAATAGAACTGTTTTTCCCCGATCGACCAAGCGACGAATTTCTTCCCAAAGCGCGCGGCGTGCTTCTACATCAAGCCCGACGGTAGGCTCGTCGAGGAACAGCAGATCGGGATTGCCACAGATTGCCAGAGCAAACAGAGTTCGCTGCCGCTGGCCGCCGGAAAGATCGCCGAATTTGCGGTCGCGCAACTTTTCCAGTCCTGCGGCAGCCAGTACTTCCGCAAGTGGCAGCGGGTTCGTGTAATAAGAGGAGAACAGGTCGACGTGCTCGCAGACCCGCAGAGTTTCCGGGACTTTGCCGACCTGGAGCATGGCTCCAGTGCGCATACGATTGAGCGGGTTGGTGGGATCTCCGCCGAATACTCGGGTCTTGCCCGAGTTGGGCTGAATGAGCCCGAGCAGCAGCTTTATCGCGGTTGTCTTTCCTGCACCATTCGGACCCAGCAGGGCGACAACCTGACCGGCGTGGACGGTGAAATTCACATTCCTGAGAGCGCAAACATCTCCATAACTCTTGCTGACGTCCTCCAGACCTGCTACGGCAGTACCGGAAATCAGCGGCTGTACGCCTCGGTCTTGTTCAAGAGTCGCGATTGTGGGCATTGACGCCTCCATTTGTACTTTGCCGCAAATTCTTTCCCAGTGTCCGCATCATCATCAAGAAAAGAATGAGGCGCCAGTGCGCTTCATCACGCCAGCAGCGTGACAAATGTCATGGCGTTTAGGAGGGGAATCGGGGTGTCCAAAGATCCAGGCGAATCGGCAAAACCGGAATTTCGGCTGTTCTCTGTTACGAAATCCGAACAAAGTGACCGTACTAGCGAGGCGCGAGGTTATGAGATGGGGTGCCATTGTTTGACGAGGATGTGCATGATCACTAGGCAGAACGCGGGGAAACCTTGTTCGGAAATCGTAACAACATCGCGGGCGTGAAGATTTTCTTTTGCGGATTCATGACACGAACCACGCTGCCTGTTATGATGGCGGCCAATTCTTATGAAGTCTTCTACTCCCATGGAGGCGATGCATGCTCCCAGCCGGTAAGAGTCTTCGTACTCTGCGCGAAAAGCTTGGCTTGACGATGCGCGACATTGAAACTTCCAGCGCGCGCTTGGCGGAGAAGTATCGCAATGAGGAATTCTCGATTCCGCCGAGCCGGCTCTCAGACATTGAGACCAAGGGAGTCTTGCCCAGCATTTTTCGTCTCTATACGCTGGCGGTGATTTACCGACGCGATCTGCGGGAATTGCTGGCCTGGTATGGCGTCGACCTGAACAACATGGCCGCAGATCTGGGTATGATTGCGCCGCCCCGATCGCATGTTTCCGAAGCTCTCTCCGGACTGTCGTCGGTACAAATGCCGATTCGCATGGATCCCGGCTTCGATGAGCAACGCACAACCAACCTTGGTCGCATGGTAGAGCAGTGGGGCCTGGTACCGCTCTCGTATCTGGCTCAATTCGCGCACAGCGATTTTACTTACGGCTACATCGGTAACCAGGATTTCACCATGTACCCAATTCTTCCTCCGGGAAGTTTCGTGCAGGTAGATGAGGAAAAAAATAAAGTGACAGACGGAACCTGGCGGTCGGAATACGAACGTCCAATCTATTTCGTGGAAACTCGCGACGGCCACACCTGCTGCTGGTGCAGCATGCGTCGTGATGACCTGATTTTGCAGCCGCATCCGCTCTCGCCGGTTCAGGTTCGAGTTCTGCGCCATCCCCAGGAAGCGGAGATCATCGGGCAGGTCGTGGGGGTTGCGATGAAGCTGACCGAGTGGCAGGCTTTCGGTTCTTCTCCAACCTCGAAAGTGCAAGCAGCACTGAATTAAGGTGCCTGGCAGAAACCGCGTCTTGCGGCGAAGGCAATAATTTGCTGAATTGTTCCTGCATGTCCTCGAGGTAAGTTCCCGCCGTCTCCTCACTGTCCCGACTCGACTGCAGAAGATCTTCCTCCAATTCTGAAATCGGCGTCTTAAGCACTTTGGACAGTACTTCCGCGTGAGCCGTCTTCAGCGCGCGTTCCGACGACTCCTCCCCGTGGACTAGTGACATACCCCAGTGCTGGTACCCACCCTCCCGGCGACGCAGCGAAGCCAAGTAAGCCAGCTTCGCAAGCAGCCCGGAAACGGCGGCCAGCGTGGTTTCTCGGAAATCCTGTAGAGCGGATTTGAGGGTCATCTGTTACGAATTCCGAACAACAAAGCGTCAGCCGTAATCTTTCGGACCGCTCGGCAGCCATGAAAGTATCACGACTCGATTTTCAAACACAAGGAGAAACCCACCCATGAAACGTATCCTGTTGCTGCTTGCCGCCGCCGTACTCTTCCTGAATACAATGGTCGTTCCAACTGTGGCCCACGCCGATGGTCAACCTGGCGGGAATTGTTCCGGTGGGGGCGCATGCAAGCCGTAGTCGACTTACTGTAAGTTACAAAAAACGAACACCACTGGAAGTAATGTTGCCGACGCGCGGTCTCCACGTTATAGTGAGCGGCTACGATTATGTTTCAGCCACACTCATTACTGTGGCACTACTTGTCGGTCGCGCCTAGTGTTCTTTTGGCGCTTCTTGCGCTTCTCATGTGGCGGCGGGGAATGCACAAAGAGTTCCCCGCTTTCTTTTGCTACGCCATTTTTGAGGCTACGGGTGGAGGAGTTCTCTACGCCATAGACGTTAGTCCCTCGATTTCGGCGGCGACTTACTGGCGGAGTTATCTTTGCTTCTTGCTTCTTGAGGCGTTGATAAAATTCATAGCGATCGGCGAGGTTTTTACTCACTTATTGCGTCGCTATCAATCGCTTGGGAGGTTCGCCAGAGGACTGATAAGCAGTGTCGGCATCGTTCTCGTATTTGCGGGTACGGTCATAGCAGCCTATGCGAATCCCACGCCCTTTTGGCTAATTTCCGCAACGCGCATCTTGTCCAGAAGCGTCAGTGTGGTTCAGTGTGGACTGATTCTTTTCCTTCTTATTTTTGCCGCCCACTTCCACTTGACGTGGGGACGCGCTGCTTTTGGGATCACGCTCGGCTTTGCCGTGCTTTCCTCAGTCTACGTCGGCCATTGGGCTCTCCTGGCTGACTGGCTCCTCGGCCAGAAATCCTACCTACTTGACTTTGCCATTATGGTCACCTATCACGTTTGCGTTCTTATTTGGTTCTATTACATTCTAGGGCCCCAGAAGAGCACCACAATGTCTCCCGTTGTGGTTCCCGAGCACAATCTCGAGCTCTGGAACCGGGAACTGGAGCGCTTGTTGCAACCATGAATCTAGCATTCGTTCTCGTCTTCGCTGCCGTAGTTGCTCTGGGCATTATTGTGCGCCTGGCCGTATCCCGGAGCTTGCCAGCCAAGCTGAACTCGTCGCTGGCAACAACCATTCGGCCCATCGACGTAGAGGCATTCCGCAATCTGATTAACCCTGCGGAGGACGATTACCTGCGCCGCCGTTTGCCGCCAGCGGAGTTCCGCTCGGTTCGCCGAGCGCGACTGCGGGCCATAGCCGCCTACGTGCGAGTCGCCGGAAGAAACGCCGGCGTATTGGTGCGTGTAGGAGAATCCGCTTTGGCTAGCGGCAATCCGCAGTTTACCGAAAGCGCGCAGCGGCTGCTGAATGATGCTCTGCTGCTTCGTCGCAATGCCACGGTGGCTTTGGCGCGAATCTACATAGCCTTGGCATGGCCCAACTCCGGGGTCGCCGCGGTGCGTGTGGTCGATCGCTACGAGCGGTTGAGCGGCTCAGCAATGCTGCTCGGAAGATTGCAGAATCCAGCGACGCCGGTTCGTCTCTCTCCTCGCTAATGTGACTTCGGTCACAGACAGTCGGACGATGTTTGTGACAATCTTGCGTCGGCGTCGCCGTGCCTGAGCAAAGCTCGTGGGGTTACTGGCGCACCACCCCGCATCATTCTTGCCTTGTTTTCGTTCACTGTTCTGGTGTAAAAACCAGCGGGACCTGTCATCCCAAGAAAATTCTGTGACCATTTCTGCCATCCGCCGTTGGAGTTGTTTCTGCCGGCACCTCGTAGTGTCGAAGTCAAGGGAGACTCTATGATCCGTATCAGCACGATGGGTACAATGAAAAACTTCTCCGTCTCGATGTGCATGTTATTGCTTTCCTGCCTGGCTTTCGGGCAAGGCGGTGTTGCCACCGGTGATCTGCATATCACGGTGAAAGATGCCAAAGGCGGACTGGTGGCCAACGCCACCGTCACCGTGAGCGACGTGGAAAAAGGTCTGACTCGCACCGCCACAGGCGACGGCCAGGGAGGCTACAGTGCCCGACAGCTGCCGCCGGCCGTTTACACGGTCACTGTAGAAGCGGCAGGATTCGGCAAGGTGGAAGCGAAAAACGTGAGCATCACTGTGGGAGGCACGCAGGAGTTTCCAGTGGCGCTCGCGGTAGCTACCGGAAAAGAAGTGGTAGAGGTCACTTCTCAAGCAGAGTTAGTGGAGACATCCCGCACTTCAACGACCGATACGATCGGGCAGCGACGCATCGACAATCTGCCGATCAACGGACGGAACTACATTAATTTCACGTTGACGGATTCTCAGGTGGTGCGCGACAACGCACCGACTCTAGGAGCCGCGCCTACTTCGGGACTGAACATCAGCGGACAGCGCGGTCGCTCAAATCTAGTAAATGTGGATGGCGCGGACGCCACGGATAATTCGACCAACGGTGTGCGCTCGACCGTATCACAGGAGGCGGTACAGGAGTTTCAGATCATCACCAACAACTACGCGCCGGAATACGGGCGCGCGGCCGGAGGTGTGGTGAATATCATCACGCGCTCGGGATCGAACGACCTTCACGGCGACGTCTTTGGTTATTTGCGGAACCGGAATTTTCAAGCGGTGAATCCGTTTAGCACGGTTTCGAATCCTGCCTACACGCGAGTACAAGCAGGCGCCGCTTTCGGCGGGCCTATCAAGAAAGACAAGACTTTCTTCTATTTTTCCTACGAGGTCACCCGGCGGCATGAGACTGGATTCTCCACGATCGCGCCGGGAAGCAATATCGGGTACTACGGTTTACAGAATTTTGATACTGCGACCACGGCCGGAGGATTGATTCCGCTTCCCTTCGGCAACATTCCAATCACGGGCGACCAAGCCGCATTTCTAGGGCCTGGAGGAACACTAGAACAACTCGCCGTAGCAAGTCCGGCCACGTTCGCCGCCATTGCGCCGAGTGTGCCCAACTACGTATTTCTTCTGGGCGCCTCGTCGGGAATGGCGTTGAACGGGGTGTGGCCGACCGGGCTGACCGGGATTCCTGGCCTCAGCGGCTTCGCCACAAGCTGTTCGGCACCGCCGTGTTTTGTGCCAGCCTCGTATCAGTCGTTAGGCTCGCAAGCAGGCAACTTCCCGGTCTTTGAAGGCACTAGCCTTTACTCGCTGCGACTCGACCACAACATCAACACCAACAACCGGCTGACTCTCCGAATCAATGTGAGCCCCAGCACCACCACTGGACTCGAAGGCAGCGGTGAGGATCAGCCCTTCGGGCAAAACGCGTATTCACGCACTTCCGAGCAAACCTACCGCGATGTAACCGGCGTGGTGCAGGACACATGGACCATTGGCGCTAACAAAGTGAATGAGTTCCGCTTTCAGTACGCACGCCGCGGACTTTCTTACTTCTATAACACGCAGATCGCTGCCGGCGCGGACCCCGCCGTCAACATTCCGGGCTTCGGCTATTTCGGTCGTGAGCCTTACTCCTACATCCAACGAGTCGAGCAGCGCTACCAATTTACCGATAACTTTTCCTGGACCATCGGGCGCCACAACACCAAGTTCGGCGCAGATTTCAACTATCTGCCCCTCTCGGCCACCTTTGCCGTCAACTACGGCGGGGTTTACGACATCGGCTCCTTCGCAGCATTCCCTCAACCGTTCCCTACGTTGAATCCCGTACAAGCGTACGGCGCCGGTTTGCCGGGAGATTTTATACAAGGTCTTGGCAGCCCCAGCGACTCGTTCCACAATATCCCGATTGGGGCGTTTTGGCAGGACTCATGGCGGGTGAACCCCAACCTCACTTTGAACTACGGCGTGCGCTACGACATCGAGATCCCGCCATCGTTTAAGCCGGTGACCCCTCTCGGACAGGCCGGATATAACTTCCTGGGCTTGCAGAAGGGCATTCAAACGGACACGAATAACATCCAGCCCCGCGTGGGCATGGCTTGGGACCCCAAGGGAGATGGGAAGACGGTCGTGCGCGCTTCCTACGGCATGTTCTACGACCATCCGCTGCTCGGCCTCTATTTCCTGGGCAACGCTTCGGATGGCTCCTCCAGCGGACAATTGGCCTTCCCGGGCACAGGAGTCTGCAACGGCCCTGGCAATCCCGCCAACCTGAACGCGATTCCAATTTTTCAGGGACTGGTCAACAACGCAGCCTGCTCTCCGGGGCCGTCGGCACTGCTTCCGTCGCTCGGCTACCTGCCCAATCAGCAGCAGTTCACTTCCATCAATTTCCCCAGTTCCCTGTTTCTCAACCAAAACTACCTCACGGACGGATTTCCGCTCTTCTTCCAACCCTTCGGCTATCCGCAATCGAAGAACTTCGTCTTTGCCTATTCGCAGCAGGCGAACTTTACAGTTGAACGAGACCT
>DATEQW010000008.1:0-13046 GCA_035272245.1 Candidatus Sulfotelmatobacter sp. | reverse complement strand
GCGCCTCCGCTCGCCGAGGTTTACGGCGCGCAGGACGAACTGGAGCGGCTATCGTTCGGCGTCGTCGCATCGGTTGAGCTTTACCGGGCGACCCGAGACCAACGCTACGCCGATGAAGCTGTCAGTTTGGGCGACCTGGTGCTGGCATCGCAAGAGCGGCGGTTGCAACCCTGGACGATTCCGCTGACTGGTTACTTTTATACTGGTCCGAGGCGAGAGAATCTCTTTCATCGTTTTCATATCGGGCAAGAGCAGGAACCCATCATGGCCCTGATCCGCCTGTGTGAAGCCTTTCCGGATCACGACAAATGGATGAAATGGTACTCGGCTGTTGTCTTGCACTCGGAGTACTACCTCAAACCGGCATCGGCCGTCGATGAGCCATATGGGGTTTTACCAGCCGCAGTCTATCGCGAGAGCGAAGCACACCTGATTCCTGAATCAAAGGATTGGACTCCTCTGCGCGCGGCCGATCGAGACGCTTATTTGCAGGAAGTACGACACGGAATTCCGCTGGGCGACGGAAACTATCTGCGGCGGTTTCCGGTTTGGTTTGACTTTCGCGGCAACTCCAGCGTTCTGTTGTCGCAGGCCAAAGCGCTCTCGGCCGCAGGACAGCTGCGAGGCGATCTTCAGGCCGAAGACCTGGCTCAGAAGCAGGCGCAATGGCTGGTCGGGCGTAATCCCTTCTCTGCCAGCGTAATGTATGGCGAGGGTTATGACTGGACTCCGCTCTACAGCGTGCGCTCGGGCCAGATGGTGGGCGCGCTTCCGGTCGGGATTGAAACCAAGGGCTTCGACGACGCTCCCTACTGGCCCACACAGATTTGCTGGACGTATAAAGAAGTATGGACTCAGCCAGTAGGTCAGTGGATATGGCTGATGCAAGACATTGCCGTCGCCGCCACGGTGCGCGGGACGGCTGATCCGGCGCGCCACGAACCGGTGGAATTCCGCGAGAAAGCGAGCGGGCAGCTTACCGGCGTAGCCTCAGTCGTGAGTGACGGCGAATTCAACCTTCATTTACCTGAAGGTCACTACGACGTGCGTCAGGGGTCAGTTCACACTAGCGTCACGGTGCTGCCGGGTGGACAGTACCATCTCGATTTGCGGCGAGAACACGTCCTCGATTTCAAAGTTGTGTATCAAGATGCAGGTCACAATAAAGTTGTTGTGCGGGTTTCCGCTGAAGGCGCGGGCAGTCACACATTTGCCATTCGCGCCGACAATCTCATCCTGCACGAACCAGCAATGCAAAAGATCGAGCTGACCTCGGGAAATGTTCAGGAGCTTATATGGCATGCCGATGTCGTGTCCGCGGAAACGCCTTGGGTGGCCATACTGATTCCAGACGGTAGCTTAAGTGAGCGCCGCGAAATCACAGGAACCCGAGATGCCTCCCAAATGAAGAATCGGTGAATCAGGAATCACTTACTCGCGCCTGTGGGAATCACTTCTCGGCGAAGTTGCTGGCCGGCCAAAAGTACCGTATCGCTGTGATCGATTTTGCGCTGGTGGTCAGTGGGCTTAGCGTCAAGAAAACCGCGGCTATAAAGACGACGGTACATTCTCCCAGAAACCTCAGCTGCTTTAGGACCGAAGGTTGGCACGCCACCTTGCAGGAAAACTACGATAACAATGCGGCCTGCATCGGTGTTGGCGTAGGAGGCAAACCACCCGAAGCGCGTACCGGCGCGCGAACAGGTTCCGGTTTTACCGAGAACTTCTTCCTGAGTGAAACTGTAACGCACACGCCGTGCGGTGCCGTAGTTTACGGCTCCTGCCATCCCCTCGGAAATCTCCCCAATCAGGGGAGCGATGTCGAGTTGGCGCTTAACGATCGGCCGTAAGTTGGCAGCCTGTTCCTGGGTAGTCGGATGCTGTAGGTAATATAGAGTGCCGCCGTTGGCAATTGCGGAGACCAGGGCCCCGAGCTGTAGCGGAGTCATGGAAATGCCCTCGCCGAAGCTGCACATTTTGCCGACGCCGCCAAGCCTTGATGAGATCTCTTTCGCGGGATAGACGCCGGGCTTCTCGCCGGAGATGCCGATTCCAGCCAGCTCGCCGAGACCGTATTCGTGGGCATGAAGACTGACTTTCTCGAAACCCAACTGACGGCCCAATGCTTCGAAATACTGGTTGTTCGAATGGGCAAGGGCAGCAGTAAGGTTCATCTGTTTGCCCGCTCCGATCCTGACTTGGGTTTCTTTGGTGATGATGCCTTCGCTCAATGCCGTCAACGCAACCGACAGTTTGATCGTCGAACAAGGCTGCGCACCGCTGGAAAGTGCAAGTTTTTGATTCACCATGGCTAGAATGCGACCGGTCGCCGGGTCGATCGCCAGCACTGTGCCGTTCATATTGCCCAGAGCACCGATAGCGGCTTGGCGTACTACGGGATCTTCACCGTCGATGACATCGCCTTCGGTGAGATGGTCGGCGAAGGAACTGGTATAGAAAATCTCGCCGCTCGGTAAGACTGTGCGGGTGGCGCTCGCAGCGGTCAGCTTTGGGCCGGTGCCGTTTACGGCCCGGCTAGTCTGCGGCCGATCTGAGGCGCGGCTGTCTCGTTGTGCCGAGGGCTGGGAGCCCGGCACCTGTGCTGCTTGCAAGCCGAAAGCGCACGGGATGGCGAACCTCAGCCCCGCCAGGACTAGTGACGTTACCGTCAACTTCGCGACTCGGAGGTTTTTCATCGTCGTTCTCCTCGGGGCGCTTTTCATTTCCGCCCTCACCTTCATGCGCGACATGCGGCGGAAAACGGGGTCATCCGAGAAGAGGGACCGAGCTGCTGAATTCGGTTGTGCGGCAGGAAACTGGGTTAGAATGGCGGACCAGTTGGCACGGTGACGGGACCAAATGAATCCAACTACGGAAGATGTGACGGTACTTCTAGCGCAACTGACCAAGGGCAATGAAGAGGCAGGATCCAAACTGATTCCCCTGGTGTACTCCGAGTTGCGGCGGCTGGCGGGCGGCTACATGCGGCGTGAGCGCAGCGACCACACGCTGCAGCCGACGGCGCTGGTCCACGAAGCCTATCTCAGGCTGGTCGGGCAGCGAGCCGTTGACTGGCAAAGCCGCTCCCATTTTTTCGGGATTGCGGCCCAGGTCATGCGCAGGATTCTGGTCGATCACGCTCGAGGGCATCTGCGTGACAAACGGGGCGGAGGCCAGAAACCAGTTCCCATCGACGAGGCTCTGGTGTTCGCGCCGGAACAGGCGCAGGAGCTAGTCAAACTGGATCAGGCCCTTGAGCGGCTGACCCAACTTGACCCGAGGCAGGGCAAGATCGTGGAACTGCGATTTTTTGGCGGACTCACGGTGGAACAGACGGCCGACCTGCTGAGCATTTCACCAAAGACGGTGAAGCGGGATTGGAGTGTGGCCAAAGCCTGGCTCCATGGAGAGCTGAAAACAAGCCATGGCGACACAGCAGGATAACTGGGAGGCAGTCAAGGCACTCTTTGAGGCTGCCCTGGAACAGGATGTCGCGGGCCGTTCCTCATTTCTGAGGGAGCGGTGCCAGGACGCAAGCGTGTGCGCGGAAGTCGAGCGGCTCCTCGCAGAACACGACCAAGCCGCATCGTTTCTTTCCACAGCGCCGCTGAGCGATCCGGTTCCCGGCCCGGCTTCCGACCCGGCTTCCACGACCCAGGAACTCTCAGTCTCGCAGGTGCTAGCGGGACGATTTCGCATTGTCCGCTTCATTGCCGGTGGGGGCATGGGTGAGGTGTATGAGGCCGATGATCAGGAGCTGCGCGAGCGGGTCGCAGTAAAAACCATCCGGCCGGAGATCCTGGTGCAGTCCAACGCCATGGCGCGCTTCAAGCGCGAAGTCCTCCTGGCGCGAAAAGTAACCCACCCCAACGTCTGCCGGATTTTCGATCTGTTCCGGCACCGACCGGAAGGAGGGGGCGAGCGAGACGAAATTGTATTCATCAGCATGGAGTTGCTGCGCGGCAAGTCCTTGGCTGCGCGCTTGAAGGAGCGGGGACGCATGGGGATGGGCGAGGCGCTGCCGCTGATTGGGCAGATGGCCTCGGCTCTCGCGGCTGCGCACGATGTGGGGATTGTCCACCGGGACTTCAAACCGGGGAATGTCGTGCTGGTCGGAGTACCCGGACAAGACACAGAGCGGGCCGTAGTGACGGATTTCGGCCTTGCCCTGCAATCGCTGGCGTCGGACGAGGGCATATCTTTCTCCACCGGCCCGGGTCTGTTGGGAACGCCGGCCTACATGGCACCGGAGCAGCTGGAATGCCGGCCGGCGACGAAGGCCTCCGATGTTTACGCCTTGGGGCTGGTGATCTACGAGATGCTGACGGGCGAAAGGCCCTTCACCGGCGATAACCCGCTCGCCTCAGCGTTCAAGCGGTTGACCGAGGCTCCGCGGTCTCCACGCAACTTCGTCCCCGACATGAGTCCTGCCTGTGAATCTGTGATCCTTCGTTGCCTGGCGCGGCATCCGGCTGATCGTTTCCCCAACGCGCGCGAGGTCGCCGTTGCCCTGGCGGAAAACACCCCGCAATTCCTCACGACGCGGCCCAGTGCGATTCCTTTGCATCCTCGGCCCACCTCGAAGACGAGCCGTTCGATAATTGCAGGCATTTCTATTTTGCTGATTCTTGCTGCGCTCGCGGGAGTCGGCGTCTACGAGTGGCGGACCCGGCACCCGATTGTGAAACCTTTCGTGATGGTCGCCGGCCTTAAGAATGATTCAGGAGACCGAGCCTACGACTGGCTCGCCACCGATTTGAGCGAGACCCTGACGGCAGATCTGGGCGCGTCGACCGACATCCAGACGGTACCGCCCGATGAACTGGCCCGGGTCCGCACCGAACTCTCGATTCCTCCCACACAGAATCTCGAAAGCCAGAGTCTTGCCGAGGTGCGCCAGGCCCTTGGCGCCAACTACGTTGTCCTTGGCAGCTACTCCATTAACGCCAAGTCGCTGGAGAAGACTCTCAGCCTCGATCTACACCTCGAAGATTCCTCCGGAAAAACACTCGGTAGCTTCCAGCGTAGCGGCAATGAGACAGAGTACGGCAAGCTCGTCACGGAGGTTGCGGCTGAGGTTTTGAGCAAGCTTGGAAAGGCTCGCCTCCTCGAAACCGAAGCTTCCCAACTGCAGAATCTTTATCCAAGCAATCGCGAAGCTCGCAAGCTGTATTTCGAGGCCGTCGACAAGCTCCGTTCTCTGGACGCCCCGGGGGCGTTGGAGCTACTGAAAAAAGCGGCGCAGCAGGAACCGGGCAACGTCGCCATTCATTCTGCGCTGGCCGATACCTGGTCGCAACTGAAGCATGATCCGGAAGCCGCTGAGGAGGCAAAGAAAGCAGCCGAGCTTGCCGGAAAAACGCCGCTTCCCTTTGAATACATCGTGCTTGCCCGGGCTCGATCCGAGGAAATGACCCGGGACTGGGCCAGTGCCAGCAAGGACTACGGGCTTCTGTTTCCGCATTATGAAGAACTGAGCTATGGGCTGCAGCTAGCCAACGCTCAACTGGAAGGGTCCCAGCCCAAGGCAGCGCTTGATACTCTGAATCAACTCTCCGGACTTCGGCCGCCGATGAACTCCGATCCCCGCATCGAAATCACAAAGGCGAAAGTCTACGCAGCGATGAACGATTTCAGCGGCGAACTTCGATCAGCCCAGCTGGCGCTAAGCGAAGCACAGAAGCGCGGTGCGCGCCTGATGCAGGCCAACGCGGAGCTCGAACTTTGCTGGGCCCATCGCAACCTGGGTCACGTGGACGATGCGTTTGCGGCATGCAACCAGGCTGAGACACTCTTTTCAGCCTCTGGCGACCCCGTGAATGCCGCCATTGCCCTCAATGATCTCGCCACGTGGTACTTGGATCGGGGCCGCTACGATGAAGCCCGGCAGACGTACGAACGGGTGATCAAGATTCATCGAGACGCCGGCGCTCAGAAGGATCTGGCTGGCGCGAATGTGAACATGGCCGTGGCTCTGGTCAGGATGGGAAAGCCCCAGGACGCGCAGGGCTACATCGACACCGCGCTGCACGTGGCCGCCTCCATCCAAGACAAGGAAGACGAGGCGCGGGCGTACATTTTGAAAGGCCAGGTGCTCTCCGCCGGAGGCCATCAGGTTGAGGCCGGGGAACAGGTACGGAAGGCTCTTGCCTTGGCCCAGGACCTGGGTAACACCGGGATCCAATCGACGGCCCTCAGTAATCTAGCCCAGTACCAGGCGGAAATCGATACCGGCAGCGCGCTGGCTACCTATAAGAAGGTATTGCAATTGCGCCGAGCGAACAGCGATCCCGCGGCCGTGGCGACGTGCCTCTTTAATATGGGCGATGTGCAGTATCGTCGCGGCGAGTTTGATGCCTCGGAAGCCTCCTACCGGGAGGCAATCAAGATCAGTACCGAGCAAAAAGACCAAGCTGGCGTTGCGCTCGGATTCATGTCCCTGGCCGAGATCAACCTGGAACGGAAACGGGTGTCAGAGGCCGAGCGGCAGGCGCTCGACGCCCTCGAAAAGCTTAAAGAAGCTCCCGATCCTAATCTTGAGTCAATCGCCGACTCGATTCTACTGAGACTAGAGGTTGAGGAAGGCAAGCTGTCGGAGGCCGAAAGCTATGCGGACCGCATCCGCAAAATTGCGAGTCAGGATCCCGACACGAGTTTCGAGAATCACATCAGTCTCGCAACCTACCTAAAGGCCACGGGTCATACTACCGAAGCTGTGCAACAAATCCGCAGTCTTCCTGCGGAAGCCAAGCAGCGTGGGAGCAACTTCGCGGCTCTCGAAGCGGAGCTGTTCCTGCTGGAACTCGAGGCCGATGGGCATGCCTCATCCGGAGCACGTAAAGAGGCGCTGTCTTCCATCCGCAAACGCGCGGAGCGGGCCGGATTTGGGTTGCTGACCACCCGGATGGCGCACGTGCGAGTGTAAAAGGTGTTGCACAGCACTCGCCCTGCCGGCGGTCAAAAAAATCACCAACAATTCACTTGACGAGATGGGCAAAACCGAAGACACTGCACGCGGTCGTTTTCCCTCGCACGAACGGCTCCGCTGCTTACCGCTTACAGTTTCCAAGGAAGGTTTCGCAAATGCTCAATCTCAAGAGTGTGGGTCGTGCCTCTCTGGTGTTCTGCATTTTGGCCACGCTGCCTCTATACGCTTACCGTAAGCCGGACACCCCCAGTTCTGGGAATGGCACCGGTCCCAACTCGCTGTGCCCGAACTCGACGGCAACACCTTTCTTCGCACCGCTTGATGGTTCGGCATCACCTCCTCCGACCTGCACGCCGACCAGCGATCCAAACAAGCCAAACCCGCCTTCGCCCTATCCCAACCTGGCGGTGCCTCTCAAGGGAAACGGTTTCACGGTAACCGTGACGCCTGCTCTGTGGGAGCGAGGCAATGGACAATTATCTAGTGCCGAGAGCAAGCAAACAGTTTTCTCGGTCCAATTCAGCGGGGACCCCGGCATGCATCTGCAGTCTCTTGTGATCGGGTCCAAGCTCAACGGCGCAACTTACATGGTCTGCGCCTCGGCGCCGAACAATCCCCTGCCGCAGCCGTACTGCATCGCTGACTCGAGTTTCCTGCTCTATTCGGAAGGAGATCCAGAATACGCTTTAGAGCCTACGCCAATCGACCTCGCGGATACCAAAACCACGCGCTGGGATTTCGCTCAATTTGTTCCGGGAGCAAGCTTGGCTCTCGTGGTCGAGGGCTTCCCCACAGAGTTTTCCAAGATTGACAAGTATCCGAATTCGAATCCTCTGACCGCAACCTCTTTTGTCCCTGCCAACTTCCTGGCGATCGTGACTGACGCTTCAAACAATATATTGACCGCCGGTGGTCTAAGCGTCAAAACGGCGCCGGCGGCTAAGAACGATCTTTTTGCGAATGCGATCAACATCACCAAAGTGCCCTTCAAAAGCTTCGTTAACACATCGGCAACAAACCCAACCGAAATTCTGAGTGGCACCGGCGCTGGAGGCGAGGTAAATCCCCAGGGCGATCCGATACCTCAGGATCCAGCTCTGCGCAACCCCGGAGCCCCCTGCAGCGGATCCTGGCCAGGCGCCGCGAGCGTCTTCCGGAGCGTTTGGTACAAGTTCACGCCCTCGACGAGCGACAACTATGCTGCCAGCACTGCGAACAGCCGTTACGATACGGGCATCTATGTGTTCACCGGCTCTCCTTCATCCCCGACACCGGTCGCCTGCAATGACGATTCGCCTACAATTTTTGGCGATATCGTTCAATCCTCTTACGTGAACTTCGCGGCTTCGGCGGGCACCACTTACTACATTATGGTCAGTGAAGTTCCACCTCCTACGGGAACGGATGTCACGGGCACAATCCCGGTTGCCATTCCTTTGGCCAGTGACGCCACTCTCCAATTCAGCTTCAGCATCGGCAGTGGCATTGTGTTGAACCCTAATTGGATGGTGAACTTCTCTGGTGAAACGGTGGGAAGCACCGCGGAGATAAGTGTCACTGCAACCAACACTACGTCCGCGACCGTCAACATCGAGAAATTCGAGATCGTCGACACCGGAAAGCACGTATTTGCGCAGACGAGTAACTGTGGCACATCTGTGGGGCCGGGCGTGACGTGCGTAGTCAAAGTGACTTTCACGCCGCAGGCAAGCGGCGCCTCCTACACTGGGTATCTACGGCTGCTGGTCAGCGGGGGAACGGATCCCACGCCGATTACTTTGACTGGTTTCGGAGATTAGGTACGAAATAGAAGAAGAAGTATTCCAGGCGGATGCTGTCGCGCTTTTAATCTTCCTCAAAAGGCGGCTGCATTTGCCTGCGACCTCGTACACCTGCTGTAGTTCTTGATCGAGCAGGGCTGACAATGCTGCCATCGAAACCGCGTTGACCCTTTCAGCACACAAGCTGGATACCGACGACATTCTCTTTTTGCACGGATTTTCATTTCTTCCCCGACCGATGACCCCGTTTTCCCTCGCTTGTCGCGTGAGTAAGTGAAGGCGGAAAACGGAGAAAGTACACCGGAATCTGCCCGAATCACCAGACGGTTACCCCGTCAGTGAAATCTTGAAACAGAGGAGAATGAAAATGAAAAAGTCTGCTTTGACGCTTGCGGTATTCCTAACCCTGGCCGCTTTGGCCTTCGGAGCAGTTCAACTCTCAGTTTCTGGCATCGGCGTCGGTTTCGCCGGTGACCAGGCCACGGCGGACCAAGCCGCCGACCAGCAGGCCAGCGGCAACATGCAAATGGAATGCATGGCGGGTGTGCTGGTGAGCTCGTCCAAGACCGGCGACCAATGTGCGAATCTAGGCAGTGACGACAACCCCAACTTCATGTGCACCGTGTCCTATGTTGGTACCTGCCGTGTCGGCCGGTGACCAATAATTGCCGGGCTTTGGCCGTTGAGCCGCTTCCAATCAACGGCCAATTCCTCTCTCGTCCGAAAAAGCCATCAGACTACTCTCGTCAGGTAACGCCAGCCCTTCCAGTAATCCGTTCCCATCTCCCGAGCGACGCCTCTTCCACGCCAGCTGCTTGTCCCGGTGATCATCATCCATTTCCGGAAACCAGCGATTTGCTCTGGTCGATGTTTAGCGGATTTCCCGGCAACGCACGCTCCAAGGGATCCATGACCCCGTTTCCGAGAAAACGTCGCGTATCTGAGTGAGGACGATTGGACTGGGTCGCACGGTTCGACGCCCTCCAAATTCAAGACAAATCGATTGGAGGCCACACATGACATCCCCAAAGAAAGCCGCTCTTCTGGTTCTTCTCGCATCGTTGGCCGTGAGTACTGTAGGGACGATTCAGGCGCAACAGAGGAAGACCACAACCACAAACGTGCCGCGGTATACTCCGCCGCCAACGCCGCGGCCAGCTCCTCGTCCGGAACCCGAGCCGCAGAACAGGCCAGAGTACCACTCGTACAACGCCCCGCCAGAAAATCGCTCGTACAATAATGTCCAACCGGAGATCCGCCCGGTTCAGGGGGAAAACCACCCGAGCGCGACTGCCTTCAGGCCGACCGTCGTCAACCCGGTCCTGGCCCGAGCCATGACGTACAACACCCGCCCGGGCGGCATCCACATCGACCGTGGCTACTTCGCCACGCACTACGGACGCGCCTACGGCTTCCACTTTAACGACCCGGCCAATTGCTGCGTACTGAGGGGCAGCGAATGGTACTTCACTTGGAACGGCGGCTGGTTCGGCCTGATGAGCCCGTTCCCCGGCCAATGGGCCGTGGGGGCGGACTACCTTTATATCGACCAGGGAGACGACGGCAACTACTACCTGTACGACGCGCAGTTTCCCGACCTGGCAATCCAGCTTACCTTTGTGCAAAACGTAGGCGACGACCAAGCAGATGCTGAGCAAGACTAGAAGCGACCAGAGCGGTTGGTCCTAGCAGGTATAAGGAGAATCATGAAGAAGATTGCGTTCTTGCAATCGGGAAAGGCTTTGGCCGTTGAGCCGGTTCAATCAACGGCCAATCCCCAATCAGGGCTACCCCATGGAGCCGTCTTCTCGCGTTGAAAAAATTACCGGTTCATCTCGTCAGTTCTGTAGTTCTGTCTGGTAGCCTCTTACACTATGCGTCTGCAAACTATTCTTTTCTTCCTGATCGCGAGCGGCGGCGTTTTTGGACAGAGCGCGAAGCCGGTGGCTGACCGCGTGGCTGCCCTGAACGCGATCTTCGACGAGCAGTACGAGTCCGATCTTCGCAATTTTCCCGAGCGGGCGACTGCCTACGGCGACTACCGATATAACGACAAGTTGGCGGAGTACTCGCTGGACGCGATTGTTCAGCGCGATAAGACCAACCGGGAGTTTCTGGCGCGGATCGAGGCCATCCCGAGCACGGGCTTTTCCGAACCGGACCAGCTTTCCCGCGACTTGTTGATTCGCGTGCTCGAGCAACGGAATGCCGACTTCGATCTGAAAGAGTACGAGATGCCGATCAACCAGCAGAACGGCGTCCATACCAGCCTGGCGGACCTGCCGCTTTCTGTTCCTTTCGACTCGGTGAAACATTACGAGGATTACATTGCGCGGCTGCACCAGATTCCTCGAGTACTGAGCCAGACTACAGAAGTGCTTCGCGCCGGCATGAAGGACAAACTCATGCCCGTTCGGTTCCTGGCGGAGAAGCTGCCGGTGCAGTGCCAGGGGATTATCGATTCCGACCCATTTCTTCTGCCGACGAAGAAATATCCCACAAGCATCTCCGCGGAAGATCAGAGGCGCTTGACGCAAGAGATTACGGATGCGATCCAAGGCGACGTGATTCCGGCGTACAAGACCTTCGCGAATTTCCTGCGCACGGAATATGCGCCGGAGGGGCGCACGACGCTTTCTGTCATGTCCCTGGCAAATGGGAAGAAGCGGTACGAAAACGACATCTACGCGCGGACGACAACGCGGATGACGGCGGACGAGATTCATCAACTCGGTTTGCGCGAGATGGAGCGGATTGAAGCGGAGATGACGGTGATTGCCAAGAAGGAAGGCTTTGCCGATCTCTCGGCTTTCCGCGCGTCGCTCAAAACCAATCCCAAATACATTCCGACTTCGGCGGATCAGATTCTCGACGATTTTCGACGCTATATCGCACAGATGGAACCGAAACTGCCGGAGCTGTTCACGCTGCTGCCGAAGTCGCCAGTAACAGTGGAGGCGATTCCGGCGTTTCAGGCGGCGTCCGCGACTCACTACGTGACGGGCACGCCGGATGGGAAGCGGCCGGGACGCGTGGTGGTGGCGACTTCCAACTTCGCGGAGCGGTCGTTGATCGACGATGAGGCGGTTGCGTACCACGAAGGAGTTCCCGGACATCACATGCAGCTCTCGGTGCAGCAGCAACTGACCGGACTGCCGAAGTTTCGCCTGCATAGTCTGGGCTTCAATGCCTACATCGAAGGCTGGGCTCTATACGCGGAGCAACTGGGCAAAGAGGTTGGCTTCTACCAGGATCCGGTGTCGGATTACGGGCGGCTTTCCTCCGAACTGTTTCGCGCGGTGCGGCTGGTGGTGGACACCGGAATTCACGCGAAGGGATGGAGCCGAGAGCAGGTAGTGGAATTCATGCGCAAGTCGGGAGCCGTGGACGAACCCACGATCCAATCGGAGACGGATCGTTACATTGCGTGGCCAGCGCAGGCTCTCAGCTACAAGCTGGGGCAGCTCAAGTTTCGCGAACTCCGCGAGCGCGCGAAGAAAGAGCTGGGGCCGAAATTCGATCTCAAGAAATTCCATGATGAGATGCTCGACGGCGGAACGCTTCCGCTGGACCTGCTGGAGGCGCGCACGGACCGATGGATCGCGCAGCAGAAAGGGAAGTGAGGCAGGGCGCGCGACGCGAGATACCTGGCGTTCCGGGGACTACTCCCGATGAGCTAGTTCATCATAGTGCGTGAATAACTACCCCAAAATAAAGAGATTCCCTGTATATTTCGCTGTCACGCACTCGGGTTACGGACAAACCGTGCTGCACTCCCCTGAGAGTCGCTCGAAATCTCTGGAATTCGGAAACTCTGGCGGTTGAACCGGAGGAAAGCAAGTGTGTGCCGCGTTGTTGCGGGCAAGCTTTCCGGCTTTTCCGCCCACGATCACCCGGATTTCGCGGTCCTAAGTCGTTGTGAAGGGCCGGAAGGACCAATCGATGATTGGCTCTCGGGACTGTACTTCGGCGATTTCGAGCATGCCCTTTTGGGACCTTACGCCGAGGGAGGGGCGAGGGCACACTAACATTTCAAGTTTTGGAGCTGACAGAACAGGACTAACTCGATTCTTTCAATTCCTATGGGCCGCCTCCCCACTCGTTCGAATGCGCTTGTCGTCATCTTAGCCCTGGCCACCATGGTGGGCTGCCAAGGATTCAGCTCCAGCAAACCCGCCAGTCAAGGCACGCAGACTCCTGTGACAGGCACCTTGACGGCTACTCCCGCGAGCATCACTTTTGGCAACGTGCAGGTTGGCACCAGCCAGGCTCAGAGCGAGATCTTGAGTAATACCGGCGGAAACACTCTTACGATTTCGCAAGTGGCGGTTACCGGC
>DATEQW010000007.1:0-11735 GCA_035272245.1 Candidatus Sulfotelmatobacter sp. | reverse complement strand
CGCTTGCCGATTCCCGAGAATGCCGAAGCCGCGTACCTTGCTTCGGGATATGAATGCACCTTCGACAGTCCCGCGGGTAAGAATCTTCTGGAGTTGCAATGGGCGCTGCAGCCCCGCTTCTATGCCGTCGATTTTGACATGGACGGGTTGTTCGAGCGCGCTGTAAATGCAACTATCGCAGGCCGAGGCATGAAGACGCCTTCGTCGGAAGATCTGTTGCTCGTGCTGTCCGTGCACGCCGCCAAACACGTCTGGGGGCGGCTAATCTGGCTTTGGGACATCGCGCAGGTTCTGAAGCGGGACAGCCTGAATTGGGATTGGATAAAAGTCCAAGCTCATCACCTGGGTATTGAGCGCGTTCTTCACATCACGGTGCTGCTGGCGAATCGCTTCTTGGCAACACCGATTCCGGTGCCGATCAGAGACGCAGCCGCGACGGACAAAATAGCGCATGCGTTCACCGAAAAGATTGCGATCTCCATCGCTGAAGGAGTTTGCTACGAGGAACACAAGATCGAATACTTTCGCCTGATGATGCGGCTACGCGAACGCCAGCTCGATCGTCTGCGATTTCTGACGCGGCTCACGTTCACTCCCGGCCCGGGAGAGTGGGACACGATTCAGCTTCCTAAGCCGCTGTTCCCTCTCTACCATCTAGTACGTCTGGCGCGACTGGGCGCGAGATGGATGAAGTAGCGGCAGAAATCAGCGGCGCGCGTTTGCCCGCGCTTGCCGGATGCCGGCTGTAAGACCTCGCTCGATTACCTTGCTGTAGCCGGCTGCATCCATGGCTGCCAGCGTCGCGGCCGAAGTCCCGCCGGGAGTCGCCGCTTCGTGCAGGAGGTCAGAAAGTTTCTGTCCGCTCTCTCTCCAATAAAAAATTGCATCCGCTAACGCGTGCGCTCCGGCCGTCAGAGCCATCTTCGCGTCCAATCCGTTAGCCTGCGCGGCTTTTGCCAGGATTTCCAGAGCGTGATAGCCATGGGCCGGCGAGTAAGCCGCATTGAAAGCGTCCATGCGACTCTCCGGCATTTCCAGCACCGGGCCAACTTGCTCAAAGAATTTGTGCACTCGTTTGCGGTCCGGGCGGGTCAGGTTGCGAGCGAACGTCACCGCCGTCAGACCCCGTCCGATGCGGCAGATCGGGCTCGGCAAAGCACGCGCCCAGCGAATCCGCGAGCCGCGCCGGCGCAATTTCTTGAGCGGAATCCCGGCTGCCACGCTGACCGCCAGTAGCTTCGAGGCGCCAGCGAAGCGAGCCATGGCATCGACAGTCTCCGCAACCGCCAGCGGCCGCACGGCCAGGATAAGCATGTCCGCTATTGCAACTGCGGACTGGAGATCAGGCTCGACCGCAACCGAAAAATCGCGATTCAGTGCTCGTAGCTTCTCAGGGTTACGATCGTGAACCAAGATTGCCCCCTGGTGCCCAGCACGCCGCAGTCCCGCGACCAGCGCGCTTGCGATGCGGCCCCCGCCTACAAAAACCGTGGTGCTCACCGGCTGGCCAGACCTCCCACGATTTCGCCGCCGTCCAAGGTGTAGACGTGCCCGGTGGCGTAGGCCGCATCGTCGGATGCCAGATAGGCGAATAGCGCTGCGATTTCTTCCGGCTGGGCGTGGCGGCCGAGCGGAATTTTCCGGTTCACTTCTTCGAGCATCGCGTCGGTGTACTCGGCCCGCTGCATGGGCGTAAGCACATATCCCGGAGCCACGGCGCAGACACGAACTTTCGGCGCAAGTTCGAGCGCCATAGAGCGCGTCAACTCGATCACCGCGGCCTTGGTGGCGTTGTAGTCGGCATAATACGGATAGCCCATGATGCCGTTGGTTGAGGCAGTTTGCAGAATCACTCCGCTGCCCTGCTCCGCCGAAAAACGTTCCATCATGTAGCGCGCTGTAGTTTGTGCGACGTAAAACACGCCAGTGAGGTTTACCGAGATTACTCTCTCCCATTCTTCCGGAGTGATGTCGAGGAACTTGTGGCGGATGCTGATACCGGCGTTGTTGATCAGTACCTCAACTCCATCCATCACGCGTACTGCATCAGCCAGCGCGGCTTCGACCTGCATGAGGTCGGTGACGTCGGCAATGATGGCCTCGGAGATTCCCGGCAGTTGGTGGCGAATTGCCGCGCACGCTTTGGCATCGCGATCGAGAATGCAAACGCGCGCACCTTCCTCCAAAAAGCGTGCTGCTGTCGCCGCGCCAATTCCGCTGGCGCCTCCGGTGACGAGGACTCGTTTATCTGTCAGTCCGCGCATTCGTGGAATTGCTGAATTCTATCAGGGGCCGGTAGCATCTTAATTCTGTGGCCGAGATTAATTTGGATCACCAACCTCAACAAGCTTCAGCGGAGCAAGACATAAGACCGGCGCACGTGTGGTTAATGGCGTTCAGCGTGGGCGCCATTGTGGCTAACATTTATTACATCCAGCCGCTGCTGGCGACGATCGCGGCGACGTTTCGCATCTCCGTGCCACAGGTGGGAACAGTCGCCATGCTGACGCAGTTTGGCGCGGCGCTGGGGATGCTGCTTTTTGTTCCGCTGGGCGACACCAAGGAGCGGCGGCGGCTGATCGTGCGTTTGCTCGTGGCTGAATCCGTCTGCCTGGCGGCGATGGCGAGCGCGCAGAATTTCGCCTGGCTGGCTCTGGCGAGCCTGGGCATCGGGATTACGACGGCGACCGTTCATGTCATCGTTCCTTTCGCAACGCATCTCGCGTCTGCCACACGCCGGGGAGCTACAATTGGAGCCATACTCGGCGGGTTGTTGTTTGGCATCCTGCTGGCGCGGACCTTCAGCGGCCTGTTGGGCGCGTGGGTGGGATGGCGCGCGATTTATTGGCTGGCTTCTGGGCTGATGCTGGTGCTGGCAGTCGCAATCCGCACAGGCCTGCCCGAGAGCCAACCCGAGCTGCAACTTACGTGGCTGAAGCTGATTCGGTCGACTTTCGCTCTGATCCGCGAGCAGCCGGTATTGCGAGAGGCGACTACACTGGGCGCGATCTTCTTTTGCTCCTTCAGCGCCTTCTGGACGACGCTCGTATTCTTTCTACAGACACCGCCCTATCACTATGGAAGCGGCGTGGCTGGGCTTTTCGGGCTGGTGGGCGCTGCGGGAGCGGTTTGCGCGCCTTTTATCGGGCGCATGGCCGATCGCTACGGGGCGAGAAGGAATGTGCTCGTCTCGCTGATCGTGACGCTGGTTTCCTTCGTGGTCTTGTATTTATTCGGAAGGCACATGCCCGGGCTGATCGTGGGAGTGGTGCTGCTCGACATTGGCGTACAGGCGGGGCACGTTTCGAATCAGACGAGAATTTATGCACTGTTGCCGGAGGCGCGAAGCCGGCTGAATATGGTCTACATGGTTTGCTATTTCAGCGCTGGAGCACTGGGCTCGTATGCGGGATCGGTGCTATGGCAGCACTTTGGATGGGCGGGAGTCTGCGGGCTCGGATGCCTGCTTCTGTTGACCGGTTGCGTTGCCTACGGTTCTACACTGCAGAAGAATCCCGCGATACAAGCCAGTCACCTGCCCGAATGGGGAACAGGCCCGGAAGTGTGAACCTTAGATCGGTTTGCCGCGGAAGAAGTAGACCAGTTCGATGATCAGAATAACGACCACCATTAATTCTAGGATGAAAGCGCGACTTTGGTTGAATTCGTCCACCATGAAGCGGTAAAGCTCTTCGGCAGTTTGCAGTTTTTGCTGCACAAGGTCCTTGTAGTCGGGCACACCGACCTTGGACGCGGCCAGTTTGTAGAGGCGGGCGGAAAACATGTCGCTGAGGAACTTGATGGCGTTATCGGCGCGCTCGGTCAACTCGCTCACGTCAAGCAAAACGGTGTGCAGTTTCGACGCGGCGCGGGCAGTACGCCAGCGCGACCAGAGGCCGCGGCCTCCGCGCTCGAGAAAGTCGTAAACGTCTTCGAGTTGTTTGGTGAGCAGGTCGTCGTAGTGACGGAACTCGAGCAGCTGTGAGTTGGCGTACTGCAGAAGCTGGATGGCGGTCTCGGCGCCGGAGGGAGTGTCGTAAATGAAGGCGGCGTTCCATCCGATGACGGCGAGGTCATTGGGATAGTAGGAAATTCGTGACTGAAGAATCTCCTGGCGCTCGCCATCGGAAAGCGGCTGAGTCTCGCCGCGGACGACTTGGGAAATGTAGTCGCCTTGCACGGTGAGAAGGTCCAGGGCGGAGGGCGAGCCAGCGATCTCGCGCAAGTGGAAGATGAAATAGTCTTCCTTCAGCCACTCGGTGGTATAAGGCTTGACCAGCGCGGGAGCAGCGCGCTCCAGTTTCTGCTTGACGATCCGAGTGGCGAGACTCTCGAAGTTGGTATCCCAAACCCACCGGCTGGAAAGTTGGACCAGCTTGTCCCAGTCACCTGAAAAGGGCAGCTCGAAGACCACGCTAACCACGCCGTAGTCGAAATACTTAATTTCGCCTTGCAGCCGCTCGCCGCTTTCGAGAACTAATGGCTCAAGCGCTTCCTCTACTGGAGGACGCTGGAAGCGCACGTATCCGGGAGCCATGTGCTTAAAGCTGGTGTCGACGGTACGCGCGCCCAGAATGCGACGTAGCTCGTCGAGGCGAATCTCCTCGCAGACGTCGAATTGGATCAGGACCAAAACCGAGCCACACAGGGGCGCATCGCTGGGTTTGACGGCGACCAGGGTGGGCAGAGCCTCGGCAGGAACCTTGCCGACGGCTGGCGCGGTGATTGTGGTTTCACGATCCATGACTGGTACCGGCGATTGCCACGACTCATCGGGGAGTCGCACTAGAACTCGGCTGGTTGTAGAACCCGCGAGAACTCTATTGTCCCAGAATAGGAGCAATCTGGCGAGGGGTCGGAGTTAGCCGGGAGTTATTAAATACACTAACCATTGTGGAATCAGCGACTTCTGGACAACTTCCAGAGCAGGGCTCCGCCCGCCGCAAGGACCGCCAAGCCCAATCCGGCGCGCTTCATAGATTGAAATGCCTCCCGCTCGTGACACCGAGCCCGGGCAGACTCAGGATAGGGATGAGACCCCTTAGCATCCGACCCGTGAAGCGCCATTTGCAGGACTTCTGCCAAGTGAAGAGCGTGACGGGGTGTGCCCTGTGCGATCTGCTCGCGGCAACTGAAGCCATCAGCGATGATCAGCCAGTCCGGCGGAGCCTGGCGGACGGCTGGGAGCAATTCGAGTTCGCCAATCACCATGGACATCTCGTATTTGTCGGCCTCGAAGCCAAAGGAGCCAGCCATGCCGCAGCAACCTGCAGCCGGGCTGTGGAAGTCGACGCCCAACCTCCGCAGAACGGCCTCTTCGGCGGTCATCTTCATCAGAGATTTATGATGGCAGTGACCGTGAAGGATGGCCTTGCGATCAAGGCGGGGCAATGGGACACGCGGGGTGTGAGTTTCGAGGAATTCACTGAGAAGAAAAGTCTGACGCGACAGGGCTTGGGCCCGCTCGTCATGGGGAAACAGGTTGACGAGTTCGTCGCGAAAGACGCCAACACAACTCGGTTCGAGGCCGACGATCGGAACACCGGCTTCGATCTCAGGCGAGAGTTCGTCGAGGATCTGGAGCAGAAGGGCCTGGGCACGGTCGAGCATGCCATGGTCGTAGAGCGGGCGTCCGCAGCATAAGTTAGCCCTTGGCACAATGACGCGGAAGCCGGCGCTCTCTAGGACATCCACGGCCGCCTTCGCCGTAGCAGGCTGAAAATAATTATTGAAGGTATCGGGCCAAAGGAGTACGCGCGAAGCGTCTGCATTGCGCTGCGGCGGGCGGCGGTAAAACCAGTTCTTGAAAGTTTTCGGAGCGAAAGCCGGAATGGAGCGCTGCGTAGGGATTCCGGCAACCAGCTTTGCAATATCTCGTAGCAACGGAAGTTGCGTGGTCAGATTGACCATCCCGGCCACATGCGATGCCACGCGCGCCCACAAGTCGATATTGCCAAAGGCGTATGCACTCCGCGGGCGCATGCGGCCTTCATAATAATGAGAAAGAAACTCGGACTTATAGGTGGCCACGTCGACCCCGACCGGGCAATCGCTTTTGCATCCTTTGCAGGCAAGGCAGAGATCGAGCGACTCTTTGACCTCTTCGCTGCGCCACCCGTCGCGAATCACTTCGCCCTGAGTCATCTCCCACAGCAGGTGAGCCCGGCCGCGTGTGGAGTGTTCTTCGTCATGCGTGGCGCGATAGCTGGGGCACATCAACCCACCTTCTTCGCGACGACATTTCCCGACGCCAACACACCGCAGCGTCGCCTCAGCTAGGCTGCCGTGGTCGGCGAGAAATTGGAATCGGGTCTTCGGTTCCCAGGGAGCGTAATCCGCGCCGAGGCGAAGATTTTCGTCCAGCTTGTTGGGATCGATCAGCTTGCCCGGATTCATCTTCCACGCCGGATCCCATGCTGACTTGAACTCGCGAAAGGCTTGAACGAGTTCGGGGCCGAACATTTTCGGAAGCAATTCGCCACGGGATTGACCGTCCCCATGCTCGCCGGAGATTGAGCCACCGTAGCTCACGACGAGATCGGCCGCCTCTTCCATGAATTTGCGGAACTTGACAATGCCCTCTTTCGATTGCAGATCGAAATTAATCCGCGTGTGGACGCAGCCGTGGCCGAAGTGGCCGTAGAGCGAGCCTTTATAACCGTACGCGGCAAACATCTTGCGGAGATTACGAAGATAACTGCCAAGCTTTTCAGGCGCGACTGCGGAGTCCTCCCAGCCTTCCCAGTTCAGCGGTTCGCCGGGCACATGGGATGTGACACCGAGGCTCGACTCGCGCACCTCCCACACACGTTTCGCTTGCTGCTTGTCGGTGTACAGCCGCAGGCTGGGAGGACTCGCGCCCCGGCCGAGTGACTGCATCAAGGTGCGCGCCTGAGACTCGGCCTCCAGTGCGGTTTGTGCTCCGAATTCGACCATCAGCCAACCCCCGCCTTCGGGGAGAAGCGCGAGTCCTTCGGAGTTGATGCCCTTAATCCGCGTGTAGCCCACGAGAAGATCGTCGAAGCCTTCGAGGCCGATTGGCTTGTGCTCCATGATTTCGGGCACGTGATCGGCGCACTGATAAATATCAGGATAAGCAACCATCAGCAGCATGCGCTCCGGAGGACTCTCGACCAGCCGACAAGTCGCCTCAAGCGTAGTAACGCAGGTGCCCTCGGAGCCGACGAGGGCACGCGCGATGTGGAAGCCGTTCTCTGGCAGAAGGTGATTTAGGTTGTAGCCGGAGACGCGGCGCGGGATGTTAGGAAATCGCTGCCGCACCAGATCGCCATACGTCGCAGCAATGGTTTGCAGTTTGGCGTAGATCTCGCCGCGCCGTCCGCCTTGCTGAACAATTTGTTCGATTTCCACACTGGGCGTCGCGCCAACTTTCATGCGCACGCCATCGTAGGTAAGGATTTCCAGCTCTTCGATGTTGTCGTCCGTCTTTCCGGCCATGACGGAATGCACGCCGCAGGAGTTGTTGCCGATCATGCCGCCGAGAGTGCAGCGATCGTGCGTAGCAGGATCGGGCGCGAAGGTAAGATGATGCTTTTCGGCGGCTACGCGAAGATTGTCGAGCACGACTCCGGGCTGAACCCGGGCAATGCGGCGGGCAGGATCGATTTCGAGAATCCTCGCCATGTACCTCGAGAAGTCGAGGATGACGGCAACGTTGCAACACTGCCCTGCAAGAGACGTGCCGCCGCCCCGGCACAGCAGCGGCGCCCCGAACTCACGGCACAGTTCGACAGCGGCAAGAACTTCGTCGGCATCGCGAGGGAGCACGACTCCGATAGGAACCTGGCGGTAGTTGGAGCCATCGGTCGCGTAGAGTGCGCGGCTGCCCCTGTCAAAGCGGACTTCGCCGCCGATCCGTCGACCCAGAGCTTCCGCAAGACCCACGGCGTCCACCTGCGCAGATTTTGATCGTGCCGCCGCGGCGAGTTCTACCAGTTTTTCTGCCATGAGGCCTTACTTACTTCAATTCGAGGAGGAGTTCGCCACTGGCTTGCGGGTCACAGTGGTGATCTGGATCTTGGTCTTGTCTCCCTCGGCTTCAATGTTGATGGTAACCATATTCCTATGGTCGTCGGAGATGATGGTGCAACGGCCGGCGTCGGAAGTGGTGACCATCGCGTTAGGGAACTTCGATTTGTAAAAGCTGGCAACCTTGTCAACGGAGTCGGTGCTCTGGGAGTTCAAAGAAACAGTGTGAACGCCACCGAAAGTCGCCGAGTTTGCGCCATCTTTCAGTACTTCCACGCCGGGATATAGCTCCACTCCGAGATTGCGCGCGGCTTCCTCTGGATCCTTGGTAGTCTCGACGCTTCCGAACGGCGTCTCGACTTTCACATTGTTGCCGTTCTGGTGGATATGGGCTCGATGCGCGACGTGCCACGCGACGAACCCGAGCGAGGCGATGCCAACAATTCCCAGCAGAACGACTACGCCGACCAAAATCAGAATGATCTTAAGAGCGCTCCCGCCTTGGGCAGTGGTGGTCGCGGGAACGGACGCGGGCGTAGAGGAGGAGAATGACGTCGATGTGCCAGCGGCGGGCGCAGGCGGAAGAGTCGAAGCGAGAATGGGCGCGCCGCATTTGCTGCAGAAGCGGGTTCCCGGAACGATGGTCGTTCCGCATGAATTGCAGAATGCCATAAGTCACCTCATATCTATCGATGAATTAAGCAGTCGGCGCGAGTATACAGCAGATTGAATGGGAAGAAGAACGCAACTGACCTAGCTCCACAACCGGGTCGCGTAGTCGGACATCGTGAGTCCCAATAAAAGCAGCAGGAAGAATAGTGCCGCGATCACCACCAGCTTGGTAAGTTTTTCGCTGGCATGCCAGACGTGCATAAAGAAGAGTGCGACCAGGGTTGCTTTGACGGTCGCTATGCCCAAAGCTACGGCTGCGTTGTACGGCGCGAGATCGAGCGTGGCGGCGTAAACCGTAAGACCTGTGCCGATTAAAAGCGCGATCCAGACTGCGAAGTAGCCTTTTAACGGAGATTTGGTGGATGAGTGTGCTGACATGCCGGCCTCAGGGGTGACGATCGATCAAATACAGCAACGGGAAAAGATAGATCCAGATGATATCGACAAAGTGCCAGTAAAGGCCACCGATTTCCACGGGAGTATGCCACTCGGGGGTGAAACGTCCCTTCCAGGCCATGATCAGGAGCCACGTGAAAATACCCAGGCCAATGATCATGTGCAGAGCGTGCAAACCAGTCATCACGAAGTAGAGAGAGAAAAACATTTGCGCGTGGCGCGGATTGGCGAACTCACCCGGATGTCCCGGCACAGGTACATGATCGAAGCTGAACGAAGCACCCGGAACGTGATGCTCTTCGAACTTGTCTTTGTATTCGATGCCTTTGATGCCAAGGAAGGTTAGACCGAAGAGCATGGTGAGGATGAGCATGCCGACGAGCAGAGCTTTCCGAGCGGTTTGCGCAGCCCAGACCGCTAAGACTACCGTTAAACTGCTGCAGATGAGCACCGCGGTGTTGGTGGCGCCGAGGCTCATGTCGATGGATTTGCTGGCGGCCGCGAAATCGCCGAAGTACCAGCGGCGATAAATCAGATAGGCACAGAACAGGCCGCCGAAAAACATGACTTCCGTCGCGAGGAAGACCCACATTCCCAGGCTGGCCGCATCGCGCTGCTGCTGGGGTTCCGCGAAGTGATGCAGCAAAGCTGGATTGTGCGCAGCATGAGCTTCGCCATGATGGTCGTGAACCGCGGTAAAGGAGCCGGCGTTGGCGTTCGCGTTATCTTGCAACCGGGACCTCCTCCTTGTGAGGCGCGTCCAACTCCTCGTAGTTGTAGGCTTCCCAAGTCACAACGGGTTCCTCATCAAAGTTGAAGGTCGGCGGCGGAGAAGTTGTCTTCCATTCCAGTCCAGCGGCATTCCATGGATTGTCAGAAGCCGGCTTGCCATAGCGCATCGACCACAGGAAATAGACCATGGGCAATAGATAACCTACGCCGAGGATGGTTGCCCCCGCCGTGGACAACACGTTCAATATCTGAAATTCCGGCATGTGGCTGTAATCGTAGTAGCGCCGCGGCATCCCCATGTAGCCCAGAAGAAACTGCGGGAAAAACGTGAGGTTGAAGCCGATGAAAACGATCAGCGCCGCCAGACGCGCCCATCCCTCGGGATAGAGGCGCCCGGAAATTTTAGGCCACCAGAAGTGCATTCCGCCGAGATAGCCCATCACCGCGCCTCCCACCATGATGTAGTGGAAGTGGGCTACGACAAAATAAGTGTCGGTGACGTGGACATTGATACCCAGCGCGGACAGGAATAGTCCGGTGAGCCCTCCGATGGTGAAGAGACCAAGGAAACCAAAGGCATATAGCATGGGCGCATCGTAATGGATGGAGCCCTTGTAGAGCGTGGCCGTCCAGTTGAACACTTTGATCGCTGAAGGCAGCGCCACAGCATAGCTCAGGAAGGAAAATACCAGCGCGGAGTAGACGGAGATCCCGGCTACGAACATGTGGTGGGCCCAAACCAGAAAGCCGAAGACCGCGATTGCGATTGAAGAGAACGCCACGAAATGGTAGCCGAAGATTCGCTTCCGCGAGAAGCAGGCAATGATCTCAGTGACCACGCCCATCGACGGCAGAATCATGATGTAAACGGCGGGATGGGAATAGAACCAGAACAGGTGCTGAAAGAGAAGCGGATCGCCTCCGAGTTTGGGATCGAAGATACCCAGATGCAGAGCGCGTTCAGCAGCCACCAGCACGATAGTGACGGCGACTACAGGCGTCCCCAGCAGCTGAATAATGCTCGTTGCGTAGTGGGCCCAAATGAATAGCGGCAGGCGCGACCAGGTCATTCCCGGGGCGCGCATGCGATGAATGGTGACCACAAAGTTAAGGCCAGTCAGGATGGACGAGAATCCTGCGATGAAAATAGCGATGCCAGCCTCAACAATTTTCGTGTTGGTGAAGGATGTGCTGAACGGCGCATAGAACGTCCAGCCCGTATCGACTCCACCGGTGAGCATGCAATGCAGCATGATGGCGCCGCCGATAATGTAGAGGTACCAGCTGAGGAGATTGATCCGGGGGAAGGCCAGATCTTTCGCGCCGATCATCAGGGGCACAAGAAAGTTGCCCAGCACCGCGGGAATGGACGGGATCAGGAAGAAAAAAACCATGACCATGCCATGCATGGTGAATAGCTTGTTGTAAGTATCGGCCTGCACCAGGTCGCCCGCGGGAGTCAGCAACTCCAGGCGGATGAGCAGCGCGAAGAAACCTCCAATAAAGAAGAAGAACGTGATGGAGAGAAGATAGAGCAGCGCAATGCGCTTGTGGTCGGTGGTGAGCAGCCACGACCACACTCCATACTCCTTGTTCAAATAATTCTCGCGTTCCGCCTGTGGAATCGTGGGTTGAGGTATCGCGTTGGCCATACTCATTGCACCTGACTTCCATTCGTTCGCACTTGTGCTTGCTCACTGGTCTCGTCTCGCGTCGGAACCAGGCCGGCATTCGTCTTGGCACCGTTAGCCGCCTTTGCTACGGAGATCGATTTGATGTAAGCGACCAGCGCGTTGACCTGCTCTTCGCTTACGAGTCCCTGAAATGTTGGCATGATCGGCTGAAAGCCTTTCACGCGCTTTGAGCCCGGATCGAGGATGCATTCGCGGAGATAGTTTTCGTCGGCATTCACGGTGCGACCGTCTTCGAGTTGAACCGGCTTCCCG
>DATEQW010000006.1:0-10286 GCA_035272245.1 Candidatus Sulfotelmatobacter sp. | reverse complement strand
GCGGCCTTCAGCAACTGCTCACGCCGATCATGAAGTTGCGAACGGATGGCCTGCTGCACGCGAGGATCGGATAGGTCGCGCTGCCCTGCCGGTTCCTTCGCTACGAGCTTCACAATGCGAAATCCCACATCTTGCTTGTTTGCGGGGTTGAGCACAGTGATGATCGGGCTGTACTGCCCAGGCTTCAGTTTCATCACCGTGTCACGCGTGCTGGGATCGGTGTTGCGCAGCGAGGACTCGGGTACTGTTCCCAGATCGCCGCCGTTGCCGGAGGTCTCGGGATCCTCGGAATAATTCATCGCCAAAGTGGCGAAGTCGTCGCCGCTGTCCAGACGGTTCGCAATCATCTGAATTTTTTTGCGAGCCTCGGCCTCATTCTGGGCCTTGTTGTTCTGGTTGTGTACCTGCGGATTGGGTGTGGGCGTTACGAAGATCTGAGCCAGGTGGTATTGCGGCTCAATCAGATTGAATTCGGATTTATGCGCCGCAAAATAGTCGTTGATGTCCTGGTCGGTGACGTTGATCTTCGAGGACACTTCCTTGTTCATTACTTTCTCGACGGTGATCGAGCGTCTAATATCGCGCTTGAAGTCTTCCAGGGTGATCTTTTTTTCCTTCAGTCGCTGATCGAATTCCTCCTGCGTGTAGGGAGACTTGATCTCGTTGAGCTTGCGGTCGACCTCTTCCTCGGTGGCCAGCAAACCGAGTTTCTCGGCCCGGCGCATGACCATCTCGTCGTCAATCAACTGGCGCAGAATGTTGAGCCGCAGGATCGTTGCTTGTTCGCCGGCGGGAACTTGCTGCGCGCTCGCCACCTGGTTGTCGTAATACTTGTCGACGTCGGAGCGAAAAATTTTGCGGCCATCCACTGTGGCCATGACGTCCCCGCTTACCTGCGAGTTGCAGCCCAGCAGCGTTGTCAGCAAAACGGCAGCCATCAGGAGTGCCGTCCAGCGGACAGATTCCGGATTGTTTTTCAAAAGGGTTTCTCTCCTCACACGATTGCATTGCCGACAGATTCTTCGCCGCTTGCAAGCGATCACTTTGCGACTGGCGCCGCCGACGCGGCCGCGTGATCCGGTATGGGCAAGTTAGCGTCTTTCAGGGCGCGATCAAGGGCGGCGCGCAATTCGTTGGGTGGCACCGCGCCGTCAATCTTTTCACCGTTCACGAACAGCGTGGGCGTGGCTTCCACTCCAATCCCGTCCGCTTCCTTCATGGACGCCTTCACCGCGCTGTCATCCTGTGCCTTGATGCAAGACTGCAACTTCACCGTGTCGATATTGTGCTTCTGGCCTTGCAGCATGGTAAGCCGGTCAAGAGCGTCGAAGCGCGCCGCAGAAGTTTTTTCGTTGCTCACGTCGTGCTGGTTGGCGTGAATGTAGTCGGCGAAATCCCAGTAGGCATCACCGTTTTGTGCAGCCAAACAGTTCGCATCCACAGCAGCATGCGTCGCCCAGGGATGGATTTCGACCAGCGGATAATCCTTGTAGACGAATGTGACCCGGTCGCCATACTCCTTAAGAATTTCCGGAAACAGTTCCTGATGCATGCGTGAGCAGAACGGGCATTCGAGGTCGTCGAAGTTCACCACCACTACCTTCGATGCTTTCGCTCCTCGCGTGGGCCGGCCACTGGTGTCGATCTTACTCATGGTTTCGGCATACGGATCTTTATTCAGATCAAACTTGACCATGCGCATCATCGACGTGTGGTCTCTGGACACCAGGAACTTGAGATCCTGTTTCTTATCTCCGCTGTCGATGGTCACCACCACGGATTCATAGTTGGGAAAATCCGGACTGGGCGAGGCTGGCCCTACAAGCACTTTTAGCTCCGCAGGAACCTTGTAGTACGAGCGCACCTGGCGTTCAATTTTCTGAGCTAACTCGGGGGAAACGGATTGGGCAGCACAGCCGAGGCAAACGATCAGCAGCAGTAGAAAAGAGCGTCGAAATAGAATCACTAAAAACCGCCTGAACATTGCAAGATAGACGTTGATTATCTCACAACGGCAGCGCTGGCGCGGAAAGCTAGGCCGCTTGGAATGAAGAGTATCCACGCCTGACTCGGGGGCGTTGTCTTCAGCCGGTTTGGCGAAGCAAGTCTTCCGCGCTGAGTAAAGCGTTCATGGATCCGGACCGGAAGCCTTCCAGATCGAGGGTGACAAATTTGAAGCCCAGCGATTTGAAAATAGCGGTGAATTGCTCCGCCATGGTTGGATCGACAGCCCGGGGGAGTTCCTCGCGAGAGATTTCAATGCGGACGATCTCGCCGTGATGACGCACGCGGAAATGGCGAAACCCCAGAGCACGCAAAGAATCCTCGCCTTTTTCCACGATGGCAAGAGCCTCACGCGTAACCGGACGCCCGTATTCGATCCGAGAGGAAAGGCAAGCCGAAGCGGGTTTGTCCCAGATGCGCAGGCCCGCTTGACGAGCGAGGGCGCGAATCTCGTCTTTGGTCAGGCCCGCATCGAGAAGAGGCGCTGCGACGTGATGATTGGCGGCGGCCTTCTGGCCCGGACGGAAGTCGCCCTGGTCGTTCAAGTTCACACCGTAAGCAATAGCTTCAAAGCCGCGGGCTTGGCGCAAGTCTTCCATCAGCGTGAAGAGTTCATCCTTGCAGAAGAAGCAGCGCTGCGAATCGTTTCTGATGTACTCCGGCCGGTCCAGTTCCGAGGTCGCGACTACCTCCAGCGGGATGGATTGTTCCTGAGCGAAAGCGATGGCGTCGGAGAGTTGGGCACGGGCAAGGCTGGGAGAGTCGGCGATAACCGCCAGCATTTTATCTCCGAGGGCCTGATGCGCAGCCCATGCCAGGTAAGCGGAATCGACACCACCGGAATACGCGACGAGGACGCGCCCAAGCTTCCCCAGGTTCGCTTGCAGCAGCGAGGTCTTAGTCTCAAGATCGGCAACAGCGAGCATAGGCGTCATGTTAGCAGGCTTAGATGCGTCCGCGGCTTATTCTGGTGTCACGAAAATCCTTAATACAGCCGTCCCTGCTGCCGCAAACTGCCAAAGCCGCCAATGTTCGCCAGCGTGAAGTTGAAGAGGAACAGATTTTCGTTGCGTACGTTGGCGACGGTGTAACTCCGATATTCCAGCGTCATGCCGCAGCAATCCCAATTGTAGGTGGCCTGCGCGCTGACAAATTGCAGTTGGTTGACGTAGGCGTCAAAGCCGAAGCTCCCGGCGGCGCTGAAGCCACGCTTGGTGGCGTTACCGTATCCCAGGGCGGCGCGAAATTGGTTGAAACGCGCGGGCTCCGCCGAACCGGAAGACGTGGTTGCAGTTTGCCCGGGTATCTGCAGAATCGCATCGCCTCCGCCAACCGTCACCTGACCGATGTGGTAGTTCAGCAGCAGGGTGCTGGCATTGAAGCGATTGCCCTGGAAGTCGTAGTCCATGTCCCATTCCGCGTCCGTGCGCGCACTGGTCTCCACGCGTAATCGCGACACCAGAGGCGACAGATGGCGCGGCTCGGTGAGAAATGCGATTCCTGTCAGGTCCGCAGTGGTTGTGAACACGTTACGCTGGCCGGGAATCAGTGCTCCGCCGAACGTGGGATCGAGGAAGTATTTCTGGGCCAGCTCCCAGGTTACAAGCTCGCGCACCGGCGGCCCGGGCTGACACCCCGGACTCGCCAGCGGGTTGGTGCGCTGCCAGGGAACCGTCGCTTCCGGCGCTGGAGCGCCCACCGTGATCGCCGACATAATTTTGCTGCAATCCTCCGGCTGGTCCGACATTCGCTTGGCATAGAGCCGCGTCACAAATCCATACTCGACCTCGTGAGTGTCGGTGAGAATATCTCGCTCGTCGAATTTGACCACGTTGCCGAAGTTGTTTACCCCAGTCACAAAGCGGTATACAGCGCGCGGCTCAATCACGTGCTTCCACCTCCGGCCCAGAAATTCTTTGTCAAAAACGCGCTCGACCGCCGGCGGACGCAACTCCACGGACGTCTCCAACGCGTGTCGATCGATGGGATCGTCAGCGGCTTGTCCCGGGTTGTCACCACTCGCTCCCACCAGTCTTTGCGTGTAGTACGTTTCATGCAATGTCAGCTCTGGGCGCAAGGACCATCCGCGGAATAAGAGAGGCAGGGAGATCTCCGGTATGAGATCGAATCGCCCGAGCAGATTTGCCGTGCGGAACGCCGGCGTGCACGACTGAATCGACCCCACTGTCAAGCACTGCGCTGGTTCGCTGCGTGAGAGGCCTGCAGTTGAGGCGTCGAAGGACCAGTACAGTGGCGTGTTCCATATCTTCCGGTCCACGCCGTAAAAATCAAAACTCGGAGCGTGCAATATGGTGATCACCTGGCCCGGCGCAGTGCTAAGAAAGTTCTGGTAGCGCTCCGTGAATCCATTGAGGCTGAAACCGTCGGTGGACTTGGAAAGAAAGGCCTGCGATTTCACTTCTGAAAAGACCGCCTGGGTGAAGACTTCGTTGAAAGCCAGCCGGAATAAAAATGAACTCAGGTAGTCGATGTTGGTGACGCCCCGGAAGCCGTCCAGGTTTCCGGCAGCGTTCAGGCGAACATTCTCGCCGCCCTCTTTGAGCGGCGGCGTTCCGATGCCGCGGTCAATCACGCCGAAGTAGTTCAGGTCCACATACGATGTATCGCTCGGCCGGATCCGGAACTCGCCCCTCTGTGACCCTCCGCGCAGAGAAAAGTACTCGGCTCCCACCGTAGCGTCCATCATCCGGTTGATCGCCCAGTAGTAAGCGTCTCCCACCATGTATCCGTTGGTGGAAGAGTGCCCCAGCGATGGCATCAGAAAGCCGGATTGGCGCGACTCCTTTTCTACCGGATGCGTGGCATAGGGAAAGTACAGCATCGGAATCCCGTGAAGCTCGAATGCGCTGTGGTAAATCTTGGCGTTGCCGCCCACGTCGACATCGATTTTGCGCGCGTCAAATTGCCATTTGGGATGCGGCAGTTCGCAAGTCGTAATCGTGCCGTCATACACCAGATAATGATCGGGACTGATTTTGTTGACGACTTTGCCGGTGAAGGCGAAAGGAGCAGCCGAGGTGAGAATCACTCGGTTGGCACGAAAGCGCAAGCCAGTGGTTCCGGTCACATCATAAAATTTGCCGGTTTCCTTCTCGAAGTTGTAGGTGCCGTGCGATGCGCGAATGTGGTCGTCGTTGGGACCGCCATCCAAGGCAAAATGTCCGCTGGCCGTCGCCTCATTGGTATCGGAGTCGAAGGTCGCTTCATCGGACTTCAATACGTAAGTCTCGTAATAGATTTCCACCGCGCCGTGCAACTTATAAATGTCGCCATCTCTCTCTTGCTGGATCGCGCAAACCGTTGGCCGGTTATTGGATTGCTCCGCAAACGCACGCCCACAAGGCGTAGTCGGAGCCGCTGTCGATTTTTCCTGAGTAGCCCCCGGCTGGGTCGCGGAAGAAGGATTCGCAGGTGGCAACTGGCTGGTAACTAGCGGCGGGACGAGAAGCAGATGACAAAGCAGCGGCGCCGTGATAACAAATCTGTTGCGAAGAGTCATCGGAAGAAGATCATTGGAACATAATCGTCCGAACGCACGAAAGAAGCGCTCGGATGCTTCCAGCGGCAGCAGTCGTCGTGAACTTAGCACGCCTGTGCCTCGCGAGGCAAAGCCGTTCGATGGATTGGATTCCGGCTAGGTCTTCGCGGTTATCCGGTTGCCTCAGACTTCTAGCGTTCTCATAAAGTTTTATTCATGCCTTGTTCGCTTTGTGGTGACATTTGCCGCTGCTCTTCTCCAGAGGTTCCTGCCGCTTCTCCGCGTGGCCAGACGGAGCCAGTTTCGGATTCTGAACCGTCCTATGAAACACAGGAACCGCAGGAAGTGTGTGAGTCGAGCCCGCAAGCCGCCGTCGAAACTAGCTTATCCCGCAGAGGCAGCGGAGACGCAGTTGAAGATGGCTCGGCGTGGCGTCAGGAACTCTCTGCGCGGCTGAATCGCTATCACTCGCGGCGTAAGCCACGTCCACCTCGTTATCCCTCGCTGCGTCTGCGCTTCGAGGGGGAAGACGCCATTCGTGCCGACAATGGCATTTCATCCGAGTCCTCAACTTTCCCCCAGGTGCTGCTTTCCAACCAAGCCTTGGCCCTGGAACATTTCACCACGAGTGCTCCCCTGCCGGAGCCGTCGACGCTACGCGGGACGCAGCCCGCTTCGGAGCCGCCAGCATTTCTTCACGTAGAGGAGATCCCTGACTCTGCGCCGCACGCCGCCCCGGTTACAGCAAAGATTATCGAGTTTCCTCGCTCCTGGACTCCGCCGCCAGCTCCGCTTGACGAATTGGCCGAGCCGGTATTCGTGCGTCCTCGTATCCTGGAAGCTCCGGAGGTCGTCCCGCCGCTTCCGGCTCTCGGCGGTATCACGATTGAGCCCGTTCCGCAGGCAGGGTTCGAAAAACGCCCGGGCATCGATATCCCGCTGCAGGGCGCGCCCCTGGCACGTCGAATCCTCTCCGCCCTCATCGACGACGTAATCTTGGCGACAGCCTGTGCTCTCTTCGGCTTCATTTTTTGGAAATTGACCGCGATCCAGCCGCCCCGATTCCAGATGGTTGGACTTGTCGCCGTATTCGCCAGCCTGTTCTGGGCGGCCTATCAATACCTGCTGATGGTCTATGCCGGCACTACACCGGGCCTGCGCCTGGCGCGGTTGGAACTCACCCGCTTCAATGGAAGTCCCGCGGGCCGCAGGCTTCGGCGCTGGCGCGTGCTGGCGTCCTATCTCTCGGCTATCTCTCTTGGCATGGGATACGTCTGGGTTTTTCTCGACGAAGATTCGCTGTGCTGGCACGACCGCATCACCCACACCTATCTCGCGCCTGTCTCCTCCGGCCGAAGGCAGCAAGAACCCGACGCCACGAAACATTAACCACCGCCACGACCTTAGCTTGAGCCGCGAGAGTCCTCACGATCCTCCCGCGCTGTGCTATCTTCAAAGTTTGTTCGTATCTGCGACCTGGCATTCCTCCGAAGCATGGCTACATCCGTCGAAGGTTCAAAACCGGCCATAAAGGTCTTCGTCGCCACCACGGTGATGCTGACCTTCATCTCCTTCTGGCGAGCTTCCGCCATTGTTCTCTCCGACCTCGCCTCTTCCGCTTACTACGCCGGCGGCGACGCTGAAAAAGTCATCGGCAAGAGCGCTCCCTGGTTCATCCTCGCGGTCATGCTGTTCAGCTACGCTGTGCGGGCTCTCTACATCGAGTCCAGCAGCATGTTCGTCCGCGGCGGCGTCTACCGCGTCGTTAAGGAGGCGATGGGTGGCACCCTGGCCAAGTTCTCGGTGTCAGCTCTGCTCTTCGACTACGTTCTGACCGGGCCCATCAGCGCCGTGTCCGCCGGGCAATACCTGGCGGGTTTTATCAAGGACATGGGAGTGTACCTGCATCGTCCTTTGCACTTCTCTGACGACCATTTCGCTGCTGGTCTGGCTGTCATCGTAGTGACTTACTTCTGGTGGAAGAATACGCAGGGTATGCACGAATCCAGCCAGAAAGCCCTGCAGATCATGGTGATCACCACCGTGATGGTGGTGATTCTTCTCATCTGGTGCACCATTACAGTTTTGCGCGCGCCGGTCGTATTGCCGCCCAGCCCGCTGCATCCCGGGGTCGTTCCTTTGAACAAGGAGTCGCTCGGCTGGCTCAACGGAACCTGGTTCGGGCACATTACCTGGATCATTCTTTTCGTCGGCTTCGGGCACTCTGTTCTGGCTATGAGCGGCGAAGAGACCTTGGCACAGGTTAACCGCGAAATCGAGCATCCCAAGCTGAAAAACCTGGAGAAGACAGGGCTCGTCATCTTCATTTACAGCCTGCTGTTTACCTCTCTGGTTTCGTTCTTCGCGGTAATGATCATTCCCGACAAGGTTCGCCCTGATTTCTTCGCGAATCTCATCGGCGGCATAGCCATGTATCTGGCGGGGCCCCAGAGTTTAAAGCTGCTCTTCCATGCTTTTGTGGTTTTAGTAGGCGTTCTGATTCTGGCGGGCGCGCAGAACACGTCGATCGTCGGCGCGAACGGAGTTTTGAATCGCGTAGCGGAAGATGGGGTACTCACCAGCTGGTTTCAGAAGCCGCATCACCGCTTCGGAACCAGTTACCGCATCATCAACCTGATCGTGGGCATGCAACTCCTCGTCATCTTCCTGAGCCTTGGGAATGTGTACGTGCTGGCTGCGCTCTACGCTTTCGGCGTGATCTGGAGCTTCGCCATGAAGTCGATCGCCGTGCTCGTTCTGCGCTTTACCGAGCCAGGGAACCGCGCGTGGAAGGTTCCAGGCAACCTGCACTTCGGCAAGACTGAGATTCCGGTGGGGTTGATCCTCATCTCCGCCGTTCTGTTAATTACCGCGGTGGTGAATCTGTTTACCAAGTACCAGGCCACCATCGCCGGAGTTATCTTCAGCGCTGTCTTTTTCACAATCTTCACGGTTTCCGAGCGCCACGTTGCGAGGGAGCGCATCGGCAAGCCCGAACAGCTTGATCAGTTCCGCGTTTATGGCAATCAGGAACTGGGCAGCGGAGCTATGGGCGTGCGGCCGGGAAACATTCTGGTGGCGGTGCGCGATCCGCGTAATCTCTACTACCTTCGCCAGGTACTCGCCTTCACCAACACGGCCAAGCAGGATGTGATCGTGATGAGCGCCCGCCTGTACCATCGGGAGCCTACCTTCGGCGGCAGCTCGGTTCTCGAAGCCAGCCAGGTTTTCGATCACTACGAGCAGGAACTCTTTACCGCGGCCGTGGCCGTTGCCGAGAAGGAGGGCAAACCGATTTCTCTCCTGGTGGTTCCAGCGACCGATGTCTTCGAAGCCATCATGGTGACCGCGCAGCGTCTGGATTCCAGTCGTGTCATTTGCGGGCTCTCGAACAAATTAACCTCCGACGAGCAAGCCAAGCTCACCGGAGATGCCTGGGAGCGCATGCCTGAACCGCGCCCCCGCCTGACGTTGGAAGTCTGTGCACCCGATGGAACCGTGCGCGAATACTCCCTTGGACCCCACAATCCACGCCTTCGCCCGCAGGACGTAGAGCTGATGCACAAGCTCTGGCTCGACATCACTACCGATCCCAAGTACGCCGGAGCGCACCACTACCACATTGTGGCCCTCGCATTGGAGGAATTGCGCCGCGAGTTAAGCACTGAACAGCGCGCCGAACTTCTGCAGAAGCTGCAGGAAGAGATGAACCGCTCCGAACCCAACTGAATCGAATATTGGTAAAGGAGGGTTCCATGGCGCGAATCGTCGGCGCTTCTCCCAATCAAGGTGGATTTTTCAGCAAGTTGTTCGTGCGGATCGTCTACTCGCTCACCCGGCGAAAGCTTGGCCTCGTCGTGATGCCGGTGCAGGTTACGGCTCACCATCCCAGGCTCCTTTGGGGCTACGCCCAGATGGAGCAATCTCTGATGGGCAGTAACTTGGTCGACGACAAACTGAAAGGACTCGTACAACTCCGGGTCGCCACGTTGGTCGGTTGTCCGTTTTGAATTGATATCGGATCTGCCGTGAGCAGAAAAATCGGGATTTCAGCCGACCAGATTGCCAATCTTCACTCCTATCCTTCGGATCCGAGTTTCTCCGACCTCGAGAGGCTCGTCCTGGCGTTTGCGGATGGGATGACTCGTACTCCCGTAGAAGTTTCTGACAGTTTGTTTGCGGGTCTCCGCGATCAGTTCAGCGATGCTCAGTTGGTCGAACTTTCGGCTTGCATCGCCTGGGAGAACTACCGCGCTCGTTTCGACCATGCCTTCGGAATCGAATCAGAAGATTTTAGCGCTGGCGACTACTGCGCCCTTCCGGTGAGGTCTTCCGGCGGATCATGCGAGCCTGTATCGTAAGCGTTAAATACGGAAGCCCCAGCGAAGTTGCTGGGGCTTCAGGTTATCGGAACCTACTTGCTGGCTCCGGGGGTGGAATGTTCGTCTGCACGGCCAGCGCAGCACCCGCTGGAGCAAGATCCAGCCATTTCCTTGCCTTGCTTGCTGGAACCGCACTCTTTCCCGCAGTCCTTGCCACACTTCTCGCCGCCGCAGCACGCTGCGGCCGTCTTGTCGGCGCTGTTGCGTTTGCAGGACTTCGCATCCTTGCCGCTGCAGCACGCAGCCTTATCCTTTCCGGCGCAGCAGGCCGGCTCTTTCGCGTCCTTGGCAGCCGTGGCGTGATGCGCGCAGCAAGCGTGGCCCTCCTTCATCTCAGCCGATGCCTTGTCGCAGCATGGACATGCTTTAGCCTCGGCGGGAGCGGTGCTTTGCTGTGGAGT
>DATEQW010000005.1:0-4579 GCA_035272245.1 Candidatus Sulfotelmatobacter sp. | reverse complement strand
TCGTCCAGCGCCGCCGCCACCGGCTGCGCGCTGCCTACAATGGTTTTCAGCACCAGCAGGTTCTGCGCGACCCGCACATCCAGCACAAACTCGCGGACCAGCCTTTGCACCGGCGGCAGAGCCTGGCCTGTCGCGCCCTCGCCTTGCGGCAGCGTGTAACCCGAACCCGCCTTGCTGAGATTCAGCTCGTGAATATCTCGCGAGAGCGTTGCCTGCCCCACCTTGAACCCCCGCTTGCGCAACGCTCGCTGCAGATCTTCCTGGTTCGCTACTGGCCCGTGCTTCAACGCTTCCAAAACCGCTCTCTGACGAAGCACTTTATTCATTATGAATATTTATTCACAATTATGAATAAATATTCTCCTATCTTACAGTCCGTGCCAGCCCTGTCAAGGGAAAACCTTCGTCGGCTCTTGCACTGTTGGTAACCCCGGTTCGCGGTGCGGTGCGCGCTTCTGTCAGGGGGAAAGCGAAAACACGAGTTGAAATCCTTGCTAGACTACTCGCGGCTTGGAAGCTCGCTGCGAGTCAAGCCGGGGAGCAATGTCGCATGAACAAAAGCCCGACGCTGGTGGCCGAGCTGATTGCCGAGTTCCTTGGAACCTTCGTCTTGATGCTTTTCGGAAACGGTGTAGTCGCCATGGTGGTCCTGTTTCCGTCAAGCGTTGCCGCAACCGCTCACGGAGGCTATACCAACATCACGCTCGGTTGGGGACTGGCGGTCACCATGGGCATTTACATTGCAGGAAAAGTTTCGGGCGGCCATCTCAATCCTGCGGTCACCCTCACTCTGGCTGTGTTTCGCGGCTTTCCCTGGCGCAAGGTGCTGCCTTATTCCATCGCGCAAACTGCAGGAGCATTCCTTGCTGCAGCGCTGGTCTACCGAAACTATCTGCCGGCCTTTCGACAGTTCGACCCGCTCCTGGAAAAAACCGCTGGGGTGTTCACAACTTTTCCTGCTTTCCCGGCGCTTCTACAAGCTGGATTCCTCGACCAGGTGATCGGCACCGCTCTGCTACTGCTGATGGTCCTCGCCATTACGGACGAACTGAACGTCCCTCCTGGAGCCAATCTCGCTCCGCTGATGATCGGGTTAGTGGTGGTCGCCATTGGCATGAGCTTCGGCGGCATGCACGGATACGCGATCAACCCGGCTCGCGATTTTGGGCCGCGCCTTTTCACCGCCGTCGCTGGATTTAAGAACAACGGACTCACCGATGGAGCCCGGGTATGGTGGGTGCCAGTGTTTGCTCCGCTGCTGGGAGGACTGGTCGGCGCTGCTGTCTACGATTTTGGTATTCGACGTTTCTTGCGCGCGTCTCCGCCCTTGTCCTAACCCCTCGCGCCGGAAGCATCGGCAAAACAGGAGGCTCTTTGCCATACATTCTCTCTCTCGATCAAGGCACCACGAGTTCGCGAGCTCTCTTGTTTGATCACGATGGCGTCGTCCGATCGGTCGCCCAGCGCGATTTCACGCAAATCTTTCCCCAGCCGGGATGGGTTGAACATGATCCCGAAGAAATCGCGGCGTCGCAAATCGCGGTCGCATTAGAAGCTCTGTCCAAAGTGAACGTTGAGGCCAAGGATGTTGCCGCGATCGGCATTACCAACCAGCGGGAAACAACCGTCGTCTGGGATCGCTCGACTGGCAAGGCGATTTGCAATGCCATTGTCTGGCAGGATCGCCGCACCGCCGAATTTTGTGAGCGGCTAAGAGCGCAAGGCCACGAAGACCTAATCCAGCAGCGTACAGGCCTGATAATTGATGCCTATTTTTCTGGCAGCAAAATTTCCTGGATTCTCGAACAGCTCCCGAACGCTCGCCAACTCGCCGAAGCAGGGCGCTTGGCGTTTGGCACGGTCGATACCTGGCTGCTCTGGAAACTGACCGGTGGCCGAGTCCATGTTACTGACGCCAGCAACGCCTCTCGCACCATGCTCTTCAACCTTCACTCTGGAACTTGGGACGGCGAATTGCTCGACCTTTTCCAAATCCCCGCCTCGATGTTGCCCGAGGTCCGGCCCTCCAGCGAAATTTATAGCGAGGTAAATTCCGTCCCCGGTCTCAATGGCATACCGATCGCAGGCATCGCGGGCGATCAGCAGGCCGCCCTCTTTGGCCAAAGATGCATCACGCCAGGCCTCACGAAAAATACTTACGGCACGGGTTGCTTCATGCTGCAGAGCATCGGCAAGCGTGCGGTCCCATCGAAGAATCGCCTGCTCACCACCGTGGCCTGGCGCATTGGTGACACTACGAACTACGCGCTCGAAGGCAGCGTATTTGTGGGCGGAGCCGTGGTCCAGTGGCTGCGCGATGGACTGGGGATCATTCGATCGTCGTCCGAAGTGGAGGCTCTCGCGAATTCTGTCTCCGATAACGGCGGCGTTTATTTCGTACCCGCCTTCGTGGGCCTCGGTGCTCCGCACTGGGATTCCTATGCCCGCGGCGCCATCTTTGGTCTCACTCGCGGCAGCACCGCAGGCCACATCGCGCGAGCTGCCGCGGAAAGTATCGTCTACCAGGTCGCCGATCTCATGGATGCGGTGCAAACTGACACCGGCGAGCCGCTGGTCGAGTTGCGCGTGGACGGCGGCGCCGCCGCCAACGACACTCTCATGCAATTTCAGGCGGACGTTCTCGGCGTGCCCGTGGTGCGCCCCGCGATGACGGAGACAACCGCGCTAGGCGCCGCATTTCTAGCTGGTCTGGCCGTTGGTTTCTGGAAGGACCCGCAGACGATCTCCAGCCTGCCGCAGCAGCAGCGCCGCTTCGATCCGCGCATGCCTCCCTCCCAAGTGAATAAACTGCGTGAGCGATGGAACGAAGCCGTTTCGCGGGCCAAAGCCTGGAGCGCCTGAGCCGTTCCATCAAGATCAGGACGAGGCAGGCCGAGCACGTACCCACATGCCTCCACTACTTGCTTAGCTCGCCGATAAAGACTCCGAAAGGCTTCAGCGAGATTTCGTTTCCCTGAGCTGCCGACTTCTCGGTAGCGAGCAAATCCTTGACGGACGCAAAACCGTTGCCCTTCAGGTCCACGGTCACTTTCCGAGGTGCGTCCGACATATTCAAGGCCACCACCACTGCCCGGTCTCCATCAACGCGTAAGTAGGAAAGCACGTTCGCATCCCCTTCGTTGATCGCTTTGTATTTTCCACTGAGCAGCGCGGGATTGCTGTGCCGCAGCTTGAGGACACTCTTGTAAAACTCCAGCACCGAATCCGGATCTTTCGATTCGTCCGCCACGTTGTGTGTTTTGTAAGTCGAAGGAACTGGAAGCCAGGGCGTTCCCTTCGTAAAGCCGGCGTTCTCACTGTCGTCCCACTGCATGGGAGTTCGCTCGCCGTCGCGCCCTTTTTCTTTCGGCCATCCTTTGCGTCCGATCGGATCTTTCACATCTTCCTGACGTGTCGGAGGAGTTGTCTTCATTCCAATCTCTTCTCCGTAATACATGATCGGAGATCCGCGCAAAGTCAGGTACAGCGCCGCCATGACTTTCGCAATCTGGTCGTTGTGCTTGCCGTCTCCATATCGATCATAGGACCGCGCAATGTCGTGGTTGCTGATCACAAACGTGGGCCAGCCGGAAGCCGCGTCCACGGCCGCAATCTGCTTGCGGAATTCCGCCGGCGACAGCTTGTTGACCATGGTGAAAAGAAAATCCATGGGCAGCTGAAGTTCGTTATTCCCCTTGCCGTAATACTGGTTGAGTTCCGCTACATTCGCGGTCCAGGTCTCTCCGATCAATACCGCATCGTATTCATTCGCCACCTGGCGGAGCCCGCGCAACACATCGTGCACCTCGGGCAGCTTCCCGTTGTATTTGTTCTCCTCAAACGGATCTCCGAAAGCATTCTTGCCCGGCTTTACGATCGGATTGTCTCGCAGGTTTGGATCTTCAAACAGCGTGTCCACCGCGTCCAACCGGAAGCCCGATACCCCCCGCTTGTACCACCAGCGTGTCACGTCGAACATGGCGTCTTTCACCGCGGGATTCCGCCAGTTCAAATCAGGCTGCTCCGGATAGAAAATATGGTAGTAGTACTGATTGGTGGTCGAGTCAAACTTCCAAGCCGATCCTCCAAAAATCGAGACCCAGTTGTTCGGAGGCTCTCCTGGCCCTTTTCCATCCCGCCAGATATACCAATCGCGATAGGGCGAGGTTCGCGACGACTTCGACGCTAGGAACCACTTATGCTGATCGGACGTGTGATTCACCACAAAGTCGAGGATGATGTGGATGTTCCGCTTCTTCGCCTCACTCGCCAGGAAATCAAAGTCGTCCAGCGTCCCGTACATGGGATCGATATTTTCGTAATCGGAAACGTCGTAGCCAAAATCGACCTGCGGTGAAGGGAAGCAGGGCGAGATCCAGATCGCATCCACGCCGAGATCTTTCAGATAATCGAGCTTCGAAGCGATCCCCCGCAGATCGCCGACACCATCATTATTGCTGTCGGCAAAGCTCCGCGGATAAATTTCATAAAAGACAGCGTGCTGCCACCAAGGATGACTTCCATCCGCAAGACCAGAGGAGGCCTGTGCCACAGCCATTGATGCTGCTAAGCAAGCTCC
>DATEQW010000004.1:0-10965 GCA_035272245.1 Candidatus Sulfotelmatobacter sp. | reverse complement strand
CAGCTTTCTGCGCTGGAGGACGAAGGCCGCGAAGTCGCCGGATCGGAGCCTCCTCCGGACGCGCAACTCGCACAGCAAGAAATGAAGCAACTATTGAAAGAAGCCATCGACGCGCTGCCCGCGCTCTATCGCCCGGTATACCGGTTATGCGATGTCGAAGATTTGCGCGGCGAGGACGTCGCGCAGAGATTAGACATCTCGCTGGCCGCTATGAAATCGCGCCTGCACCGCGCCCGCGATCTGGTGAGGAGCCACCTCGATGCAGCCCTCACTCGTCAAGCTTTGAAGTAAAAGGTTGCCACATTTTGGTTCGGGAAGGGCACGGCTTCAGCCGTGCCACTTGCCACTATCACTGATAAAGGAAGGGCTTTAGCCCCTGAGGTTCACTCATGATGGAAGTCACCGTGGAACATCTCGGAGCAATGCAGTTTGAAATCAAAGCGCGCCAGCACACTGTCTTAAGCGACCAGCCGCCAGAAAACGCTGGTCACGACGAAGGCATGACACCGCCGGAACTCTTGCTCGCCTCCCTCGGCTCATGCGCCGGTTTCTACGCGGCGCAATATCTGCGCAAACACAAATTGGCGACGGAAGGCACGCGCGTCCGCGTCACTGCCGAGAAGTTGAAAGACCCCGCTCGCCTCGATAATTTTCGCATTTCCATCGAAGCTCCTGCCGCACTCACCGAACAACATCGCGCCGGAGTCGAGAACGCTGTGCATCATTGCTTGATTCACAACACGCTTCTGCATCCGCCCAGCATCGTTCTCGAAATCACGCATCCCGTGTCAGTAGAGCCCTAAGCGGGACTTCGCCGATAGAAAACGCAGTCGCCGTGATCGGGCAGGCAACTCATCTCCCCGAAGTTCTGCCCGCCCCAAAACTCAGCCCTTGCACCAACTCTTCCACCTCATCCTCGTTGCCCCCGAGGAATGTTAACGACACCACATACCCGCGCTCTAAAATCACCAGCGTAGATTGCCACATCATTCGCGTCCCCACATCTCTCTGAAAATCCGATCGCACCACCCTCTTCGTTCCCACCGCAAATTCATACGGCTCGTTGATCACCTCAAACCCTTGCGCCTGCGCGACCTCCGTCACCGGCCCAAAATATTGCGCCGCCTCTTTTAGCCCCGGATACGCTTCCGCACTCTCCGCCGCAATCAGGATGGACGAATTCACGTCCTCGCCCCGCGCCTCCGGAGGCCGCGAAAATGCCGCCAGCAGGACGCGCTCCGCTTTGCCCGAAGCCGCCGCTGATTTGTCCGCCGTTGATTTCGAGTCGTCAGTCTCCGCCGCGTTCATCTCCTCCGTCCGCAACACCCAGCCCGCCGGAATCTTGCACGCAAAGCCGAAACTTGGATTCCGGTAAACGCCTTTGATGACGGATCCTGCATACAGACGAGCCACCGCCGCAGGTTTCCGCGCATGCATCGTGGATGAGGACGAGTTGCTGGAGGAAGAATTATTGGAAGAAGTCGATTGCCCCTGCGCCGCATGCTGAGCCCCGACTGCAGGAGACACCAGGAGTATCCCAGCCAGCGCAACGAGAAATACGAAATGAAGGCGGGAATCCATCGTCCCTCGATGTTACAGAAGCGCCGTCGTGGAGTGGATGGCTTTCAGTGCAGTCACGGCAGCGTGCGCCGCGCAGATTTCCCACCCGCGGGCTTGTAGTCTGCCGGGTAGAGCACCACGCACCGGTCGCGGCCTTCGCCATCGCTCTCCGTCCGCAGATCAGCCTCGTCGCGCAGAGCGAGGTGCACCATGCGGCGCTCCCGTGACGACATCGGCGCAAAGTGAAACGGCGTTCCCGTTTGCCGGACTTTCTCCGCCGCCACGCTCGCGGCCATTCTTAGTTCCTGCAACCGCAGCGATCGCTGGTTCTTGCAGTCGAACGCCAGCTTTTCATGCTCACCCGAAGGCAGTCGCAAAATCTCGAACGCCAGCAACTCCAGCGCGCGCAGCAACTCCCCGCCGCGATCCAGCAGCAGGGTTGAATCTGGTCCCGAAAAATCCACAAAGATCTCCGGCTTCTCCCAGTCGCTCAGCGCCGGCGGATCGACCACAATCCGGTATTTAAGGTGAAGGCCACCGTGAGTGACGACAGCCTGCAAGAATTCGTTGACTCGATTCGCAGCCGCAACTTTGTCCATAAGATCTGCTCTCAGCGATCAGCCGTCAGCCGTCAGCTCTCAGCCTACGCACCACGTTCTCCGTTAGCATCCCAGCGACTGAAAGCTGATCGCTGACGGCTGACAGCTACTTCTCTTTCTTTCTCGCCCGCTTTTCCATCATCTCGCGCATCTCGCGGCCCAGCTTGGTGCGGTTCATGATGGCCTGTTGCGCAATTGAGATCAAATTGCTCTCCGTGTAATACAGGTTCAAACCCGCGGCCAGATTGAAGAAGATGAAGCCCATCATCAGCGGCATCATCACCGTCATCATCCTCTGCTGCGCCGGGTCCATCCCCGTCTGCGGCGTCATGCGCTGCATTAAGAACATGCTGACCACCATGATGATCGGCAGCAGGAAATACGGGTCTCTGGCCGACAAATCGCTGATCCACAGCCAGTGCGCGTGGCGCAGATCCAGAGCAATCCCCAGCATCCGGTAATACGCGATCAGGAACGGAAACTGAATCAGCAGCGGCAGGCAGCCGCCCGCCGGATTCACTCCTTCTTTTTTATACAGCGCGCTGATCTCTTCATTCATCGCCGCCTTGCGCGGGTCGCGCAGGCTGTACTTCTTATATTTTTCCTGGATCGATTTGATCTGCGGAGCGATGCGCTGCATCTTCAGCATCGACTTCATCTGCGTGATCCGCAGCGGCAACAGCGCAACCGTGATAATCAGCGTCTGTATGACAATTGCCCATCCCCAGTTGGGATAGACATGTTTGTACGTCCACTTCAGCCACAGGAACAGCGGCCGCGAAATCAGCCCCCACCAACCGAAATCCACCGTGCCGCGCAAATCCGGATCGCCATTCCGGATGGTCGGCACACTCACCGCTTCCAGCGACGACAGCTCTTTCGGCCCCACGTACACGCGCTCACTGGTCGCTCCGCGCAGGTCGCCCACCGCCGTGCCCACCACATCCACGTTGGTGGTTTCTTTCGCATCCGGCTTTTGCGGATCGCGCGGCACCTGCAGCGCGTTGCGCAGCGTCACCATCGCAGCAGCGTTCGGGTCATCCGGGATAAACAGCGCCGTGAAGTATTGATCGCCTGGACCGGCCCACTCGAATGGCCCTTTGATCGTATTGCCGCCGCTAATACTCTTGCCCGCCAGACGCAAAACAAAATTCGGGAAGACCAGCGCCGTGCGGTCGGTGGAGATGTCGTTGTGATAGTCGATGCGCGAGGCCGTATAGGAAGCCGGTGTCGCCTGGTCGCCGAATCCCGATGGCCACGCCGGCGCCGCAAAAATTTCCGCGCCCTTATAAACGACCGAAGTCTCCACATTCAAAACGTACGTATGATCGAAGCGAAAACTCTTGCGAACCACAACATCCTGATCGGCGTACTCGAACGTGATCGCGGCCGGAGCCGACAGGTGCCCCTCATTCGAAGCAACATACAGCGCTGAGCTCAACTTGTTACGCAGCGTCTCGTCATACGTCCACAGCGAGAGCGGATATCCGTATTTCTGCGCCGCCGCCTCATTTACCAGATCCAGCGGCCCGTTCTGCGCGTCGTTATCGAACTTTTTCAGAATCCACGATTTCACCTGCGCGCCGCGATTGCTGAACGTGATCTTATACAGATCGTTCTCGATCACAATTTCCGCTTCGCTCGAGGCCTGTTTGTTCGCGATAGCGACGGGAGCCTTCGCCGATGGCACCGACGGAGTCGATGCCGCGGACACCGCCGATGCTCCAGCAGTGGGCGCGGTCGCTGCCGTTTGCTGTGGTGCAGATTGTTTTTGCGACGGTGCAGCCGGCGGCTGCGGCATGTACTTCTTCAGCAGCGGCTGGAAAATTACCAGAACGACGAACGTCAGAAGAAATACGAGAAGCAGCCGCTTCTCCGCGCCAGGTTCTTGTTGAGGATTTTGAAAGTCGGCCAAAGTTTGCTTATCGCCTCAGATTCCTCATGCGCCGGTAATGGTGACGTGCGCGCTTACGCCGCAGTGCTCCACAGGCTGCTCGTCCGTTGCCCTTCGCACCACCGGGTCATATCCAGCTCCGGCAAACGGATGACACCGCAGCACGCGCCCTAACGCCATCCACCCCCCGCGCAGCGCCCCGTAGCGTTCCACCGCTTCCATGGCATATTCCGAGCAGGTCGGCACGTAGCGGCAGGCTGCCGGGAACATGGGCGAGATCGCCCACTTGTACCCCCGCAGCAATTGCAGCGTGACGAATTTGGCGCTCTGCTTCAATTCTCGTGTGGCGCGGACACTCTTGTCCGCGCTCCCAATAACTTTTGCTCGATCACCGCGAAGGCGCGTTGCACTTCCTTCAGCACATCGCTGAACTCCGCCGTTAGCAATGACTTCTTCGGATTGATCACCACGTCCGCCTCAACCGGCGCTGGACGCGACAGACGCACCGCCTCCCGCAAACGCCGCTTCATGCGGTTGCGCTCCACCGCTCCACCCAGCACGCGTCCCACCGTGAATCCAATTCGCAGCCCGTGCGGCTGTGCATGTGGCGCGGACACTCTTGTCCTCGTTCTCTCCACTATCTCGGCCGTCGCATCTATCTCCGGCCTCGGCCAGTAAAAAACTGTCATCGACGCGGAGAAATGCCGCCGCCCTTGTTTATAGACGCGCTCGAAATCCGCATGGCGCAACAGCCGTGCCGTCCGCGGAAATCCTGCTGCCTTTTTCGCTGGCATGGTATCCGGTCGAGTTCCCAGCGCGGCATTCGCCATCATGCCCTCTTGCTGCAACACGTCGCCGAGGGTTCTTACTGTGGAAGTGAGCGGCACCTGAAAAGCTACTCGCGGAATCCGGGCTTCACGGATACCCGCTTCCGCCCCTTGGCGCGGCGGCGGGAAATTACCTTCTTGCCGCCCTGGGTCTTCATGCGCGTGCGAAATCCGTGTTTCTTGCTTCGCTTGCGCCGGTTAGGTTGGAATGTACGCTTGGGCATGAAAAATAGCTGCTCCTGATTCCGTCAACTGTGTTAGGGCAAACGATGAGTATAAATGACCAAGTGCCATCAGGGCAAAGGGCGATGCTTCCCCGCACTCGTGTCCTCTCACAAAAACTGCAGAATATTCCACGCGCAGTTCAATGCCTTCACGCACCCGCTGCACCGCGCTCGTTGCAGTTACATCCTCGACACTTGACACGCGCCCTTCTTCGGTTCTGAATGAGGTTGAGCCAAAAAAAATTTCGCCAAGATTTTCGTGCGACGAAAAAAATTTCGTGCTACCATGCGGCACTGTTCAAGTTTAAGAAAATCTCTTTCACCATGACAACCGCGCAGGGTACAACAGGCGCATTCCGCAGTACACTAAGTGTTCCAGCAGCAAGTCGGTAAACGGCATTGTTAACAGGCGCCCTCAGCCAGCCGCCGGGACGCCGCGGCGGGTATTTCATATTATGTCAGTCACAAGCACAACCCTTTCCCCCAATCCGTGGATGCGCATTCTCGACGCGCTGGAAAAAAAGATCAACCGGCACTCTTACGACACCTGGCTCAAGCCCACGCGCTACAGCCACTCCAGCGGCGGAATTTTATTCGTGAGCGTGCCCACCGCCGAGTTCCGTCACGCCGGCGACAAGTACGCCGACCTCATCCAGGAAGCCATCGACAACCTCGGCCTCGAGTTCAACGACGTAAAGTTCGTCACACCCGAGGACGATCCCGCCGCCACCACGGTGCGCCACAACGGCGGACTCTCCGCAACTCCGGCCGCCTCGGCTCCCGCGCAGGCTCGCTTCGATTGGGATGGCGCGGCGCAACTGAATCCGCGTTACACCTTCGACGCCTTTGTCATCGGCTCCGGCAACCAGTTCGCCCACGCCGCCTGCCAGGCTGTCGCCGAGCGACCTTCCAAGGCCTACAACCCGCTCTTCCTTTACGGCGGCGTCGGCATGGGCAAGACGCACCTCATGCAGGCCATCGGACACGAAGTCAAGCGTCGCCAGCCACAAGCCGCCATCTGCTACGTCTCCAGCGAGAAGTTCACCAATGACATGATTAACTCGCTGCGCTACGACAAGATGACCAGCTTCCGCGACAAGTTCCGCGGCGTCGATGTCCTGCTCGTCGATGACATCCAATTCCTCGCCGGCAAGGAGCGCACCCAGGAAGAGTTCTTCCATACCTTCAACGCCCTGCACGACACCATGAAGCAGATCGTCATCGCCAGCGACCGTTCGCCCAAGGAGCTCGCCGAGATCGAAGACCGTCTGCGCAGCCGCTTCGAGTGGGGCCTGATCGCCGACATTCAGCCCCCGGATCTCGAAACCAAAGTTGCGATTCTTCAGAAAAAGGCCGAGCAGGAAAAAGTAACGCTTCCAACGGAAGTGGCCCTTTACGTCGCGCAGAATATTCGCTCGAACGTTCGCGAGCTCGAAGGCGCGCTCATTCGCCTGGTTGCACACTCATCCCTGATCGGCGCCGAGATCACCCTCCCCTATGCGCAACAGGTGCTGAAGAATTTCATCGACTCGCAAGCTCGCAAGGTCACCATCGAGTCCATCCAGAAAATGGTTGCCGAGCAGTTCGGCCTGCGCCTGGTCGAAATCAAAGCCAAAGATAATTCGCGCGCCATCGTCTATCCGCGCCAGATCGCAATGTATCTGGCCAAGCACATGACCGAAGCGTCACTGCCGGAAATCGGACGCCAGTTCGGCGGAAAACATCACACCACCGTTCTGCACTCCGTCGAGAAGATAGAAGAGGTTCGCAAGAACGACAAGGATTTGAACAGGCTGCTCAATAAATTAACGGAGCAATTGGGCGGATAATCGCGGCGAGTTTTACGTTTTGCACTGTGCAGCACAGTCTTCCTTTTACAAGTCTGTGAATGACATGTGGAATCTGTGCAAGGCCCGGTCACAATCAGAAAAGCGGAAATCTTATCGTAGGCTCTCCGCCAAGTTCGGGACCGATTTCTCACACGAAGGGCCGGTCCCCAAAGTGGTGACAATAGGCCGGTTCACAAAGTTTTCCACTTCTCCGACCTGCCTACTGTTACTGCTGGTTTTATAGGTTTTGTATTTGATATAAGGGAAGTACTAAAAGTAGCAGAAGTAGATTAGTTCTTGGGCGGCACAAGGTTTTGGTAGAGCAGGTTTTGGTAGAGCAGGTTTTAGGTGAGCGGGTTTTCTGGCTAGATTTTGGGTGGGGCAGGGCTTGGGTAGGGCACGGCTTTAGGAGCCTGCCCTGAGCGGAGCCGAAGGGTGCCGCTAAAGTACCTTCAAGAGATGGGCTTTAGCCCCTGAGGTACGTGCGCGGGAGATAAATATGCCGGTGGAAGCGGCCGTTGCGGTAGGAACCATGGAGATCACGGTCAGCAAATCAGAGTTGCTGCGGGAATTGACCGCCACGCAAGGCGTGGTCGAGCGCAAGACCACCATTCCCATTCTCTCGAATTATTTATTCGAGGCCGCCGAAGGCAAGCTCTCGCTCACCGCGACCGACCTCGATCTCAGCCTGCGCACGTCGTGTAATGCCAAAGTTAAGAAAGAAGGCTCCTGCACCATCCCCGCCCGCAAACTTCATGACTACGTAAAGCTCCTGCCCGACGCCGACATTACCATCAAGTTGCTCGACAATCACTGGGTCAGCATCCGCTGCGGCCGCTCCAACACCAAGATGGTCGGCATGGCGAAGTCCAATTTCCCCAGCCTTCCAGCATTTCCCACCGCAGGTGTGGTCAAAATTCCCGGCCAGGTTTTGCGCGGACTGATCGCCCGCACTGGCTTCGCCATCTCCAGCGAAGAATCGCGCTACACGCTGAACGGCGCATTAATGCTGCTCAAGCCTGAATCGATCACCATGGTCGCCACCGATGGTCACCGCCTGGCACACTGCGAGCGCAGCGGGGAAAAATTCGAAGGCATCTCCGGCGAGATGAAAACCCTGGTCCCGAAAAAAGCGATGGACGAACTCAAGTCCCTCCTCGATTCTTCCGACGCCGAAACCGTCGAGTTCGCCAAGGACGACTCCACTCTTTTCTTCCGCATCGGTTCGCGCTTGCTCACCTCGCGCCAACTCACCGGACAGTTCCCCAACTTCGAAGCCGTCCTGCCCAAAGACAACAACAAGAGCATCACGCTGAACAGCTCGGATCTGAATTCCGCCATCCTCCGCGTCGCCCAGTTCGCTGACGAACGCTCCCGCGCCGTCCGCCTGAAGCTGGAAAAAGGCGAAGTGAAAATTTCCGCCTCCTCCACCGAAGCCGGCGAGTCCGAGGATTCCATCGAAGCTCCCTACGATGGCGAAACTCTTACCATCGGCTTCAACGCCGTCTACCTCGTCGACTTCCTCAAAGCCGCCGGTACCGACGAAGTCCGCCTCGAACTGAAAGATTCCCAATCCGCCGGCCAGCTCCGTCCCGCCGAAGGCGACGATTACAAGTACCGCTACATCGTCATGCCCATGCGCATCTGACGCCACGGTTTGTCATCCTGAGCGCGTTCTTTGCGCGAAGGATCCATGCAATACCTGCCCGCAGCTTCAACGCCTCCTCAATTCCAGTCAACCGCGCTTTCCGGATACCTCCAATTGCGCTCTTTGGCTTGACCTGCCGCCCCTCCTGTCATAAATTGACGCAACTCAGATTTGGAGGTTTTTTCGTATGCTCGATGGTTTTAAGAAGTTCATCCTGCGGGGCAACGTAGTAGACATGGCGGTGGGTATTGTGATCGGCGCGTCTTTTGGGGGCGTTGTCACGGCACTGGTCGCGTCGTTCATTGAGCCGCTGATTGCGCTGACCGCAGGAAAGCCAGATTTCAAGTCTATCGGTACGACGATAACGGGTCCGCACGGTCCGGTAGCCTTCCCCTACGGCGTGTTTCTCACAGCAGTCGTGAATTTCTTTCTGATCGCCGCAGCGATCTATTTCTTTGTCGTCATTCCGGTCAATGCGCTGGTTGCCCGCATGCATCGCGCCGAGAAGCCGCCCGATCCCACTACAAAGAAATGCCCCGAATGCCTCAGCGAGATTCCCATTGACGCTCGCCGCTGCGCCCACTGCACCCAGCCCGTCCTGGGACGCGCTGCATAGCCGCACCGCTTTGGGGTGGCGCAGCGCTTCCAGCGCTGCGATTAAAGCTCCGCGATCGACCGGGCTTTAGCCGCCGAGGTATGGCTCTGTTGACGAAGATTGGAAGAATGGCAATACAAAAGGGCGGCCTCCCGGCCGCCCTTGCTCATTCCCACACTCTTTTACGACAATCCCTCATCCGCCGACGGCCCGTACACCGAAGGCACCGGCACTCCATTCAGCCGCAGATAAACTCCCAGCTGCGCCCGATGATGGATCATATGATTCATCATCATCCGCCGTATCGCCCCAAGCTTCGGACCGTCGTAGATCTTCTTATCGCCCGCCGAAAGCGTCCAGTTTTTAGCGAAATCCGCATCGCTCACTCCAGCAAGTGCAGCCCGCAACTCTGCCGCCTTCCCATCAAAAACTTCCAGCACATGCTTCTGCGACTCCGCCACCGTCGGCTTTTGCCCCGGCTGCCGGTTCGCCACATTGAACGAATCCGTCTGCATCATCATCACGCCAAATCCCGGCAACTCGGCCAAATGTCCTGCCAGCCGCCCCAGTGCCATCGACTTCTCATGCGGCTTCCATGTCAGCTTGTCTTCCGGAATCCTTTCCAGCGTTCTCCGCGTGCTCGCCAGCTCTAGATCCAGTTCCTTGGCCAATCCTTCGCTCACTCCCATTTTCATAACCTCCTCAGGAATTTAATTTTAATGTGCAGGGGTTTAACACTCTGTGGGGACAGCCGCCCTCTCTCGCCCTGAGCGAAGCCGAAGGGGCTGTCCTCGGCGCACAGCTTCGCGCCTTGATTCAGCCCCTTGGATGTGCTCTGGCTCCATTTCGCTTCTCTAAGTTTCTCCACCAGGATTCCATTGCCAGAGCGTCCTCTGGAACGCCGCTCGACGTACCACTTTCGCGCTAGCTAGCGAGTTGCGCGCGTTCCCTCGCATCCACAACATATGCACAGGGCCCATGGCCCGTTCCACTCTTACTAACTCGATTCGCGCAGCTTTGGTCACGCTCCCGCGAACCAAATTCCCACTTTTCTGGAAACGTGCCCCTCCGCCGATCACTCTCGATACCTTGCTGAATCGTCGGCTCCCACGCATTAACTCGCAAGATTCGTGCTCACCAGGATTCACCCTGACCTCCCTGTGAATAAAATTTCTGCCCAAAAAAAAGAAAGGCGGCCCGAAAGGCCGCCCATCCAACTCTGAGAACTGAGAACTGAGAACTGAGAACTGAGAACCGAGAACTAGAAACTGAGAACCAGACCCCCTACCGCCCCGCCGCAGCTCCCGCCGCCATCATCCCCGCGATCTGCATCCCTTCAATCCGCGCCAGCACGTTTTCCAGGCTTGCCCCAGTGTCCGTGCACGCATCCACATACGGATGCCGGCTTCCATCGGCATGCATCACGAGCACCGCCGCCTCCGGCTGAACTTTCTTCACCATGTAAGGCAGATGATGCCGGTCATTCCGCGTCAGGCTCGGACCCAGTACCACCAGGTCGAACCGGCCCTTGTTCAGCGCCTCCAGCACGGCCTTGCGTCCCACGGCCTTTTCCACCGTGTGCCCAGCCTTCTCAAATGCCGCTGCCGGAGCTGCCTGCTCCTCCGCATCCCCTTCGCCATAAAGAATCTTCACCTTCGCTGCTTTCGCCATTGCTCCCCATCCTTGCGAGTACAAAGATCCTCCCTACCCGCAAGCCAACGGTAGCAACCGCCCCACCCTCTGAGAACGTCACTGAAGACCAGCGACGATCGACATGATCTTTCGTTCA
>DATEQW010000003.1:0-4769 GCA_035272245.1 Candidatus Sulfotelmatobacter sp. | reverse complement strand
AGCATCGTTCGCTCAAAGCTCATCACTTCCACGCCGTCTTGATTCACCCCACGGGTGAAAACGGTCACGATTCCCTGCGTCGGCCGGCTCTTCGACTCGCGCTTGGATAAGACCCTCGATTCTGCGTAAAGCGTGTCCCCTGCGAAGACCGAGTGCGTCGCCCTGACCTTGTCCCACCCAAGATTGGCAACGACCTTGGCGCTGACGGTACGCACACTCATGCCGGTGAGGAGGGCTAGAGTGAAGGTGCTGTCGACGAGCAGTTTCTTCCATTCGGTTTTCGCGGCGTAGGCGGCGTCAAAGTGAACCTGATTCGTGTTCAAGGTGAGAAGCGTCATCCAGATGTTGTCGACGTCCGTGATAGTCCGACCCGGGCGATGTTCGAAGGTGTCCCCTACTCCGAAGTCCTCATAGTAGAGACCCGGGTTTTCGCGAAAACGCTGCGGACCAATTTCTCGATATGCTGCAAAGTTCTTATCCATTTCTTTCTTCTCCTAATGTCGTAATCTTCCCTGACTTCTGCCTTCGAGGATTCCCCACTACTTGACTCTGGCCAACGAATAGAATAACGGTCGTGATGGGCGTTTTCCGGGAGTAATCCAGTTTGACGGGTTGTCGGCAAGTCGTAGAAGTGGCGATCATCGGATTACTACCAGGAAGTCGCCGAGTTTTTACGAATGTGTCCGCTTCTGCGGTATTCGGCCTACCGAGAATTGAACCGGGCCCTACTGCGATTTGGGTTTCATCGGTTTGCCAATTGCGACCAGGAAGATGGCAGCGTTGCCGGTCGCGTGCGGCGAAAAGAAGTTGATCACGTCGCCATCAAAAAAGGTCAGCCCGGTCGCACCTAAGCCCTGGGCATACGCTGACAGGTAGATCCTACCGCCGATGGCGCCCGCTTCCGACTGGACGGCGCGGTAGCCGCGGTTCCCGTATCGCTCCAGGATGAGTTTCAAATCGGCGAGAAAGAAGATGTCCACGCAGGCGTCCGCCGGAAGCTCCTGATCCAGTCCAAGGTGGTAGGCTTCGGTCCGAAATTCCCCTCCATTCAAAAGCTCCAGGGTCTTCCGCTCACGGTGGAAGAAGTAGGAACCCGCCTTGAGCGTCTGCACCGAATGCACGATCAGGTAAAGATCGTTGAGCTGCGCGCCGGGAGGCTCAAGAAAGTCAGCCGAAAGACCTTGGGTGGCGCAGTCGAGAATGGTCGAGAGTTGTGCCAGCGTGATGGATGCCGCCTTGTCGAAAGTTCGGGTCGAGCCGCGCCGCAGGATCACCTGCTCGATCGTGTCCTTCGGTCGTTCTGAACGCGGCAGCGGCTGGAGCCGAACCGCCTCACCGACCTGAGCGAAAGATCGGAAGAACGGTTGCTTCCCGCGCCACTGAGCGACTTCATCCGCGGACTCAAGCGAAGACGCGTTATGCATCTCGAACATGGCGGGATACTCGACCTCGCGCTGCGAAAGCGGGATCGTCTCGAGGCCGAGCACTGAGTCTCTCTCGGGGATGGCAGCGAGTTTTCCGCTGTACGCCCGATGGGCACCAGACTTAAGGAGACCTCCCGCCGCTCATCGAGATCAAGGAGGTGGTTTACCTCGGCGTCCACGAACCCGAGTACGATTTCTGCGGCCAGTCCCGAAGCTGCAGAAACGGCCAGCATATTTGCCAGTAAGGTGCCGCTGTCCCAACCGAAATGACGATAAGTGCGGGCCTGGTATTTCCAGGCGTTTCGCCAATACGTTCCCGTACTGATGATCGTGGTGGGCGCTCGTGCCACCGCAGGTTCCATCGCGGTCGCCAGAGCCAAGTTTCCGCGAAAGTCACCCTTTCGCAGGAGCCGCAATGCCACGTCCGCCGGGTTGAAATGATAGACGCCCGCATCCAGGCCAGGCAGGTCGCCAGTCACGACGTACAGCTCAATCTCGTAGAGAGCTCCGGTGCAGGCTGCGGCGCGAAAGTAGATTACTCCCCCCGGATGCTCGCGCTGTTTGGTAATTCCCGCGGAGAAGTACAGAATGCGCGCTAGGTCCTGGAGGCCATTGACCGAATTAGTGCTCGACGAGGGCACGGACTCTGAGATCGCAGAGAGCGCGGCCACCCCTGTTTGCGGCACGTCCCGCGGCAACGGTAGAGGCTCTATCGTCGGGTAGATTTTGAAAGGTAGCGGCCGATTAACCCAGTCCAGAACGTGCAGCTTGTTACGAATACTCCAACAACTCTACGACATACTGCCCATCAACAACGACCTGCCGAAGTCACCATCTACTACCGATTCCATCCCTTGCGGACACATAGCCTGCCAGTGGTCAGGCTCTACGAGCTTCATGATGAGGCCTACTATGTGGTGCGGCGCGCCGACGGCAGGCCGTTAGCAGTGCCGGTCTGGATGACGCGTCCCGAGGCTGCGCAGGCCGCGATAGTTTCCACCGCACGCCTGCCGCTTCGCGTGCTGCTCGAGTTACGCCGCGTCAGCGTGACTTGCTTCTCTTCGCTTGTGCACAATGGGCCCGAGGAGGATCACGATGCCGCAGCTTCGAACCAAACGCCAACGACAACTGTTCGACGAAGCTCCCGCCGTTCACGCCCGCGTACAACTGCCCTTGAGCGTGCAAGAGCAGCTACGCCAGGCACTGGTGCAGTGGATGCAGGCGCTGGCCAAGATGATGCACAAGGAGGCCAGCGATGAATAAGATCACTGCGGATCATCTGGCCCGGCGGGCCTGTGTGTACATCCGTCAGTCCACTCCAGATCAAGTGAAATACAACCTGGAAAGTAAACGCCGCCAATATGGTTTGTCGGAGCGTGCGCGCGCACTGGGCTGGCAAGACATCGATGTGATTGATGACGATCTCGGAATCTCGGGAGACGGAACACGCCGCCCCGGCTTCGAACGCTTGTTGCAGGCGTTGTGCGAGGGACAGGTGGGCGCCGTATTCAGCATTGAGGCGTCGCGGTTGGCGCGCAATGGCCGGGAGTGGCACACGCTGCTGGAATTTTGCAGCATTGTGGGTGCGCTGCTGATCGACGCCGAGGCCGTGTATGATCCCAGGCTCACGAACGATCAGTTGTTGTTGGGCATGAAGGGTACGATTAGCGAGATGGAAGTGGCAACGTTCCGCGAGCGTGCGCAGGCGGCCCTGCTGCAGAAGGCGCAGCGCGGCGCCCTGCTTCGACGGGTGGCCATCGGTTACGTCAAGGGAGCAGAGGATCGCATCGAGAAAGATCCCGATGCTCGGGTGCGGGCCGCCATCGATCTGATCTTTCGCAAGTTTGCGGAGTTAGGCAGCGCACGGCAGGTTTACTTCTGGATGGATCAGCAGCAGATCCAATTGCCCATTTTGCGTGGACCGGAAGATGCGCAGGAAATCGTTTGGCAGCCGGCGCGGTACCACGCCGTGCACAGCGTGTTGAAGAACCCGATCTATGCTGGAGCATACGCCTATGGGCGTAGCAAGACGGTGAGGCGACTGGAAGCGGGACAGAAGCGAGTCCTGCGCCAGGTGCGGCAGCGTCGCGAGGAATGGACGGTGTTGATCTTGAATCACCATGAAGGCTACATTGACTGGGACGTTTATGAGAGTAATCAGACAGTGATTGCCCATAACGAAAATGCGCGAGGTGGAGCGGTGCGGGGACCGATCAAGCATGGCGAGGCCCTGCTGGCGGGGCTGCTGCGTTGTGGTCATTGCGGCGCCAAATTGCTGGCGCAATATCCTCGTCCACGGGTGATTAGGTATCAGTGCTCTGGGTACGTTCTCAATCGCGATTCCACCTGTTGCGTGATGTTCGGCGGGCTCCGTGCCGATCGCTTAGTTTCCGAGCAACTGCTGCAAAGCATGGCGCCATTAGGCATGGAAGCGGCCATTGAGGCGATCGAAGCGCTGCAGGGCGCCAGTGACGATCGGATTCAGCAGAAGGCATTGGCGTTAGAGCACGCACGTTATGAAGTGACCTACGCGCGACGCCAGTATGATGCAGTGGATCCGGCGAATCGGCTTGTGGCAGCGGAGCTAGAGCGCCGGTGGGATCAAGCCCTGGCCGCAGAGGCGCAGCTCGAGGCTGAGCTGGCGACCTTGCAACAAGGGCGGGAGCGCCCACTCACCGATGTACAGAAACGGGAGCTGCTGGAGTTCGCGCGCGATCTCCCGAGACTTTGGGAAGATCCGCACAGTTCGCCGGAGTACAAGAAACGCCTCCTTCGCATCGCGCTGAAAGAGATCATCGTCACGTGCGAGGGTGAAACCATACGACTCGTGCTGCATTGGCAGGGCGGGGATCACACCCAAGTGGAGTTCGCGAAGATTCGCAGCGGCCGACATCGGTATGTCACCGACAAGGATCTCGTGGAGATCGTTCGCGCGCTGGCACGGATCGAACCAGACGTGCGCATCGCCTCCATCCTGAATCGGAATCAACGCCGCACGGCACATGGCGAAATCTGGACGGCGAAGCGTATTTGCTCGCTGCGCAACCACCATGCGATTCCGGTTTACTGTGAGGGAGAACGGCAAGCCCGCAGCGAAATGTCGGTTAGTGAAGCGTCCAACGTTCTCGGCGTCACGCCGACCACGATCTTGCGGCTGATTCGGTTGAAACAGTTGCCGGCGACGCAAGCTTGCGTGAGCGCACCTTGGATCATGCGCAGAGCAGATGTCGAACGATGCACGGCCGAACGGAACCATCCAGCGACCCCACCAACGGTCGATTCAGCACAATTGGTTCTTGAGATTCCATAACATACGAAGGAGTGCACCATGTCGAACTCTCGAAG
>DATEQW010000002.1:0-2917 GCA_035272245.1 Candidatus Sulfotelmatobacter sp. | reverse complement strand
CAGACCGCAAATGGAAACAAGTATGCTGCGGCAAACGGCAACGTCTACAAGAACACGGGGAGCGGCTGGAATCAAACCCAGGGCACTCCTCATAACACCTCCAACTATTCGAGTGCCAACTCTGCTGCCGCTCGCGGCTATGGAGGCCAAGAGAAGAGCAGTGGATCATCGGCCTTTAGTGGAGGCGGTTGGGATTCGCGGCAGGCGAGTGGCAGGGGCGCGGCAAGCCGCGGTAGTTACGGAGGTCGCAGGTGAAGCCAACGGATAGTGTTTTGGAGAACGGAATGTTGCCCAACCACCGCAGAATGGCGTTTGCGATCCGGTTACTTGTTCTGGCGTTAGTTATACCGTTTGCCGCTTGCAATAAAGCCGAGACTCCGGAGAAACCTGCGATCAGCGCGTTTGCTTCTCCTGACGAGGCGGGCAATGCGCTGCTGGCGGCGGCCAAGTCAGGCGATCAGAATGCGGTCTTGGCACTCTTCGGTCCAGATTCGAAACAGGTGATCTACTCCGGCGACTCCGTTCAGGACAAGAACGCGGCCGACAGATTCGTAGCGGGATACGGAGTGATGCACCGCTGGCGCAGTTTGCCGGGTGGTGATCAGATCCTGCTGGTCGGACCAGACAATTTCCCTTTCCCGATTCCGCTGAAGAAGAATAGCGATGGGAAGTGGTTCTTCGATCTGGCGGCCGGAAAAGATGAGGTTCTGAATCGCCGTATTGGCCGGAATGAACTGGCGATCATTGAAGTCTGCGGAGCGGTGGCGGACGCGCAGGCGGAATATTTCGCGCAAACGCACGATGGCGAAAAAGCAAAGCAATACGCGGCAAAGTTCATCAGTGACCCGGGCAAGCAGAACGGCTTGTACTGGCCTTCGCCGGAAGGAAAACCCGCGAGCCCACTCGGGCCGCTGGCAGCATTCGCAACGGCTGAAGGATATACCGCAAAGCCTGAGGGGCACACCCCATTCCACGGCTATTACTTCCGCATGCTGAATGGCCAAAGCGATAAAGCGCCGGGCGGCGCGAAGGACTACGTGGTCAATGGGAATATGACTGGAGGATTCGCCTTGGTCGCTTACCCGGCGGAGTACGGCAACTCCGGGGTGATGACCTTCATGATCAACCAGGATGGCGTGCTGCTGCAGAAGGACCTGGGGAAGACCACGACAGAAACGGCAACCGCAATGACGAAGTTCGATCCCGATTCCGGGTGGAACATCGTAGAGGAGTAAGCAGGTCCTTCGATCCCGCCTTCTGAACCAGCTTAGTTGTCTACTACGCGCCTCAATGCGCGGGGATGGTGATCACCGGCGCAGGCGCCCTGGGAGACGTGTCCGCCATGGTAAAGAGATTCATGAGCTGCTGGAACGCCTGCTTGGATTGAAGATCGCTGTCGTCGATCCAGAACCAGGTGTTGCGATAGTTCACCGACACAAATGCGTCGGGCGATTTCTGCTTGCTGCTGTGGATGCGAATCATCTGGGTGCCCGAAACAACATGATCTTTTTCATATCCCGGGAACGCACGGGTTTTGGCCAGGTCTTCTTCGGGAACCTCCACGTCGGCAGCCATGTTTTGCATTACGCTGGCAACCGAACGGGTCATCATCGCGATTTCTGAATCGCTGGTGGAAACCGGGGCCTGGATGAGGCTGAATTCCTCAGCGTCCGGGTTCAGCTTCAGCAGGCGACGCAACTCCCTGATGTCCTCCAGGATTTCGGGAGTAATGTCGGCTTTGCGCAACGCAACTACCGTAGCCGGTCCTTTGGGATCAGGCTTGACATAGGTTCTCACCGCGCCCGAAATCTGGATCTTGCGTATTAGCGCTCGCACTCGATCGAAGTCCGGATCAGCGGGGGTGATGCCGTTTAAAGTGGCCTGCTGGTTCTTCAATCCATTGATCGAAGTTACTACTGTCAGCATGATCAAGTCAGCGGGAATTCCGTTTTGGATGGCGCCGAAGACCATCGTGGGCGGGAGGGGGGTAAGCAACCCCTGGATAAACGCGCTCCCGGTCAACGGCGAGTAGGTGATGGTGGGAGTGTAGCCGAGGCTGGCGCCGACGCCTAAGTTCTCCTGGGTAGTTCCCGCCGGAGTATTCACTTGCGCGCCCGCGGAAGCAGTCTGCGTTAGCGAATAGCCGGTGGTTATGCTCGACACGTCCACGAAGGCAGGCGGGTCGATGTAGCGCAGCTTGACGATGTTGAGCAGCATCTGCTCCTTCCACGAGTCTGCCAAGCCGGAGCTATAGGCGGCGCGATCGCGCGGGAGCGAATGTGGACCGATTTTGGGATACAAACAACCGGTGCTGAACAGAATGATTCCGCAGCAAACGAAAATAGGCTTACTCTTCACGAACCAACCTCCGCAGTCCGATCCTTAATAGTGTGGCTTTTGCCCAGGTAACCGCTGATCATCGCAGCATCACGACGAGCTTCAGCCCGCGAGGGATCAGCTTCTCGCTCCCGCTGGTCGCAGCTTGGTCCATCCGGTGAAAGCCAGATGGAAAAGCAGGTTCGTGGGCACCATCAGCGATAGATAGACAACCGGGACCATGTAGACGTTCGTACCGGGGAAGCAGTACCGCGCCACGTATAGTACGACAATAACGCTGCGCATGCCGGTGGAGGTGGCCAACACCCTGCGTGACTCAAGGTCGGGACCGCCGATCAGCCAGCCAATCATCATGGATAGCAGCAGCAACAAGAGCATAGCCAGGATGGAACCGCCTCCTCGGATTGCACTAAAGGCTTCACGGCGTACCAGGCGCGTCTCCCACATAAGAAAAATGAAGACAACCGTGGCCAGAACGCCCAGCGGCAATACTAGCCTTGGAGCGATCTTCGGTGCGCGTCGCGCCGCCCACAAACCCGCACCCAGTGGCAGGGCTATGTACAGCGCAATGCTCGTGCCC
>DATEQW010000001.1:0-10464 GCA_035272245.1 Candidatus Sulfotelmatobacter sp. | reverse complement strand
GGCTTGTAGCCGGCTTGCTGAATCGCTTCCAGCACAACCTCGATAGCCTCGACATTCGACTTTACCGAAGGCGCAAAGCCGCCTTCATCGCCGACTGCGGTGTTGTAACCGCGCTTCTTCAACACTCCCTTCAGCGTATGGAAAACTTCCACACCCCAGCGCAGGGCTTCCGAAAACGACGGCGCGCCCACGGGCATCACCATGAACTCCTGGAAGTCGACATTATTGTCAGCGTGTGCTCCGCCGTTGAGGATGTTCATCATGGGCGTGGGCAAAGTGTTTGCACCTGCGCCGCCGAGATAACGATAGAGCGGCAGACCGAATTCCGAAGCAGCTGCGCGTGCCGCCGCCATTGAGACAGCGAGAATTGCATTCGCGCCCAGCCGGCCCTTCGTCTCGGTGCCGTCCAGTTCAATCATCTTCTGATCGAGCCCACGCTGATCGGCGGCATCCCAATTCGCCAGCGCATCCGCGATCTCGCCGTTGACATTCTCTACAGCCTTTAGAACACCTTTGCCGAGAAAACGGGCGCTATCTCCGTCGCGCAGTTCTACCGCCTCGTGCTCACCGGTGGAGGCGCCGCTCGGAACGATGGCTCTTCCAATCGCTCCATCAACCAACTGCACTTCCGCTTCAACCGTAGGATTGCCGCGCGAATCCAGCACTTCGCGCCCGATAATTGCTCCAATATTCGTCATGCTGCGCTTACCGTCCTTATCTGAATGAATTATTCGCGAATCGTCGTCCGCCCGCACCGCGTTCGCGGGAAGGTCCGAATGAAAGCTGAGACGCCGGCCGGTGAGATAGCCGACGCCTCGGTAGTTCTTGCCCATGGAGTAGTTACGAAACTCTCGATTATAGCGGATGCAACATCACAACATTGTGACAACGCTCACACGGCAGGCATCCTGATTTCCGATGTCAAAACGATAGTCGCCCTTATCTTCGCTGGTTCCCTGGCAACTCCGGAGGTTGTTCGAGCCATCCGTCTAATCTAAAGTCAAAGCAGTGATGGGGAGATTGAACGGCAGCAGATTTGTGGAGGAGTTATGACGAAGCGGACAGTTCTACCCGGCATCTTGCTACTGGCATGCTTTTACACAACTACGATGGCGGCACAGGCCACTGCGCCCATACCCGCCGGCACCGCCCTGATGGTGAAGCTGGAAACCACTCTCGCCACCTTCAGCAACAAGCCGGGTGATCCTTTTCAGGCGCGGTTGACGCAGCCGGTCATGCTGAATGGCAGAACGCTGATTCCCGCCGGAGCGATGGTGGAAGGCCGCGTCACCAAAGTGGCCGAACCTCGACGCATCTCGGGCAAGCCTACGATCGGGATACTGCCCGAAGCCCTGGTTTTGCCGACTGGCGAGAGGCTGTTCCTGGATGCCACGCTGGTCGATACCAACATCGGTGATGGCACGGACGTAAACAACGAAGGGGAGTTCAAAGGATCCGGCCATGACCGCCGCGACGAAATCGAGACCGGCGGGGGAACAGCTAGTGGCATGCTGATCGGCGGCCTCATTGGTGGCCCTCCAGGAATCCTGATCGGCGGTGTGGTAGGCGCCGGATCAACCGGCGCTCACTGGCTCAGCAAGCATCGCTCGGCGACGCTACCTGCTGGCACCGAACTCACGTTAGAACTGAATCGCCCGCTGGCGATGACCACCTCAGTGGCCAACGCGGGGCAATAAGAAACTTTCATTTCTATTGATGCCGGAGGCGTGAGCCTCCGGCGTTTTGTTTCTGCAAAGCAGCGCCATTCCGCGGTTACATTCCCGCTGCCAGTTCCCATTCGCTCAGCAGCTGCAGCTCGATCCAGCCTTCGACTGGCAAAGCGTCTACGGGCAAACGATTGTGCCAAAGGCTAAAGCGCAACTTCAGTCGGCTAGTCGGCGCCGCTGGAGTTGAGGTAGAGGCCCCGGCATGGTCGCCCGAGATGGGCTTCGCAAGCAGCCAGCTCAAAGGCAAGCGAAACTCAAAATTTCGTAGCAGCGCGACCTTTGCGCTCTCCTCACCTTTCGGCGAAGAAGCGGCTGAGGATCCTTCGTGCCCCTCAACTTTCCATTCCTTGAGCTTGCATTCTTGCACCTTCGCATCGAGGCGCAGAGTCCGCCGTGGTCGGGCTTCTCCGCTCGCCCACGATTCCAAGTTCACCACTAGTTCGAAATCCATATCCGGGACCGGACCGGCGAAATCCAGCCGGCCGTAAACGAATGTGGTATCGATTCCGGCATAAACGGAATCGAGCAGGAACTGTTTTCCATGCATGGCACCGGCGCGCTGATCGGCGGTGAAAATAGCGGCGCCCATCCACTCGAAGTAGCGAATTTTGTCGCCGGAGACGCGAGGATGGATGTAAGCAGTCTGCGCTGTGAAGGCCGGGCGCACCTCGCCGGCGGTAATGGGCTGTGCCAGATAATCCGGCGGCGCCGCTCCCAGCGCCTGATAAATATTCGACAGATGTTTGCGGTACAGCTCGTCGAAATCGCGATCGTTCGCCGAATGGTGTTCGGGACCGTACCACCAATTCCAATCGCTGCCCTCCGCAATCAGGATTTCTTCAAAAGCCAGTTTTCGTTGCGCCTTAGTGGCGCGAGTGGCATTCTGCGCATAAAATTCGCGGGCATGGTGGAGATAGTCCCACGCGCGATTGTCCTCCGGAGCGCCAATCCAGACGTTGAAGTTGGCGTTGATCCAGGATCCGGGTACGAGGGACTTCAAGGGCGAGACGTTGCGTTGACGGGCGACTGCCTCAGAAACCGTTACTGGTTCGAGGCCTCCCTCGCGCTGCAAGGCGTCATAGAATCGACGCAAAAATTCGCGCCCTGACTTCGGGTAATACTCCCAGGCATTTTCTCCATCAAGCATCACCGACACCACGGCATCGCGACCTTGCGCCAGCACCGGCTGAGCGGCGTCTTTGATGTTGCGCAGAAGATGTCCGGCAGCTTCCGCCGGATCCATTCCGGAATAGACGAAACCGATCAAGTCGGAAATGGTGTGGTCCCGAAATACCAGATGCATTGAGGCCTGGGCGTTCTCGTAGCGGTGGATGTTATAGAGCCGATCCGCCAAATGCGGGGGCAAGCGGCCGTTTCCGTCGCGCTGGAAGAACACCCCGGTGCTGCGCCCGAGCACGCCCTCGTCGGTAGCCATCCATTTGATCCCGAGACTGTGCGCGATTGCTAGCGTCTCCTCAGAGACGCTACCTTCCGACGGCCACACGCCCTGCGGGCGCACACCAAACACTTCCTGGTGAAGATCAAGTGCGCGGACTAGCTGTTCGCGCGCGTCTTCGGGATGACGAAAGCGGTTCTGGGGCAGCGGCAACCCGGGCGAGGAGACCGCTCCGGCGTTGGTGTCGCAAACCAGTGGAAGGATGGGGTGATAAAAAGGGGTCGCCGAAATCTCGATGGATTTTTTCTTAGCGGCTGCAGCATACGCTGGCAAAACCTTGCCCAGCAGTTCTCGCTCACGGGCAATCACAAAATTCTGATCCTCGAGCGAGTAATCGCGCTCCTTCTTGATCAGTGCCGCGACGTCTTTTTCCTCCAGAAAAAATTCGTCGAACCATGCAATCTGCGATAGCACCTGCAGATCGGTGAAGTCCCGCGGCTGGAAATATTTTTCGGCTTTCTCCGGCGAAAACCCGTGCTCGCGGTAACGCTCCCATAGCTCGCGATAACGGGGATATCGCGCAATCACGTTCCCCGGGTTGGCCTGAAAGAGATACTGCAGGGCGAAGAGCCGGTCTTTTAGCGTGAAGTCCCTGGCAGGCTTGGCGGCTACGCTCAGAAAAGGATCCTGCGCAGTTCCCGTTACGTAGTCCTGAATTTGGGTAATCAGCGATGGCACCAAGTTGAAGTTCTGGTGAACGCTGGGGAACTCATCCAACAGTTTCACCATGCCGTAATAATCCTTGAGCGCGTGGAGCCGCACCCAGGGTAAACGATATTCGCCGGTCACCAGATCCTTGTAGAACGGCTGGTGCTGGTGCCAGAGAAGAATCAGACGCAGGGCGGGCATGGCTGGAAAAGCAAGTCTAGCACGGCGATTCCGTCACGACAGTACACGAAAGAACGCGGCGTATGGTGCGCCAGAAAATCCTGGATCATCCTTTCATAAGTTTGCGGCATCCCAGTCTCGGTGTATCGCCGAGTACATCTTCCGGTACACTAAGAACGCGGAAAATGCCTGAAACTCCCATCGCCGCCGTTTCTGACTCTCCGACGCTGCTCTCCGATCAGGATCTTTACCTGTTCAACGAGGGAAGCAATTACCGTCTTTACGAGACCGTGGGCGCCCATCTGGTTACGCGCGACGGAAAAGCGGGCACGATGTTCAGCGTTTGGGCCCCGAATGCACGCCTGGTCTCCGTGATCGGCAGCTTCAATTCCTGGAATCCGCGCACACATCTACTCACTCCTCGATCTTCGTCAGGGATCTGGGAAGGGTTCATCCCGGACGTGGGCAAGGGTACGTTCTATAAATTTCACATTGAGTCGCGGAGCCACGGCTACCAGATTGACAAGGCCGATCCCATGGGTTTGTGGCACGAGAAGCCGCCACGAACCGCTTCGGTAGTGTGGGAGCTTGACTATCAGTGGAGCGATCGTGAGTGGATGGAGAAACGCGCTGCGCGCAATTCCCTGCGCGCTCCCATCTCAGTCTACGAAGTGCATCTTGGCTCGTGGATGCGGGTTCCCGAGGAACATAACCGTCCGCTGACCTATCGCGAGACGGCGCCGCGGTTGGCGGAGTATGTGGGCCGCATGGGCTTCACGCACGTGGAATTCCTGCCGGTAATGGAGCATCCCTTTTACGGCTCATGGGGATATCAGACGACCGGTTACTTTGCTCCGACTTCGCGCTACGGCACGCCGCAGGATTTCATGTACCTGGTGGATTATCTGCACCAGCATGGCATTGCCGTGATTCTCGACTGGGTGCCTTCCCACTTCCCTTCTGACGCTCACGGCCTCGCGTATTTCGACGGAACACATCTATACGAGCATGCGGATTCGCGCCAAGGTTTCCATCCTGATTGGAAGACGCACATCTTCAACTACGGTCGCACTGAAGTACGCAGCTTTCTGATGTCGAGTGCGATGTTCTGGCTCGACAAATATCACATCGACGGCCTGCGCGTGGATGCGGTCGCTTCCATGCTCTATCTCGACTATTCGCGACACGCCGGGGAGTGGATTCCCAACAAATACGGCGGGCGGGAGAACCTGGAAGCCATCGACTTCCTCCGCCGCTTCAATCAGGAAGTTTACAAAGAGCATCCGGAAGTCCAGACGATTGCGGAAGAGTCCACGTCCTGGCCCATGGTTTCGCGGCCGGTGTATCTGGGCGGTCTCGGCTTCGGCATGAAGTGGGACATGGGCTGGATGCACGACACGCTGGAGTATTTCAAACAGGATCCCATTCATCGCAAGTATCACCACAGCAAGCTCACCTTCCGCATGCTGTATTCATTCCAGGAGAATTTCGTGCTGCCGCTATCGCACGATGAAGTCGTGCACGGAAAGGGATCGTTGATCGGCAAGATGCCCGGCGACGAAAAACAGCGCTTCGCCAATCTCCGGCTCCTTTATGCCTACATGTATGCTCAGCCGGGCAAGAAACTCCTGTTTATGGGCGACGAGTTCGGCCAGGTCCGCGAGTGGACGCACGACAGCAGCCTGGAGTGGCACGTGTTGCAGTATCCGGTGCACAGCGGCCTGCAGGAGTGGGTGGGACAACTGAACCGGCTTTACCGCGCCGAGTCCGCGCTGCACACGCTCGATACCAACGCCGCGGGTTTCGAGTGGGTAGATTGTAACGATAATCTCACCAGCACGATTTCACTGCTGCGCAAGAGCGAGTCCCCGAAAGATACGGTGCTCGTCGTGTGCAACTTCACGCCGATCCCGCGCGTTGGCTACCGCATTGGCGTGCCGGGGGGCGGTTATTGGCGTGAACTTCTGAACAGTGACGCTTCAGAATACGGGGGCACGGGCGTCGGGAACCTCGGTGGCGTTCATGCCGAAGAAGAAGAGGCGCACGGACGTCCCTATTCGCTGAAACTTACGTTGCCGCCGCTGGGGGCGCTGTTTCTGAAGGCTGGATAGCTAAGTCTGTCTGCAAGTCGGCTTCCGATCTCCCATGCTAGACTGCGATCAGACGCGTCTCCCATGCGGATTCTCACCCGCTACATACTCCGCGAAGTAACCTCGCACGCCCTGATCGGCGCGGCCATCTTTACTTTCGTTCTGTTTACGCGCGATCTGGGACGCATTCTGGAACTTGTGGTGCGGGCCAGCGCCCCTCTGCCCAGCGTGGCCGAGATTTTCTTTTATACGGTCCCTCTCGCCCTTACTTACACCATCCCCATGAGCGTGCTCGTGGGAATTCTCATTGGATTGAGTCGACTCGCCACCGACAGCGAGATTACCGCGATGCGAGCCAGCGGCATGGGCGTGTGGAACTTTGGCCGGGTGTTGGCGATTTTCGTCGTGGGCGCATGGCTTCTGGCACTGGGCAATGGACTTTATCTAGCGCCATGGTCGTTGGCTTCGCTAGGACATCTCGAAGATCAGCTCAAGGGCTCGCAGGTTTCCTACGAAGTGCAGCCTCGCGTTTTCTATGAAGGATTTCCGAAGTACGTGCTTTATGTGCAGGACGTACACAGCGCGCAAGGCGGCGCAGTTTGGAAGGGCGTATTTCTCGCCGATATCACCGATCCCGCAAATCCGACTGTCACGTTGGCTCGGGAAGGTGTTCTCGTCCCCGAGGGCCAGGATCGACTTCATCTGCATTTAATCGATGGGGCCACTCACGAAACGCTTCCCCAACTGGCGGACCGCTATCAGATTTCAACTTTTCAGCAAACCGATATTCCTATCGAGCTTCCCGCGGCGGAGAACAAGGCGGATGAGCAGGTTCCCGTCGGGCTAATCAGCACGGGCATGCTGCGCGACTATGCCGGCCGCGTCGATCCCATCTCGGCACGCTGGTACCTCATCGAATTTCATCGCCGCTTTGCGTTGCCAACCGCCTGCCTGGTACTTGCGATGGTTGGAATTCCCCTAGGGCTTTCTTCGAAGAAGAGCGGGAAGTCGGGAGGATTCGTCCTTACAATCGTGCTGGTTTTCGTTTATTACTTCGTTTCGCTGATTGGAGTGTCGTTGGCGCGCCAAGGCAAGGTCGGCCCCATGTTCGGAGCGTGGCTGGCGAACATCGCGTTCTTTGCGGCTGGCGCGATTCTGCTGTGGCAAGCCGAACGCCGGCCCATCGCGCTTTCGGCCTTCCGCCTCGCCGGAAAGCGCGCAACGCCCCACAGCAACGGTCAGGTGCCAACATTCCGATTGGGACGCAGAGACAGCGCTAATGCCTTCGAGCGTGCCTCCACCCGCCGCCGCGTCTTCAGCGCCAGCTTTCCCACGCTGCTCGATGACTATGTGCTGCGCGATTTCTTTGTCTACCTGGGGATGATTCTCTCGGCATTCGTGGTTCTGCTTCTGGTCTTCACTCTGTTCGAGTTGCTGGGCGACATTTTGCGCAATCAGACACCTGCCATCGTGGTCGCGGAATATCTCCTCAACGTCGCTCCTTACCTGCTGTATAGCGTAGCTCCGTTGATTATGCTGCTGGCGGTACTCATTACATTTGGCCTGATGAATCGCTCTAATGAGATCACAGCAATCAAAGCGACGGGCACCAGCATCTATCGTATCGTCACACCCGTGCTCGCCGCGGCCGCGGTGCTCGCGGCAGGATTATTTTTCGCCGATCAGTTCTACCTGCCTCACACCAACAAGCGGCAGGAAGCCCTGCACAACCAAATCAAGGGCAAGCCTGCGCAAACCTACTTGCGTCCGGACCGCAAGTGGATTTTCGGACAGCACAATGACATCTACTACTACCAGTTCTTTGATCCGGATCGCGATCAGTTTGCCAACGTCACGATTTATCAAATCGATCCTGCCAGCTTCGCCATCACGCAGCGCATCCACGCCGATCGCGCACACTGGGCTGACAATCTGGATCGCTGGATCTTCGAACGAGGTTGGCAGCGTTCTCTAAATGGCCCAGCGATTGCCGCCTTCCGCACCTTTGAGGTTTCGACCTTTCCAGAGCTCAGCGAGGCGCCGTCTTACTTCAAGAAGGAAGTGAAACAATATTCGGAGATGAACTATGAAGAGTTGCGCCGCTATATCCGCGACTTGCAGCAAAGCGGCTTCGACGTGGTACGGCTCCGGGTACAGCTCAACAAGAAGCTCTCGTTCCCGCTGATTACTCTGATTATGGCTGTGCTTGCCGTGCCGTTCTCATTGTCGGCAGCCAAGAAAGGCGCGATCACTGGCGTCGCGGTCGCGGTGGGAATCGCCGTCGTTTACACGGTGGTGTCGCGGTTGTTTGAGGCTATGGGAGATCTCAGCCAGCTTCCGCCGGCTCTGGCGGCCTGGTCGCCGGATTTGATCTTCGCCTTGGTCGGTGCTTACTTGATTCTGAAAATTCCCACGTAGCGTCGCGCCCCGCCGGACAACTACTTCACGGCAACTCCCCATGGAAAGTTATCGGTCTGAACTGGCGATTGTGGTGTCAGGGCGCCAGTTGAGGGAGTGATGGCATATTCCGAAAGATTGGCAGAGTTAAGGTTGGTCACAAGCATCCAGCTATCGTCGCTGCGAATTGCGATCGAGGTCGGATACGAATTGGTTGTAATCGGCGTCGGGCTTAGCACGGTCAAACTCCCGGTTGTGGTGCTGACGCGAAAGGACGAAATCGCGTTCTGGCCCCTATCGACGACGTATAGGAAACCGGCGTAGGCGTCCATCAGCAAGGGCCCGGGGCTGTTGCCTGCAGCAAACGGCGAACCACTGACTGGGAGTAGGCTGAAATCCGCTTTGGGACAACTGGGCAAGGAAACAACCCGGCAAATTGTATAGGCACTGACCGTATTGTCGGGCTGCGAGTTGGATACGTAAACGAATCGGTTACAAGGATCGACTGTTACTCCGGAAGGCACCGAACCTGTCGCACTCTCTGGGAGGACCTCCGTCAGGGTGCCTGTGGACGAAACAAGGTAGTTCCGCACGACGTAGTTTGTCGAATCGGTCACATAAAGATTCTCTGTCGTGGGAGCCACGTTGCCCGAGCAAAGAGCGAAAGCCGAGGGGTAGACTGTCGGTGTCACGGCGAGTGCGGAAGGGCTTGGAATGGCTCCGCGGCTGGGCTGGCCCGGCGTCGTCGTCAGAGCAAAAGGAGAGCCTGACACCTCCGTCAAAGCGCCATTGCTTCCGATGGCGAGCACCGATACAGCAGGAGGGGTAGAGTCAGCGACGAAAAGAAATCTTCCAGCCGAGTCAATCACCATCGCGACTGGCGTAACCCCGCCCTTCAAAGTTGTCGTTGTTCCCGATCCTAATTTGCCGTCAGACGCGACCGGGAATGCTTCGATTCCAGTAGCGCTGTCAACCACCGCCGAACTCTGCGCGATCATCACATAGGCAAACGTTCCAGCCGGGTCAAGAACCACGGCGGTTGGTTGTCCATTGGTCGGCGGACCATTCGAATTGAAGATCTGCGCCACATGCCCATTCACCAGATCAAGGCTAAAGGTGTCCATGTCGGCATTGCCCTGCGTGGAGACCACTACCAGCCCATTGTTCGAAGACGAGTACTTCGTGCTGCACGCCACTAGAACCCCGATCGAAATCAGGACTGCTACTCCCAGCATCCAAGTAAACCTTGTCCGCATTCTTCGCTTTATCTCCTGTGAACGTGCTAATGCGCTCCCCGGCAGCGCTCCCCGGCAGCCACCCACCGGGCAGGAACACTTTGTGAAGGCGTGAATTGCCATCCATTTATGTATCAGGAATGGGCGGGAAGAGCAAACGCCCCAGGCAGGTTGGAACCGGGGAGATGCCCGCGAGTTGCCTCAGTACGCGAGAATGTAAGAAAGCGACTGAAGCTTGAGCGAGATCAGGCTTCTTGTTCTGCCGGAACCGCCTCTGGCTGCAGTGCAGCTTTGGCGCTGGCTCGCAGCGGGAGGTGAATTTCTATCAAGAGCCCGCCCTCCGGCCGGTTAAAGGCCGCAACGCGTCCACCGTGAAACCGCACCGCTCTTTCCGTGATCGCCAGCCCCAAGCCAACCCCTCCGGTCTGGCGGCCGCGATCGTCATCCAACCGGTAAAAGGGCTGAAATAATTTCTCCAGCGCGTCGGGTGGGACTCCCGATCCACAATCAGTAACACTCACCACCGCCTGGGCGCGGTCTGAAGTCTCTTTCCTCTCCAGGTGTATCTCAACCGTGGTGCCTTCACGGGTGTAACGAATGGCGTTGCGAACTACATTCTCAATCGCGCTGTGTAACAGGGAAGCTTCTCCGCACACTCCCCAATCGCCCGCCGGAATATCGCTGCAGACGTGGCAATGGCGCGCCTGCGCTTCGAATTCCGCATCTTCCGC